>NZ_LSZO01000157.1 GCF_001580025.1 Ventosimonas gracilis | reverse complement strand
CTGATTTTCGAACGTTTGAAGTACCTATTTTTACCAGTCATATCAGGAAGTTATCATGCCATAAAAACATGTTTGCTTCCTAAGACCCAATAAATAATGAAGATTTAAACCATTCAGCAAAACTGATAATTTAATTGATAATGGTTTTGTATTTAATCAATGGCCAATATTTAACTTGACCCGATAAATTTTAAAGTTCACCATAGTTGCCTTGTTAGTTGCCTTAAAGGTTTTATTGAAATGCAAGGGAAAATAGAAGTCATTAACTGTCTCAACGAGCTGCTGGCGGGCGAGTTGGCGGCGCGTGACCAGTACTTTATTCATTCGCGGATGTATGACGATTGGGGTTTTAGCAAACTCCATGAGCGCCTTAATCATGAGATGGAAGAAGAAACCGGCCACGCCGATGCACTGATCAAGCGCATTTTGTTTCTGCAAGGTACGCCGCGCATGCGCGCGGAAGAACTCGATATTGGCGCTGATGTACCGGCCATGCTGGAAAGCGATTTACGTTTGGAATACAAAGTGCGCGGTGCACTGGCCGCTGCTATCGCGCTTTGCGAAGCGCATGAGGATTATGTCAGCCGCGATTTGCTTAAAGTGCAGCTTGTTGATACTGAAGAAGACCATGCTTATTGGTTGGAGCAGCAGCTTGGCTTGATCAAGCGCATCGGTTTACAAAATTATTTGCAGTCGCAAGCGGCTTAAAAGCACCCTCTCCCCAACCCCTCTCCCATCAATGGAAGAGGGATTTAGGCAGGCGAGGCATGGCGTGCATTGGTCTTGCCGCTTGGCTGGCTGCTCTCTGGCTTAGAGCCTGTTTATGATCTGAAGAATATCCGATATTTTTGGCGAATGAGCAGAATAGGTTATCCCAGCGACACCCGTTGCGCCCAATTTGAGTTGATTTGTCCATTGTTGGAACAGGCACGCAAACGCACCAAGCCTCGCACGGTGGACTTGTACGAGCAGTGGTGCGCGGTGCTGTATGTGCTCTGCACGGGTTGCAGGTGGCGGGCGTTGCCGCGCGATTTTCCCAAATGGAGCACGGTGTATTCCTATTTTGCCAAGTGGAATGCGCCGCGTGATGGGGGCAGGCATTAAAAAATCTTACTTGGCGCGGCTCGAGAGAAACAGGGGCGGGGCGCATGCAGCACATTCTTGATTGTGCACGCGCAGAGCGTGAAGAACACCGACACAGCGATGCACAAGGGCTATGACACGGGCAAGAAAATCTAGGGGTTCAAGCGCCACATTGCAGTCGATACGATGGGTTTGCCTCATGCGTTGGCGGACAGCACCGCCGATGTGACGGATCGAACCGGCGCATTGCAAACATTGGAACACGACAAAGCGCATCTGGGGCAGGTGCACAGCGTATTGTGTGATGGTGGCTATACGGGCATCCCTTTGCGCAAGGGGTGAAGGCCATTTTGGGTGAACAGGTCACTGTGCAGATTGCCAAGCGCAATGAATTGCATACCTTCAAGGTGATGCCAAAGGCCAAAGCGTTGGATTGTCGAGCGCAGCTTTGCTTGGTTGGACAAGAACGGGCGACTATGGAAAAACTGCGAACACAAACTTAAGCACCAGTTTGCAATTCGTCCATCTAGCATTTCTGGCGCTGATCCTCAAAAAATCATAAACAGATTCTAAACTCCTTGTTTAAAAAGCGACTTTCAGTCCGAAGTTTGCCATCCAGCCTTGGTGTCCCGCGCTGCTGATACGTTGCTGGCGAGCGAATTCTCCGTACAGCATGGCGTGGCCTTTTGCAAAGACTGCGTCCACGCCTAACCCGGCGTCCAGCGTTGCGCCAGGTTTGCTGAGATAAAAATCTTCGCCCAGATTGATGGTCTGGCGTGACGCCAAGGGCTGCGTCAGATGCAGACTGCCGCGTAGTGTGATCGCGCCGCCTGCGATGCGGCTGAGTTGGGTTTGTATGTCGGTGCCAGTGCGTAGCGTCCATTGGCGAAGCGTGCCGGCTTCGACGGGAAAATTGTCGACATCTCGCGTGTTGTCAAACCTTAGACGCTGATAGGTCAGTTGCACCTGCGGTGTGACGGTGAACATGCCAACGCCAAACGGCAGGCCGGTCTCTACCGAAGCCGATGTGCTACGGCCTTTAAGCGTGGCGGTTTTGCCGCGTAAACGGGTAGCCACCTTGCCTTGAAAAGCGCCATGTGAAGTCAAACCATCGACGTAGCCGCCCGACTCGTGCTGATAGGTCAGTGTGGGCGAGACAGCCCAGGTGGTCATGTGGGTTCTGCGGCTATCTGCCACATCCCGTGGCGTAAACGATAGCGCGCCGCGATTGCCTGCTAGTCCTACGCGCAGGCGATGCTGTGAAGTATCCATGCCCCACAGATTGGCACCGATTTGTAGTGCGGCGTAGCGCATGTCGGCATTCGGCGTGTAAGGGCTGACATGCAGGTTGGCGCGGTAATCCTGCACCCCGCCGTAGCTGCGCAGGAAAAATTCGCCTTGACTGGCTTTGTCAGGCTCTGCGGCGCGACGACGGATGTCTCCTAGCCTGCGGTGTAGCGTACCGATGTCTGTTAAACCTGCTTGAAATAAGGCGCCAGGCGCAAGCAGATAATTAGACGCTTGTGGCACAAGCGCCGGAGCTGAGCCTGAACCCGAGCCCGAGCCGGATTGCAACCGCCAATCCCAATGCCCCGCGCCGCCGACCTGTTTCTGGCTGGCATCGGCCGGGCCGTTGTGGGATCCTGGTCCGTAGGCGTACAACGTGTACTGATAAGGCAGGCTATTCATGGTGACGTAGCCACCAGCCAGTGCAAAGGAATTTTCTGTGGCCGCGCCGGATGCTTGCACGACCGAAATGCCCTCGCTGGCCAGATACGCGCCACTGGGCGAGGTCAAACCGCCAGGGCTGCCGGCGACTTCCCGGATGTGAAGCAGGGTTGTGCCACTGACATCGCCCTCAATCAATACCCGGTCGGTTTGCTGATTGCTTAATGCACCGCCGGTATTGAGCAAGGTGTTCAGGGTAATGGCCGCGCCAGGTCCTGCGTGGTACACCGCCATGTTGCCGCCCGTATCACCCGCCCCGACCCGCAGCGTTTGATACAAGCCGCTGCTGTTCTGATCAAAGACGATATGGCTGTTTTTGATGTCAAGAAACGACGTGTGTGATTGAGCCAAACCGCCTGCTGACGGACGTAATGTCCAGACGCTGTGGTTGTCCAGGTTCATGTGCAGCCTGGACTGCGCGCTGACATCGGTGTGGCCAACAAGCTGGCTGTCGTTGGCGTGAATCGTCAGACGAGAACCAAATGTGCTGGCGCACGTCGGCGGCGCGCAGTTGCCGGCGTATGCGAGGCGGTCGCCGCGGATGAGGGATTGATTGGCAACATTCAAGGTATCCGTGCCGCCATTGGCCAGCACGGCAAAAGAGTCTTGCGCCGTGACCGTGGAATCATCAACCGTTATGACGTTGGCTGCCGTGGCACCCAAAAAAACCAAGCCAGGGGCAAGCGCGCCGTCGGTCGTTACCGTCGTTTTGTTCTTGAGGAGCGCGCTGGTGCCGGATTGAATTCTTACGCCCGAGCCGCCGGTGGTGTTGTTCAGGGAATTCGCCGTGACGCCATCCAGTTCGATATGTCCGCCATTTTGTGCCCACGCCGCCACGGCGTTGACGCCTGTTGCATGGATGTCGCCGCCTGTTATGCCAATGCGTCCGCCCCCATGCGCGAAAGCGGCGATCGCGCCTGCGCCAGCCGCATGAATGCTGCCGCCCGTCATTTGAATATCTGTGTTCGGGTTGAGACTGGCCAGTCCAATAGCCTGACCATTGACCTTGATGTCCACGTCCCGCAAGGTTGACTGGCCGACGTCGCTATAAATGCCATGGGCATTCGCCCCGCTTGTTTCGACCGTGACACGCTCGGCAGTCAGTGGCGTCGTAGCGTTGGCGGTGGAAAATATCCTGATGCCTATGGCACCGTTACCCTTCGTGGTGATCTTGCCGTCCTTGAGGTCGGCAATGCCGTTGTTGTTGATGTTGACGCCGACGGCACTGTTGGCGTTTGTTTCAAAATCAAAGTTGTTACGCGCCGTCAGGCTGCTGGTGCCGTTCGTACTGCCGACCAGCACAGCGTGGCCGAGCCCCGTCGCTTTGACGATGGTGCCGTCTATGAGCAGGTTGCCGCTCCCCCCGAAATGCACGGCCGCATTGCCGTTCGTGCTTGCATGGGTAATGGAGCCGCCGTACAGGTTCAGTACGTTGTTGTTCGAGCCCAAATTATGATTGGCGACACCGTAAACGCCGCCCGAGGTGATCGTGACGTTGCTTAAATCCACGACGTTATTTGAGCCGGAAAAGTCAATTCCCCCAAGCGTTGTGCCGGTTAGGCTGCCGCCTGACATGCTGAAATGATTGTTATTTCCTCTCAGCCACACAGCGACCGCATTGCCAGTACTCGATAGATTGACTTGGCTTAAATCAGCAGACCCACCTGTTTCGAGATGGATGGCGCTGTCAACGACGTTTACCGACCCGCCATCCATGAGTATGTTGCTACCGGGTCCGCTCGCATGCATCCCGCCCCAACCGTTGACGGTTGAATGGGTTAAATCCAGTGTGCTGCCAGAGATGGCATAGCCCGCATACGTATTGTTTGCCGAGGCGGAAATGCTTAGGTTTGTGCCCTGAATGGTACTGCCGGCCGTTGCTGCCAAGGCTGCATTGGGTCTGCCCGTACCGGCTGGAATAAAACTACCGCCGGAGGGAGCGACGGTTAGCAAGCCATCACTGGCTTCGCACTGCGCACCGGAAACACAGGCAGCCAAGGCGGGGGCTTGAGAACAAACCAGAAGCAGCAAAGACGAAAGCGACGTGAAGAACCCCCGCCTTGCGTCCAGATCATCTGCACCACCATCATGTTTGTATGACATGATTGTTTCCCAAGAGCCTGTCTGCGATTTTTTGAGGATCAGCGCCAGAAATGTTAGATGGATGAATTGCAAACTGGTGCTTAAGTTTGCGTTCGCAGTTTTCCACAATCGCCTGTTCTTGTCCAACCAGGCAAAGCTGCGTTCGACAATCCAACGCTTGGGCATCACCTTGAAGGTATGCAATTCATTGCGCTTGGCAATCTGCACAGTGACCTGTTCACCCAGAATGGCCTTCATCCCTTGCGCAAAGGGAGCGCCGCCCGTATAGCCACCATCACACAATATGCTGTGCACCTGACCCAGATGCGCTTTGCCGTGTTCCAATGTTTGCAATGCGCCGGTTCGATCCGTCACATCGGCGGTGCTGACCGCCAACGCATGAGGCAAGCCCAACGTATCGACCGCAATGTGGCGCTTGAACCCTAGATTTTCTTGCCCGCGTCATAGCCCTTGTGCATCGGTGTATCAGTGTTCTTCACGCTCTGCGCATCTACAATCAAAAACGTGCTGCATGCGTTGCGCCCCTGTCTCTCTCGGGCCGCGCCAACCTGATTTCTTTAATGCCTGCTCCAGCAGGCTACCCCATCACGCGGCGCATTCCACTTGGCAAAATAGGAATACACCGTGCTCCATTTGGGAAAATCGCGCGGCAACGCCCGCCATTGGCAACCCGTGCAGAGCACATATAGTACCGCGCATCACACCTCGTACAACTCCACCGTGCGAGGCTTGGTGCGCTTGCGCACCTGTTCCAACAATGGACAAATCAACTCAAATTGGGCGCGACTGGTGTCGCTGGGATAACTTGTTCTGCTCATTCGCCAAAATATCAGATATTCTTTAGATCATAAACAGGCTCTAAGTCATTAGCCGCCTGCTTTGACCATTCAAGCGCCAGCACGTGCTTTTCTCTGGCGTTCTACAGCCGCTTCAATACGCGCCCTAACCTCATCGTGTGGAATACTTGGGCTGGGGTCATCCAGTGCTTCTTGCACTTTTGCCCTAAACCAGCGGTCATAACTGGTCGCTTCTTCTTCTGTGTCAAACTCATATATCAACGGGTCAAGCCGCGCCGTTGCTTTATTCATGGCGATACCTGTGGAGTCTAAAAGCAGCAGCCTAGCATAGACTGCATGCCCAGTTTAGACGCTATCGGATGCTATAGAGCGATACAGGCTTGAGACTTTTGCTCATTTTTAGCGAAAGTTCCAGCAGCACCAACGCCTGCAAAACCAGCATCTATCCCTAGGTAGGCGAGAGCAGTTCGATTTTGTAGCCGTCGGGGTCTTCGGCAAACGCCAAGATGCGGCTGCCATGTTGCATCGGACCTGCTTCGCGGGTGATTTTGCCGCCGCGCACCTTAATTTGCTCGCACGCCTGATAAACATCCGGCACTTCCAGCGCGATATGACCAAAGCCATTGCCTAGGTCATATTCTTTTGTTTCCCAGTTATGCGTCAGTTCAATCACGCTAGCCGTGGCTTCATCCCCGTAACCGACAAAAGCCAAGGTGAATTTACCGGAAGGAAAATCATCCCTTCGCAGTAAACGCATGCCTAAAACTTGGGTGTAAAAGTTAATAGACCTATCCAGATTGCCAACGCGCAGCATGGTATGCAGTAGTCGCATGTTGTTTTCTCCAGTTCAGGCTTTTATCTGCTTTTATCGATTTTTGTCGGGTTTTTATTTAAGGTTACGTCCTTTGCCAGCAGCAATACGTAAACGCAACGCATTGAGTTTAATAAATCCTGCGGCATCGGCTTGGTTGTAAGCACCGCCGTCTTCTTCAAAGGTCGCAATATTGGCATCAAATAACGAATCATCGGATTTGCGGCCAACGACTTGTACATTGCCTTTATAGAGTTTGAGTCGTACCTCACCATTCACTTTGGCTTGTGATGCATCAATCATTTGTTGCAGCATTAAACGCTCGGGACTCCACCAGTAGCCGTTATAAATCAGGCTGGCGTACTTGGGCATGAGTTCGTCTTTTAAATGCGCTACTTCGCGGTCAAGGGTGATGGATTCAATCGCGCGGTGCGCTTTAAGCATAATGCTGCCGCCCGGGGTTTCGTAGCAGCCGCGTGATTTCATGCCGACGTAGCGGTTTTCCACAATATCCAGTCGGCCAATGCCGTGGGCTCCACCTAAGCGGTTAAGTTCGCTTAATACTTCGGCGGGTGACAGCGGTTTGTTATTGATGGCAACGATATCGCCTTGTTGGTAAGAAAGCTCGATATAAGTCGGTTGATTGGGTGCGTTTTCGGGCGAGACGCTCCAGCGCCACATGTCGTCTTCCGGTTCCGTCCAGGTATCTTCCAATACGCCGCCTTCGTAGGAGATATGCAGCAGGTTGGCGTCCATCGAGTAGGGGGATTTTTTTTTGCCGTGGCGTTCAATTGGAATGCCGTGTTTTTCGGCGTAATCCATGAGTTTTTCGCGCGAGAGCAAATCCCACTCGCGCCACGGGGCAATCACTTTGACGCCGGGTTTAAGTGCATAAGCGCCCAGTTCAAAGCGAACCTGGTCGTTGCCTTTGCCGGTCGCGCCGTGGGCGATGGCATCGGCGCCGGTTTCTTCGGCGATTTCAATTAAGCGTTTGGCAATGAGTGGGCGGGCTATGGAAGTGCCGAGCAGGTATTCGCCTTCGTAAATCGTATTGGCGCGAAACATGGGAAAGACAAAATCGCGGACAAATTCTTCACGCAAATCGTCGATATATACCTGCTTGACGCCTAGCGCCTTCGCTTTGGCGCGGGCGGGTTCGACCTCTTCGCCCTGGCCGATGTCGGCGGTAAAGGTGACGACTTCGGCCTGATAAACGTCCTGCAACCACTTAAGGATTACCGAGGTATCCAGCCCGCCGGAGTAGGCCAGTACCACTTTTTTTACGTCCGCCATGTTTTTACTCAAGGGTTGCTTAAAGGCCGCTGATTTTAGCGGCCTTGGTGCACTGCATCAACGCGCAGCACGCGCTCCAGTAACTTAAACGCCTGTACCAGCACAAAGGTTATCAAAAGATAAAACAAACCGGCGGCGAAGAAGGTTTCTACCGGCAAATAGTTGCGCGAAATAATGGTGCGTGCCATGCCGGTTAAATCGAGCAGGGTAATGGTGCTGGCGAGCGAGCTTGCCTTTAGCATCAAAATCACTTCGTTGCTGTAGGCGGGCAGGCCAATGCGTGCGGCACGCGGCAGCACGATATGCAGCATCGTTTGCGCTTTGGACATGCCCAGCGAACGGGCGGCTTCCACCTCGCCGTGCGGCACGGCTTGAATCGCGCCGCGGATAATCTCGGCGATATAGCCTGCGGTGTGCAGGCACATGGCGATCAGCGCGCACCACCAAGGGTCGCGCAGATAAGGCCAGAGCACGCTTTGTTTGACGACATCAAACTGCGCCAAGCCGTAGTAGACCATAAACAGTTGCAACAACAGCGGCGTGCCACGAAAAAAGAAGATGTAGCTGTAGGGCAGGGCGCGGATATACCAATGCTTGGAGGCACGCGCAATGCCGAGCGGTACGGCGAGTATCAAGCCAATCAGTACGGCAAGGCCGACCAGTTGCAAGGTTAATACCGCGCCTTGTGCCAAGCGTGGCAGGGCAGCCCAGATAACGTTCCATTCCATCAGGCTGTCCTCACAAAGCCGCGGCGGCTGTATTTTTCCAGATAATGCTGGCCGGTCATGGCAAGACTGGTCAGTACCAAATACATCAGGGCGGCGACCCATAAGAAGGTAAAGGGCAGCTTGGTTCCGGCGATGGCAATACCGGCGGTACGCATGATTTCAGCCAGACCTATTACGGATACTAACGCCGTGTCTTTCATTAAAATCATAAACAGGTTGCCAAGGCCGGGCAGGGCGACGCGCCACATTTGCGGCAGTATGAGCCGCCATAAAATGCGCCCCCTGGAAAGCCCCAGCGCCAAACCGGCTTCACGATGCCCACGCGGCACGGCGAGTATTGCGCCGCGAAACACTTCGGTTGAATACGCGCCAAAGCACAGTCCCAAGGCAATAACCCCGGCGGCAAACGGATTTAATGCAAGGTCGGGATTGCCGAATTTGCTGCCAAGGCCGCGCATGGCACCCACCGTGCCGTAGAAAATCAGCAGCACCCAGAGCAGTTCGGGTATGCCGCGAACGATGGTCGAATAGCTGCCGCCCAGCCATTGCAGCGGCTTGTAAGGCGAGGTTTTGGCGAGCGCTCCGCCAAGACCCAGCAGTAATCCCAAAGGCAGTGCGCACAGCGCAAGCTGGATGGTCATCCAGGCACCCGCCATCAACAGCGGGCCGAATCCGTGAAGGTTGGTCATGGGCGAGAAAGCTGCGGCAGGGGCGGACTGTCTTTAAGTGGAAAAGACAGCCCGCCGGGTGGATTAATAGATATTAAAGGGGAAGTATTTGGCGTTGATTTTCTGATAGGTGCCGTCTTTGAGGATTTCCGCCAAGGCTTTATTTAAACGCTCGCGCAGTGGGTCGCCCTTGCGTACGGCAATGCCGATTTTATCGCCATCAAACACGGCATCGCCTTTAAATTCAAAGTCTTTGCCGGCGTCACTGTTGAGCCACTCATATTGCACAAAGGCATCGGCGAGCATGCCGTCCAAACGGCCGGAGGTGAGGTCAAGGTAGGCGTTTTCCTGGGTATCGTAGAGCTTGATGTCCACCACGTCGCCCATGTTGTCTTCCAGCCACATGCCGGCAATGGTCGCACGTTGTGCGCCGATCACCTTGCCCTTGAGACCGGCTTTATCGATGGGGAAGTTAACGTTTTTCGGCGCAACAAATTGCAGCTTGTTGGTGTAGTAGTGGTCGGTGAAATCCACCGCCTGCGAACGTTCCGGGGTAATCGACATGGAGGCGACGATAAAGTCGAACTTTTTCGAGTTAAGCGCTGGAATAATGCCGTCCCAATCCGAGGTCACGATGCTGCACTCGGCCTGCATTTTCTCGCACAGGGCATTGGCAATATCCACGTCAAAGCCGATGGCGTTGCCGCTGGTATCCATCTGGTTAAAGGGCGGGTAAGCGCCTTCGGTGCCGATGCGCAGTTTGTCAGCGCTGGCGGCTGTGGCAAAGACCAGTGCCGCGGCGGCTAGCATCAGTTTTTTATGCATGCTCATTGAATTACTCCGTTTTTAGTAGTTGCTGGACATAAATTGTTTGCAGCGTTCTGAGGTCGGGTTATCGAACACCTGTTCGGGCGACCCTTGCTCCTCCACCAGTCCCTGATGCAGGAAGACCACTTCCGAAGAGACCTGGCGGGCGAAGTTCATTTCATGCGTGACCAGCAGCATGGTACGGCCTTCTTCGGCGAGCGCACGGATAACGTTAAGGACTTCTTGCACCATCTCCGGGTCGAGCGCTGAGGTGGGTTCGTCAAACAAAATCACTTTGGGCTGCATGGAAAGGGTGCGGGCAATGGCCGCGCGCTGCTGCTGGCCGCCGGAAAGCTGGTTTGGATAAGCGCCGCGTTTGTCGGCAATGCCGACTTTAGCCAGCAGCGCTTCGGCCACTTCTATCGCTTCGGCCTTGCTTTGTTTCAGCACGCGGCGCGGCGCTTCGATAATGTTGTCCAAAATGGTCATATGCGGCCAGAGGTTAAAGTTCTGGAAGACAAAACCAATCTGGCTGCGCAGGCGGTTGATTTGGCGGTTGTCGGCGGCGACAAGCTCGCCGATTTTGTTGGGTTTGAGTTTGAGTTCTTCGCCAGAGACGAGGATTTGCCCTTGATTGGGGCTTTCCAGCAGATTGATGCAGCGTAAAAAAGTGGACTTGCCAGAACCGGACGAGCCCAAAATGGAAATCACGTCTCCATCTTGCGCGGTCAATGACACGCCTTTAATTACTTCCAGGTCGCCGTAGCGTTTGTGCAGCCCCAAAATTTCCAGCGCGGGGGCGGATTTATTCAAGGTGGGAGCGGGTGCTGCCATGTAAAAACCTCTTGTTATGTCCGGTTTATCATTGTGGTTTGCGCACTATAACACCGTGATTTTGCTTAAAAAGCGGCGCAAATCAATCGTGTCGCATTGCTGAACGCTCATGCCGTTACAGCGCAAGCGGCAAGGTTAGCAAAACCTGCTGGCGAGCGCTGAGCAGACGCGCGTATTCGTGCGGGTCTTTAATCAGCACATCCTGCCCGGCAAAGGCACGCGCGGCGAGCAGGCGTGACAGCCAAAAACGCACGGCCGCGATGCGCAGCAGGCAAGGCAGTAGCGTAGCTTCCGCTTGGCTAAACGGGCGTTTGGCGGCGTAGGCATCGAGCAGCGCGCGCGCGCGGGCAAGGTCGAGCGCACCGCCTGCTTGGCTGCACCAGTCATTGAGTGCAATGGCAAGGTCGTAGAGCATCGGCCCGCTGCAAGCGTTATAAAAGTCAATCACGCCGGAAAGATGCTCGCCTTCAAACATCACGTTGTCGCGGAATAAATCGGCGTGCAGATTGGCGCTTGGCAGCGCTCTGATCTGCTCTTGTTTGCTTTGGATTTCTGCAAGCGCCGCGTGCAGCAGCGCCGCTTCATCAGCAGACAAATCGGGGCTAAGCGCTTTGCCTTGGGCCTGCATCCAGTCAAGGCCGCGGTCGCTTTTGCGGATAAGCGGTGCTTGCCGGGTTAAAAGATGCAGTCCGGCCAACCAGCGGCCGACTTCGGCGCAGTGGGCGGCGGATGGGTTATCCACATGCCTGCCGGGCAGGCAAGGTTGCAGCAGTGCCGGTTTGCCTTTCAGTGTGCGCAAGGCTTCGCCGCTTGGCGTGGTGATCGCATAGGGAACGGCAAAGCCTGCGGCGTGCAGGCGTTCCAATAGTTCGATAAAAAAGGGTAAATCCTGCAGCGGGCCGCGCTCAATCAGCGTCAGCACATACTGGCCGTTGCCCAGATGAATAAAAAAATTGCTGTTTTCAGTGCCTGCCTGGATTTCCTGAAAATCATGGAGCGCCCCCAGCCGGTAGGGGCTGAGGAAGTCTTCCAACTGCGCTTTAGTTAATGGAGTAAAGACCGACATTACCAACTCAAAATGGGCCAGGAGGGAACCAGCATTTTCGGCTGGTCGGTGCGGATAAAATCGCCTTGTGTGCCATCGGCGCGCACCAAATAGTAGGGCGGGCCCTTTTTGGGTGTGACTTTAATGGCATAAACAAAGCCGTTGTCGCGAAATTCTTCGATCAAATCACCATCATCCTTCCGGATGGTCACGGCGTCATCGTCGGCGGAGGCTGCTGCGGTAAAGGTGCAAAGCGATACGAGCAAAACCAGCGGCAGGTGTTTGAAGGTTGGCATGGTAATCTTCCCCAAAGATTGTTAAATGTTTTTCAAATCCAACTGCCTAATTTGAAACACGCCAAGTGTAACGTTAAAAAGGTCTTGCCTCTATGTCTGCTGCCCCCTTGATATTGGTCGATGGTTCTTCCTACCTGTACCGCGCCTTCCATGCACTGCCGCCGTTAACCACAAAAAACGGCCAGCCCACCGGAGCTATCAAGGGTGTGCTCAATATGCTGAAAAGTCTGCGTGGGCAGTATCCAAACAGCCCGTTTGCGGTGGTCTTTGATGCCAAGGGGCCGACCTTTCGTGATGCATTATTTGCCGAGTACAAAGCGCACCGCCCATCGATGCCGGATGATTTACGCTCGCAGATTGAGCCGTTGCACGCCTGTGTGCGGGCGCTGGGGCTATCGCTGCTTTGTGTGGAGGGCGTAGAGGCCGACGATGTGATTGGCACACTGGCCAAACAAAGCGCCGCCGCCGGTCGCGCGGTGGTTATTTCCACGGGCGACAAAGATATGGCGCAGTTGGTCGATCAGCAGGTCACGCTGGTCAATACCATGAGCGGCACAGTGCTGGATGAGGCCGGCGTGCAGGAAAAATTCGGCGTGCCGCCGCAGCATATCATCGATTATCTGGCGCTGATGGGCGATTCCAGCGACAACATTCCGGGCGTACCGGGGATTGGCGAGAAAACCGCCAGAGCACTGTTAAGTGGTATCGGCGGCGGGCTGGATGGGCTGTACGACAAACTTGAACAAATCCCCAGTCTGCCCATTCGCGGCGCGAAAACCTTGCCCGCCAAGCTGGTTGAACATAAAGCGCTGGCTTATTTATCCAGACAGCTCGCCACCATTAAAACCGATGTTGAACTGTCCTTGACTTTGGACGAATTGCAACCCACTGCACCCGATTTCATACAGCTTGCCAAGCTGTACCGCGAGCTTGAATTTCGCTCGTGGCTGGATGAAGTGCAGCGCGAGCTTCCCGCGAGCGGCGAAGCAGCGCCCGCGGCCTTGCCGGTTCAGTACGAAACGATTTTGGATGAAGGGCACTTGGCGCTCTGGTTAAAAAAACTGCAAAGCGCCGAATTGATCGCGCTGGATAGCGAAACCACCAGCCTGGATGCGCAGCAGGCCGAACTGGTCGGCCTGTCCTTTGCGGTAAAAGCAGGCGAGGCCGCTTATTTGCCGCTTAAACATCGTTATCTGGATGCGCCCCGGCAGCTGGATACAAAAGCCGTGCTGGCCGCGCTGAAACCTATCCTGGAAGACCCGGCCAAGCCCAAAGTGCTGCAAAACGCCAAATACGATATCAATGTGCTGGCCAATGCCGAGCTGCCGATCAGCGTACAGGGCGTAGCCTTTGACAGCATGCTCGAAGCCTATGTGCTCGATGCCAGCGGCAGGCACGATATGGACAGCCTGGCAGGGCAGTATCTTTCCCACAAAACCACGCGCTTTGCCGACATTGCCGGAAAGGGCAGCAAGCAGCTCTGCTTCGACCAAATCGCCCTTGAACAAGCCGCGCCCTACGCCGCTGAAGATGCCGACATTACGTTGCGCCTGCATCAGCAGCTATGGCCAAAAGTTAAAGCGACGCCCAGCCTTGCTGCCGTATTGAGCGAAATTGAAATACCGCTGGTGCCGGTACTGGCGCGCATTGAACGCACCGGTGCGCTGGTCGATGCCAATTTGCTCGCGCAGCAAAGCGGCGAATTAGGCGCAAGGCTTACCGAGTTGGAACAAAGTGCCCATAAACTCGCCGGACAGACCTTTAACTTAGGCTCGCCCAAACAACTGGGCAGCATTTTGTATGACCAATTAGGGCTGCCGATACTGAGCAAAACCGCGGGCGGGCAGCCTTCTACCGCAGAAAACGTACTGGAAGAACTCGCGCAAAGCGGCCACGAACTGCCCAAAGTGCTGCTCGAATACCGAAGCTTAAGCAAGCTCAAAAGCACCTATACCGACCGCTTGCCGCAGCAAATCAACCCCAAAACGGGACGCATTCATACCTCTTACCATCAGGCAGGCACCATCACCGGCAGGCTCTCCTCATCCGATCCCAACTTGCAAAACATCCCCATCCGCACGCTGGAGGGCCGGCGCATCCGCAAAGCCTTTATCGCCCCGCCTGGCTACTGTCTGCTGGCGGCGGACTATTCGCAAATTGAACTGCGTTTGATGGCGCATCTTTCACAAGATGAGGGATTGCTGGCCGCGTTCCAAAATGGGCAAGACGTTCACCGTGCAACCGCAGCGGAAGTATTTGGTGTGCCGCTTAAACAAGTCAGCGACGCGCAAAGGCGCAGCGCCAAAGCCATTAATTTTGGCCTGATTTACGGCATGAGCGCCTTTGGTCTGGCCAAGCAAATTGATGCCACGCGCAGCGAAGCGCAGGCCTATATCGACCGTTACTTTGCCCGCTACCCGGCTGTACTCGGCTATATGGAACGCACCCGCGAACAGGCGGCGAGTTTGGGGTTTGTCGAAACCCTGTTTGGCCGCCGTTTATATCTGCCGCAAATTAAAGCCAGCAACCCGCAACTGCGCCGCGCCGCCGAACGCACCGCGATTAACGCGCCAATGCAAGGCAGCGCCGCGGACATTATCAAACGCGCCATGATTAGCGTCGATGACTGGCTTGAGCAAAGCGGCCTTGATGCCCGCGTTATCCTGCAAGTTCACGACGAATTGGTGCTGGAAGTGCGCCAAGACCTGCTGCAAAGCGTGCGCGAACAATTGCGCAGGTTAATGGAAAACGCCGCGAGCTTAAGCGTGCCGCTGTTGGTAGAAACCGGCAGCGGCGCTAACTGGGATGAGGCGCATTAAAAAAATTGCAGACAGCCCGAACTTTTTTAAAAACGCTTGGTCAGAGCTTGAGAACGGTCGTAAGACTTTTCGATTTGCTCCTGTTTCATGTTGGCAGACCACTGAGCGCTTTGATCGGCGCCTCAGTTTTCAAACCGAGCCTTCCTCCTCTTCCCATGCAGGCTCGGTTTCTTTTTGCCTGCGATTTTTTTACTCCAAGCGATGATTGGACGCCTCTACGCTGATATTGGCTCTTTCGGCTCTTTCGGCTCTTTCGGCTATTCTAGCTATTCGCTTGCTTATTGAAGCAAAGCGGACAATAAATTAACGAAATTTCTACAGTGACGATAAAGCGGTATCTAATCGCGCCGCTAGCCGTCTGTTTATTTCCTGACCCGGTAAAATAAAAATGAGTGCATCGACAAAATATGCCAATAAACGTTTAAGTGTCATCGCAATACTAGCGATGATTGGATCTGCTGCTTGCTGGGGATTTGCAACCGTTATGAGCCGAGATCTGCTGAGCAGTTTTACCGCACCTCTGCTCTTGGTGATCCAGTTGATCGCAAGCGTATTGATACTATTGCTACTGTCGATGCCGCATAAACCTTGGGTGTATATTTCGCCTTCTTTGGGCAGGGCGTCACTGACCGGAATTTTGGAACCCGGCCTTACCTATAGCATAGGCTTGTGGGGCCTAAGTCTCACCTCGGCTGGTAGTGCATCTATTATTGGTTCAACAGAACCCATCTTTATCGTGGTGCTGGCATGGATAATTTTTAAAGAGAAACCCTCTGCGAAGCTCTTTGCTTGCATTTTATTTGCTGTAACAGGATTGCTCCTGGTTTCCTATGATTCTGCCACCAGCAACGCTGGCAAGAGCCTTGCAGGGGATCTATTGATCGTCTTATCAACACTATTTGCGGCAAGCTATGTCGTATTCTCTGCAAAATGGGCCAATCGCTTTCCCGCCGCGGTGCTTGCCAGCAGCCAACAGTTCATTGGATTAATCTGCGCCATCTCTATTTATATTGCGGGAACGGTATTAGGGATAATCAACCAGTCCATCTTTGACGTAAAGCTGGAAACCATTATTTATGCGTCATTGTCCGGGATTGTTCAATATGCGCTGGCATTTTGGCTATATCTTATTGGCTTAAAACATCTTCGCCCAGGCGCCGCAGGATTGTGGCTCACTTTAATTCCCATTTTTGGCGTTGTCGGCGCTTTCGTTTGGCTTGGAGAAATACCGACAGTGACCATGCTGGCAGGAATGGTGCTAATCGTTGTCGCAGTCTATGCCGGACGAAAAGAAGAATAGCCATGCAATCATCTTTTAAAGCGCTTTCACCTGCAACTTGGTCAGCCACTTATCCACAGGGAGAAATCCTGAAAATGACTTGACCGCGAACACAGCTGCTCTCCCGCTTAGGTGGCTGTCCGAAAGCTTGGCGAGGGAAGCAAGAAAGTCGTATCAGAAACAAACTTGCCCGAAGCGCCGCTTGTCTCCCTCTCCTGCTTGCAGGAGAGAGAGCCTAAAGAAGCCGTACAACCCGCCGATTAAGAAAAGCAATCCCCTCCTTAATCGGCAGTGTTTATGAGCAACCTGATCCATATCGGCCAGTCCGGCCTTGCCGCCAGTCGCGGGCATTTGAATGTAGCCGGACACAATATCAGCAACGCGCATACCCCGGGCTTTTCCCGCCAGCAGGCGCTGCAGGCGAGCCGTGGCGAGATGGGCACTTCGATGGGTTCTGGCACGCGCTTGACCGATATTCGCCGCCACTACAACGAATATCTAACCTGCGCGCAGCGCTCCAGTACGTCACTTGCGACGGAAGCGAGCACTTATCTTGCGCAAATCAGCGCCATCGACGGGCTGCTGGCCGATGCGCCGAGCAGCATCAGCGGCGGTTTGCAGCAGTTTTTTAGCGCCCTACAGGCGGCCAGCAAAAATCCGGCCGGATTGCCTGAACGCCAAGGAATATTGAGTGAAGCCGAAGCGCTGGCACGGCGTTTTAACGCGATCGATAGCCAGCTTGCCGAGCAAGCAAAGCAGTGCCATCAGCAAATGCGCGACGTTGCGGGTGAAATCAACCGCTTAAGCACTCAGATTGCAGCGCTAAATCAGAGTATCGCCAGCAGCGGCGAGGCCAGCCCTGATTTGCTCGATGCGCGTGATGAGGCGCTGCGCCAATTGTCCGGTTTTATCGGCATCAGCACGGTTAAGCAAGATAACGGCAGCGTCAATGTGCTGACCGCCTCCGGCGCGCCTTTGGTGTTGGGCCATCAAGCCAATCAACTGGAGGTCGTACCCGCGCAGGGCGACCCGCAACGGTTTGAAGTCCATCTGCTTGAGGGCGGTGAGCGGCGCAATATCGGCGGGCAAATCAGCGGCGGTGAGTTGGGCGGCCTGATACGCCATTCGCTTGAAGCGCTGGAGCCTGCCCGCCGTGCGATAGGCCGAATGGCGCTGGTGCTGGGGCAAGAGGTTAATCGTCAATTGGCCGCTGGGCTTAATTTAAATGGCGAGGCGGGCAAAGGGCTGTTTGCAGACTGCAATACGCAGGAGCTTGCCGAACTGCGGGTAAAAGCGCACGCGAGCAACAGCGCGGCGAGGCCGCAGCTACATATTCAAGATGCGCGTCTGCTAGGTACGCAAGATGTGCAGTTGGAGTTTGACGGCAGCCGCTACCGCGCCCGTCTTGAGGACGGCACGCCGCTGAATGTGACGATCAACGCGGCCGGAGATTTAACTTTTACCGATGCTGAAGGCCGTGATTTGGGCTTTACCGTCGCGCCGGGCTTTCCTCCGCCCGCTGCAGGCGACCGTTTTACCTTGCAACCGACCGCGCGTGGCGCGGCGGATATCAATGCCTGCTTAAAAAATCCGGCAGAACTTGCGCTTGCCGCACCGCTGCGCAGCCAAGCGGATGAGGGCAATAAAGGCAGCGCGAGCATCAGTGCGCCGGAACTGCTCAGTCGATTGGATTTACCCGAATTAAGCAGTCACTTGCCGCTAACGCTGCGTTGGAATGAGCAAGCCAAGGGATTTGACCTGCCAGCCGGCGCAAAGCTCAGCCGTATCAACCCAGGCGATTTTCAGGACGGGCAGGAGAACCGCTATGAGCTGCAACTGTCGGATGGCAGCAGGTTGCAATTCTCGCTAAGCGGCCATCCCAAAAACGGCGATAAGTTCGAGATTGCCATCAATCAAGGCGGCATTAAGGACAACCGCAACGCGCTGAAACTGGCCGACTTGCAAAAAAAATCCATCGTCGGCGTAGACAGCCGAAGGCCTGATAGCGGCGCGAGCCTTGCGGGCAGCTATGGCGAGTTGCTGATGCAAGTGGGCAGCAAAACCGCTCAGGCGCGACAAGACCATGAGGCTTGCGGCTTGATTTTGCAGCAGACCACCAATAACCGTAACAGCGTGTCGGCGGTCGATATTGATGAAGAGGGTGCCAACTTGCTGCGCTATCAGCAGCACTACGCCGCCGCCGCACAAGTGATTCAAGTGGCGCGTGATTTGTTTGATTCCCTGCTCGCCTCCCTTCGCTAAAGGATTGTTAAGGATTGTTTATGTTGCGTATTTCTACCGTACAAGCGTTTAACCAAGGCGTTGCCGCCATGCAGCGCAATCATGCCGCTCTTGCCCATACCCAGGCGCAGGTTGACAGTGGCAAGCGAATACTCACCGCCGCCGATGACCCGCTGGCGGCAACTCATCTGCTCGCGCTGGAACAACAACAAAGCCGTTTGCAGCAATATCAGGGCAATCTGAGTGAAGCCAGTTCCCGCCTCAGTCAGCAGGAAACCATTTTGGATTCCGTCAATACACGGCTGCAACATGTGCGTGACCTCACGCTGCGCGCCGCTGACGGTGCATTGAGTAAAGCCGCCAGAGGCGATATTGCCGCTGAGCTTGCTGAATGCGAGAAAGAACTGATGGCACTGATGAACAGTCAAGATGAACAAGGTCACTACCGCTTTGGCGGCTTTAACGCCCGTACCGCTCCCGTCGTACAGGCCGCTGACGGGCGCTATCGCTGGCAGGGCGACAGCGGTTGTGAGGAGATACAAATTGCCGATGGCTTGACCGTAGCCAGCGGCATTAGCGGCGAAGCGGCCTTTGCCAGCGGTAAAAATGCCGCGCGTCTGCAAGCATCCGGCGCGGCGGCGGAATGGATTAGCGGTGCACTGGTCGAAGATGAACTCGCCTTTGCGCAGTTCCCAAGCGCTGGAGTGCGCCTCGATTTTAACGACCCGAACGACCCTCTCGCTTACAGATTAACTCCGCTACCGCAAGGTGAGCCGGTTCAAGGGCGTTTGGATGATAGAGAAGACAGCTTGGTGCACTACCAGGGCGCGGCGTTTTATATCAACGGCAAAGTGGAGCCAGGCTTATCCTGCACCATTGAGGCAAGCCACGATGCCGCAGAAAAAATCAGCCTGCTCAATGGCATCCGCGATTTGCGCAAAACCCTGCAAAGCGCCGCCGACAGCCCGCAAGGCGCACGGCAAGTGCGTGATGCGGTCGCACTGGGGCTGCGCAATATCGATAGCAACGCCGCGCAACTGGACAGCCAGCGCGGGCAAATCGGCGCACGGCTTAATCTGATTAGCGCCACACAAAGCGGGCATGAAAGCCAAATGCTGCACAACCAAGGCATGCAATCAAAGCTGGGGGATTTGGACTACTTTGAAGCGTTATCACGACTAACCCTGCAAGCCACCCTGCTGGAAGCCAGCCAGCAGAGCTTTGCCAAGGTCAATCGCTTGTCGTTGTTTGATTGGTTGTAAGGCCACTTGCCCTCTCCCGCCTGCGGGCGGGAGCCCCTCCACTTGTGGGCGGGGGCAAAAGCTAATCATCATCCCCATCCAGCGTAAAACTTAGCCTTTCGCCGATGTTATCCATCACCCGCTGGTTGTTGGTTTCCGCATCGAGCTTGATCATCAGCCGCAAATCATTGGGCGAGTCGGCGTGGTGCAGCGCGTCTTCGTAGCGGATGGTGCCGCTGCGGTACAGGCGAAACAGCGCCTGGTCAAAGGTCTGCATGCCGTGTTGGGTGGAGCGCTTCATCAGTTCTTTAAGCGCTTTAACCTCGCCTTTGCGGATTTGGTCGGAGACCAGCGGAGTATTGAGCAGCACTTCAATCACCGCACTGCGCCCGTTGCCATCGGCATTTTTCACCAATTGCTGGGCGACAATGCCTTTTAAGTGCAAGGATAAGTCCAGCCAGATCTGATGGTGTTCGTCGGCCGGGAAGAAGTTGATGATGCGTTCCAATGCCTGGTCGGCGTTGCTGGCGTGCAGCGTTGCCAGACACAGATGGCCGGTATCGGCAAAGGTCAGCGCGTAGCGCATGGCATCACGGGTACGTACCTCGCCAATCATGATGACATCAGGGGCTTGGCGCAGTGCGTTTTTCAGCGCGACTTCAAACGACTCGGTATCAAGACCCACTTCACGCTGGGTGATCAGGCTTTTTTGGTGGCGGTGCATAAACTCGATCGGGTCTTCAACACACAGAATATGTCCGCTAGTGTTGTGGTTTCGATGATTGATCAGCGCCGCCAGTGAAGTGGATTTGCCGGTGCCGGTTGCGCCGACAAACAACACCAGCCCACGCTTGGCCATCACCAGTGGCTTGAGGACTTCGGGCAGTTTCAGTTGTTCCAGCGTCGGGATGGTCGTTTCAATACGCCTAAGCACCATGCCAACCAAATTGCGCTGATAAAACGCACTGACGCGAAAACGACCAATGCCGGAGGCACTGATGGCAAAGTTGCATTCGTGCTCTTGGGTAAAGCGCTCAATCAAGGATTCATCCATAACCCCAAGAACCATTTCACGGGTTTGTTCCGGGGACAATGGCTGATCTGTGAGCGGTGTAAGTTCACCATTGATTTTGATGGAAGGCGGCGCTCCTGCTGAGATAAACAGGTCAGATCCGCCGCGATTTACCAATAGTTCAAGGAATTGCTCAAACTGCATTATTAAGGTTTCCTTGGTAGGTGCGGGTTTTGCCGGTCGCTTTAACAGATTAAGTGACACAGAGTACGGCCTCTTAGCTTAGCGTTTCCGGGTTTTTGGCTTTTTCACGGGCGCTTTCCAAGCTAATGACCTTTTGCCGAAGCAGTTGCTTTAAACAGCCGTCGAGCGTCTGCATGCCCAGTGAACCGCCGGTTTGGATGGCTGAATACATCTGCGCCACTTTGTCTTCACGAATTAAATTACGGATGGCTGGCGTGCCAATCATGATTTCGTGCGCCGCTACCCGACCACCGCCGATTTTTTTCAAAAGCGCCTGTGAAATCACGGAACGAAGGGATTCGGACAACATTGAGCGCACCATCGGTTTTTCTGCCGCCGGGAATACGTCCACGATACGGTCGATGGTTTTAGGCGCCGAAGAGGTGTGCAGCGTGGCAAATACCAAGTGGCCGGTTTCAGCGGCGGTCAGCGCCAGACGGATGGTTTCCAAATCACGCAGTTCGCCGACCAGAATAATGTCCGGATCTTCGCGCAGCGCCGAACGCAGCGCTTCGGAAAAGCCGTGCGTATCGCGGTGCACTTCGCGCTGGTTAACCAGGCATTTTTTTGATTCGTGAACAAATTCCACCGGGTCTTCAATGGTCAAAATATGTCCGTATTTGGTTTCATTCAGGTAATCAACCATCGCCGCCAGTGTGGTGGATTTGCCGGAACCGGTAGGGCCTGTCACCAGCACCAAGCCATTGTGCACCGAGCAGATTTCGCGGAAAGTCTCGCCTAGCCCCAAGGCTTCCATGCTCAGCACTTTGCTCGGAATGGTACGAAATACCGCGCCAAGCCCGCGGCCCTGGTTAAAGGCGTTGACACGAAAACGCGCAAGACCCGGTACTTCAAAGGAAAAATCGGTCTCCAAAAACTCTTCAAAGTCCTTGCGCTGCTTATCGTTCATGATGTCGTAGATAAGCGGCTGAATGGTTTTGTGGTCAAGTGCCGGCAAGTTAATGCGCCTGATATCGCCGTCAATGCGAATCATCGGCGGCAGCCCCGCTGAAAGGTGTAAATCCGATGCGCCCTGTTTGGCGCTAAATGCCAGCAGCTCGGTAATATCCATAAAACTCCCCAAAGTTTGGCAGACAGGTAAAATGCTGCCGCTTTTAACGGCGATTGGTGCGCATCAAAACCACTTAAGCAAGCAATGATTGCGCCAAGGCGCACAATAGCAGAGAGCGGCCTTATCTCGTCAAATGGCGAGCGTTTGTTATTTAAGTGATGTGACGTAAATCGTAAAAAACTGACCACTTTTCCAAGGAATTCCGCGATGTCTGGCCTCACCTCCGCGCTGAT
This sequence comes from Ventosimonas gracilis, assembly GCF_001580025.1. Taxonomy (GTDB): domain Bacteria; phylum Pseudomonadota; class Gammaproteobacteria; order Pseudomonadales; family Pseudomonadaceae; genus Ventosimonas; species Ventosimonas gracilis. The sequence continues at coordinate 54,027 of NZ_LSZO01000157.1, read as the reverse complement.
TTACATTATCCAAACGCTGGGCGGGTTATACCTGCTGGTGGTGCTGCTGCGCTTTATCCTGCAACTGGTGCAGGCGGATTTTTATAACCCGCTGAGCCAGTTTATCTTGAGTGCGACGCAGCCTTTGGCCGGTCCCTTGCGCAGGATCATTCCAAGCCTTGGACGCTTTGACGGCGCTTCCTTGCTACTTTCCGTACTGGTGCAACTGCTGCTGATGAGCGTTTCCCTGTGGCTGGCCGGGTTTAATCCGTTGGGCTTTGTGGGACTTTTGCTGATTTGGTCGCTGCTCGCCGTGGTTTCGTTATTTCTTAAAGTGTTTTTCTATGCGCTGATTATCAGCGTGATTATTTCTTGGGTCGCGCCCGCGAGCCGCAATCCTGCCGCGCAATTGGTCGGGCAGATTTGCTGGCCATTACTGGCACCGTTTCGCCGCCTGTTGCCCAATTTGGGTGGGCTGGATATTTCGCCGATTTTTGCCTTTATCGCGATTAACCTGATAGACCGCTTTATTTTGGGCGCACTGCTGCAAGAAAGCGGCCTGGTCGGCTCGTTAAAAGCCATCGTCTCGCCTTTTTTATGACAGATTTTTTTCGCTGGGACGGCGGGGATTTAATTCTTTTCTGTCATTTGCAGCCGGCGGCCAAAACCAATGGCTTTGCCGGACTGCATGGCGATCGCTTAAAAATCCGCCTGCGTGCGCCTGCCTTGGAAGGACGCGCCAATGCCGCCTTGATTGATTTTCTTAGCGAAGCCTTCGCCGTCAGCAAAGTCGATATTGAATTGGAAAGCGGCTCGCAGAGTCGGCAAAAGCGCGTGCGCATTAAAAGCCCGGAGCGTTTACCAGAGCTTGCCGGGCTTAGCCGCCTTGACCCATGAAAGCTGCCGCCTGCTACGCTCTTGTGTTAGCACAACTGCGCCGATTGAGAAGCTGTAGCGGTCAGTACGACAAAAGACTAAAGGAGTGGTTGTAATGGAACATCTGAGCCATAAGGTCAGTGCACTGTCTGCTTGGAAGAAGGAACTGCTGCGAGAAATCACCCGCTACCGCAGTCTGATGAGCAAAGGCCGTCTGGTTACGGCCGCCGCCGAGGCGCGGCTTGAGGCGGCGCTACACCTGTTGCGCAATGACCAGATTACCTTGGTGCTGATTGGCGAGTTCTCGCGCGGCAAGACCGAGCTGATTAACAGTCTGCTGTTTTCGGCCAACAACCAGCGCCTGCTGCCATCGCAAACCGGCCGCACCACCTTGTGTCCGACCGAACTGTATTTTGACCCCGAGGCGCAGCATCCCAGCATCGCGCTGCTGCCGATTGAATCGCGCCTGTCCGGCAAAAGCCTCGCCGTGTTGCGCCGCAAAAGCAAATACTGGACGCATATTCGCCTCAATGAGGCAAGCCCTGAGGCGCTTGCCAATGCCTTTGCCGAAGTCGCCAGCAGCAAGGCCGTGCCCAAGGAGGAAGCCGAACGTTTGGGGCTTTGTGTAGACAAACTTGAACCTGCCGGGCAGGCCGGTTTACTGCTGGTGCCGCGCTGGCAGCATGCGCTGATCAACTTTGACCACCCACTGCTGCGCATGGGGCTGCGCATTATCGATACCCCCGGGCTTAACGCGCTGGACAGCGAGCCGGAGCTTACCCTGTCGATACTACCCGACAGCCAGGCGATTTTATTTGTGCTGTCGCTGGGTACTGGAGTCAGCGCAACCGACCTTGGCGTTTGGCAAAACCATTTGCACGGAGCACAGCGTGGCCACGGGGGCTTGCGCTTTGCCATCCTCAATAAAATCGATTTGCTCTGGGATGACCCTCATGGCAGTGATTTTGTGCAGGAAAGTATCGACCGCATGTGCCGCAAAACCGCCGAACAACTGGATATCGCCGCAAGCGATGTGTTGCCGCTTTCGGCCAAACAGGGGCTGCTCGCCCGCATCCGCAGTGATGAAGCGCTACTGGCACGCAGCCAACTGCCGAATTTGGAAAAACTGCTCGGCGAGCGCTTGATTCGGCAAAAAGAGCAACTGCTGGGTCAGACTGTTCTCAAGCAAGTATTGGAGTTGGTAGAAGGCAGTTACCAAGTGCTCGAAGAGCGTCTTAACGAAACCAAAGAACAGCAAAAACAATTGGCAGATAAGCAACAAGACAGCAATCAACTACTGGCCAGTTTTGCTGCAAAAACCCGCGCCGAGCATGGCAATTACCGCAAACAGTTGGCGCAGTTAAAAAATAACCATAACCTGCTCAAAGAGCAAAGCGCTCGAATGATTGCAAACAGCCCGCAAGTCATGCTGGACGAACCACTTAAGCAACTGCGCCAAGGCATTGCTGGCAGTTTAACGACCTTGGGCGTGCGTAGGGCCAATGCAAAATTCTTTGCGCTACTGGAAAGTAATCTGCAAACCTTTGCCCATGAAATGCGCGTGGTTAATCAGACCGTTGCGCATATTTACCGCCAATACAAGCGCGAACATTCGTCGCAACAAGAGCTGACCGCACCATTATTTGAGCTTGATGCTTACCGTGAAGAATTAACCGGTCTAAGTGTATTAAGCCATCAATTCAGCCTTTACCCTTGGGCTTTATTTAATGCGCAAAAGGTGCTTAAAGAGCGTTTTTTAACCGCATTGGAGCAAAAAATTATCGAGTTTCACCAACGCTTGCATGAAAATGCGACGACCTGGGCAAACAGTGCGCTGATACCGTTAGTGCAACGCTGTCTTGAGCACAAAAAATTGTTGGAAAACCAAATGCACGAACTGAAACAACTCAGTCAAAACAGCAGTCGGGTGCGCCAACAAGGCGGACAATTACAACAACAGATTGACAGAATGACCGGGCAGTTGCAGGAACTGGGCGAAATTATCCAGAGCCTGCAACAGCCACTTAATTCATAGCCAATGGTTAAACAACGCCTCCCTCACAATTATGCGAGAGAGGGCGGGAAAAGGTTAAATTAACCCGCTGCGCCACGCAGTCGCATGGCGCGGCGGCGCAGTAATTCCAATGTCACCAGCAAAATAACCGACATTAAAATCAGCAAAGTCGCTACCGACAAAATGCTTGGGTTGATTTGCTCGCGCAGGCCGGAAAACATCTGCCGTGGAATGGTTCTTTGTTGCGGACCGGCCATAAACAAAATGACCACCACTTCATCAAAGGAAGTAATAAAGGCAAATAACGCGCCGGAAATAACGCCGGGGCGAATCAACGGCAAAATCACATCAAAGAAAATCCGCAGCGGCCTTGCCCCCAAACTTAGGGCGGCGCGTACCAGTGAATAATCAAAGCCGACCAAGGTGGCGGTGACCGTAATAATGACAAAGGGCGTACCCAATACCGCGTGCGCCAAAATCAATCCTAAAAAATTGCCGGAAAGACCGATATTGGCGTAGAAAAAAAACATACCGGCGGCGGTAATAATCAGCGGCACAATCATGGGCGAGAGCAGCAGGGCAGTAATCAGTCGGCGCGCGGGCATTTCATCGCGGGCAAGCCCGACCGCTGCGCAAGTACCCAAGGCGGTAGCAATCAAAGTTGAAAAGATACCGATAAAAAAGCTGTTTTTAATGGAAAGCAGCCAACCGGCATCATTAAATACCGCACTGTACCAGCGCAGCGAATAAGCCTCTGGCTTTAATTTGAGCATGCCTTCGGTAAAGCTGAAAAAAGGTTCAGCATTAAACGAAAGCGGCACAATCACCAAAATGGGTAAAATTAAAAATAAAAGTACCAGCCAGGCGGTACTGCCTAAAAGCGCGCCGCCGATACGGTGCCAAGTGCTGTAATAAACCGTTTGCTTAGCCATGATTTACCCCAATTTAATATTGCTGGCACCGACAAAACGGTCGTATAGCCAATATAAAAGCAAAATCAAAAACAGCAGCAATGAACCTAAAGCCGCTGCCAGTTCCCAGTTATTGGAACTTTGCATATGAAAGGCAATAATATTACTGATCATCTGCCCATCGGTACCGCCGACCAGTGCCGGAGTAATGTAGTAACCGACGGAAATAATAAACACCAGCAAAGCACCGGCGGAAACCCCGGGCAAGGTCATCGGGAAATAAATCCGTGCAAAAGCCCCTAAAGGTTTTGCACCCATTGATAACGCCGCGCGTGTGTAACTGGGATCAATCGAACACATCACGCTGTACAAAGGCAATACCATAAAGGGCAGCAGGATATGGGTCATCGCCAAAATGGTGGAAAATGAGGTATAGAGCATTTCAAACGGCTGGTTAATAACACCAATGCTTATTAAAAAACTGTTAATCACCCCATTCGTTTGTAATAGCGCAATCCACGCGGTCGTGCGTACCAGCAGCGAGGTCCAAAACGGCAGCAATACCATGACCATTAACAAGTTGGCTTTATTGGCCGGTTGATTGGCGAGGTAATAGGCCAGCGGATAACCCAATAATCCACAGAGCAGGGTAATCAACAAGGCCATATACAGGGTTTTGCCGTAGAGCTTGCGGTAGATTTGCGTGTCGCGGTTTTCAATATGGCCGTCATGGCTCATCTGTAAATCCAGCGAGGTTAAGTAATTGTCATAGGTGTATGGGCGACCGGCGCGTTCAATGGCGCGCCATAGATGGGTTTCTTTCCAGTTATTATGGCTTTGCAGCAATACATCGGCGCCATAGAGCGGTAGCTCTTCGTTTTTCATACGGCCAATTTGTCTGGCGGTCGATTTAATTACGCTGGACATACCGCTATAAGCGCGGTTGACTTCTTCGGCCAGTTTTCCGGCCTGACGCTCGGCATTGAGTTGATGCAATTCGGTGGCAAAGGTCGTTAATACCGAATTATCCGGCAGACCCTCGCCATCCCAGCCGGAAAGCTGCTCCAAGGTATGCGGGATAAGCTCGCCCAAGGTCGGGTGATAGACACTTCGCCAAAGCATGGTGACAATGGGCAGGGCAAAGGTAATCAGCACAAACAGCAGTAGCGGCGCGACAAAGGCCAAGGCTAGCCAACGTTTGCGCCGTGCGCTTTGCGCCGCTTGACGGGCTTCTTGTAGATTTAATTCAGCAGTCATTACAGACAAAGCACAGCCTCCTGTTTAAATAAAGAGCCGGACAGAATTTATCCGGCTTTAAGGATAAGGGTTAATTAGTCAGCAACCATTCGGCAAAGCGTTCATCCAGGGCTTGGCCGTAATCCGCCCAAAATTCGGAATTGGCCTGAATACCAATATTCAAATGTGTTGTGGGCAGGTTATTGCGTAATAAATCATCCATTTCGACCAATGCCAGTGAGGATTTACGGGTTGGGCTGTAGGATAAATCCGTGCCGCCCACTAACGGCACTGGCTCGGTGGCAAAGGTGATAAAACGTTTGGCCAGTTCCAACTTGGGCGTGCCTTTGGGAATGCTCCAAATATCGTAATCATAAATATGGCCGTCCCACAGAATGGCAAAGGGACTGTTTTGATTACGCATGGCTTCATAAAAACGCCCGTGCGGAGCTTGTACCAAGACGGCACCGCCGTCATTTAATAATTGTGGTGCCTGGGAATAGGCATCAAACCAGACAATGTCTTTTTTAATGCTATCAAGCTTGGCAAAGGCGCGATTTTGTCCGGCTTCTGTGGCAAGTTCATGATAAACATGCTCGCGGGCTATGCCATCGGCCATCAGTGCCCATTCCAAAAGGCCAATGGGTTTGCGTTGAAAGCCGCGTTTTCCGGGGATTTTATTCGTATCAAAAACATCATTAATGGTTTTCGGTACGATCTTGCCGATGGTATTGCTGTTGTAACCAATGGCAAGGGAATAAATATCGTTGGCAATGCCGCAGTCGGTTAATGTGCCGGGTAAAAAGTCATCCGTGGCTTGGCTGCCGTCACTGCCTGGTGAAAGCATGTTGTGGTCGAGCACTTCAAGCAGTCCTTCGGAGCAGGCGCGCTCCAAGGTAAAGGCATCGACATTCACCACATCCCACTGCACTTTACCGGCTTCGACTTGCGCTTTAATTTCGGCCATGCCACCGGCATAACCGTCAAACAGAATTTTAACGCCGCTGTTTTTTTCAAACGGGTCAATCACGTATTTTTTCTGCATGATATTATAAGCGCCGCCCCATGAAATCACAGTTAAGCTGTTATCTTGGGCATTGGCTGAAACGCTTACAATGCTTGCGATACTAGTTAAAGCAGCACCAAGAAAATAATGACACAAGCGTTTTTTCAAGATTTTTATAGTGCAGTTCTGTTGCTTGCTGAGTTTCATTTTATTTATCCTTTTATTGCTCGGTATTTCCCTGATAAAGCGGACTGCCGAATACAGTCCGCTTATGTTTATCTGCTTATTTCAATAACCATTCGGTGAATTTTTCATCCAGGGTTTCGCCGTAATCCGCCCAAAAGTTTGAACTACTCTTGATGCCCTTATCAAGGTGCGAAGTAGGCAAATTATCAATGGTTTGTTGATCCATTTCGCGCAGTGTCATGGAGGATTTACGCGGCGGGCTGTAGGCAATATCGGGCATGCCGGACAGCGGTTTGGAGGAGGTGGCATAACGGACAAAGTCCATGGCTAAATCGCGTTTTTGGCTGCCTTTTAAGATGGCGAACAAATCAAAGCTGTAGATATGTTTATCCCAAACAATCACAAAAGGCGCTTTTTCTTGGCGCATGGCATTAAAGAAGCGACCGCTCGCCGATTGCACAATCACTGCACCGCCGTCATTTAATAATTGCGGTGCTTGTGACCAGGCATCAAACCAGACAATCTCTTTTTTAATGCTGTCGAGTTTGGCAAAGGCGCGTTTTTGCCCTTCATCGGTGGCAAGTACCTCATAGACTTGGTCTTTATCCACGCCATCGGCGATCAATGCCCATTCCATTAAATAAGTAGGGCGGCGTTGAAAGGCGCGTTTACCGGGGAATTTTTGCAAATCAAAGATATCGGCGAGCGTGCTTGGCGTATTTTTGCCGATAGTTTGTGTGTTATAGGCAAATACCACGGACCAAACCACAGCCGGTACGGCGCATTCGCTATCCAGTGCACCGGGAATAAAATCCTCGCTGGCTTTACTGCCGTCTGCGCCATCGGCTAATGTGCTTTGGTCTATCATTTCCAACAGCCCTTCGGAACAGGCGCGTTCCAGGTCAATATCTTCAATATTGATAACGTCCCACTGTACTTGGCCGGATTCGACTTGCGCCTTGATTTGCGCAATGCCGCCTGCGTAACTGCCAAACAGGACTTTATTGCCGCTGTCTTTTTCAAACGGCTCGACCATATGCTTTTTAATGGTATCGCCATAGGCTCCGCCAAACGAATAGACGGTTAATTCATCGGCAAATGCCATAGGGGTAGAAAGCGCCAGCGCACAGACTGTGCTTATTGTGACAAGTGATTTTGGCAAAAAAGCCATAAATAATGCTCCCTTGTGGTTATTGGTTTTAGCGTGGTTACACAAGCCCATTATTGGCTGTGTATTTTATGCGGCTTATTACCAAGGCATAGGCTTGGTAATCAGTCAGTCATTCTTTTAAATAGTGAGTAAATAGTCTTTCAAGGGTTTGCCAACAGGCATTAACAATAGACAGTTTCGGCCGGATTGCGAAGGGTATTTCCATTCGCAATCCTTTGCCCATCTTATTTAAGCTGCCATTCGCTGAATTTTTCCCCCAGCGCTTCGCCATAGTCTGCCCAGAACTCTGAGCTGACTTTAATGCCTTTATCCAAATGGGAGGTTGGCAGGTTATCCACCACATCCTTGGGCAGTAGAGCCGCCGAGGATTTACGCGCAGGGCCGTAGGCCGTATCGGCCGTTCCGGTTAATGGCGTGGTGCCGGTGGTGTAGAGGACGAACTTGATGGCGAGGTCTTTTTTCGGCGTGCCTTTTAAGATGGACCAACCTTCGGTGTCGTACAGGTGGCCGTCCCAGATAATCACGAACGGGCGGTTATCGTTGCGGATGGCATCGTAAAAACGCCCGTTGGCGGACTGCACCATCACCGCGCCACCATCGTTCAAAAGCTGCGGGGCTTGCGACCAGGAGTCAAACCAGACCACGTCTTTTTTGATGGTATCGAGCTTGGCAAAGGCGCGTTTTTGCCCGGCATCGGTGGCGAGCACTGCGTAGACTTGATCAAAGGGTACGCCATCGGCCATCAGTGCCCATTCGAGGTTGATTTGCGGGCGCTTGCGCAAGGCGCGTTTGCCGGGGATTTTGGCGCTATCGAACAGATCGGCAATGGTGGTCGGTACGACTTTACCGATGGTGTCTTTGTTGTAGGCGTAGACGGTGGAGAAGATGTCGGTATCGACCGTGCAGTCACTTTGCAGCGTGCCTTGCACGAAGTCATCCTTGGCGGGGGTGCCGTCCGCGCCGGGTGGCAGCAGGCTGTGGTCGATGGATTCGAGCAAGCCTTCGGAGCAGGCACGCTCTAAGTCAACCGCCTCAATACCGATGACATCCCATTGGATATTGCCGGATTCGACCTGCGCTTTCATCTCGGCCACGCCGCCGGAATAGCTGTCATAGAGGATTTTAATGCCGCTATCGCGCTCAAACGGATCTACCGAGTGCTTTTTGTGCATCGCGCCGTAAGCACCGCCAAAGGAAATAACGGTCAAGCTGTCCTGCGCCAGCGCCATGCTTGAGGCGAGCGCAAAAGCGGCGGCGAGAGCCAGTGGTTGTAAGGGTTTCATCATTAAAGTGCTCCTGCTTGTTGGGATTGTTGTAGGGGTATGCGCTTATCCGGCGGGGTGGTCAAGTGCTTGGCTGAACTCGGGCAGCCAGGCGAGCGAGACTTCTTGACCGGATTTAAAGCGCGGCGCGGCGCTGTCGTTAAGGCTTTTTACCACCAGTTCAGTGCCGCAGCTACTTGCGAAATGATAGCGGATATATTCCCCCACGTAATGACGGGTGACAAAGCGGGCGGGAATACGGTTGCCGTTTTCGCCTAGGTTATCGGTAAAGGTGAGTTTTTCCGGCCTTACCGAAACGGTGGTTTTCTGCCCGACTTGATTCACGCCGCCTGCCGCGCGGCGGGCGCTGACGGTAGCGCCGCTGGTCAGGCGCACCTTGGCTTGCTGCTCATCAATGCTCTCGACCACGCCATCTAATTTGTTGCTCTCGCCGATAAAGTCGGCGACAAACAGATTGGTCGGGTTTTCATAGAGCACATGGGGCGCATCGCACTGCTGTACCACGCCGCGGCTGAATACGGCAATGCGGTCGCTCATGGTCAGCGCTTCGGTCTGATCGTGCGTCACGTAAATCACGGTAAAGCCAAGCTGCTCGTGCAAGCGCTTGATTTCAAACTGCATTTGTTCGCGCAGTTTTTTATCCAGGGCGCCCAAGGGTTCGTCCATCAGCACAATATCCGGCTCAAAAATCAGCGCCCTGGCGAGCGCCACGCGCTGGCGCTGGCCGCCGGAAAGCTGCCCCGGATAGCGTCCACCAAAGCTTTCCAGTTCAATCAGTTTTAAGTATTCATCGACTTTGGCCTGCACTTGTTCGCTCGATTGCTTGCGCAGCTTGAGCGGGTAGGCGAGGTTTTCGCGGATGGTCATGTGTGGAAACAGCGCATATTGCTGGAAAACCATGCCGATATTGCGGTCATAGGGGGCAATATCGGTGACGTTGCGTCCATTGATAAGGATTTTGCCGCTGGTGACATCTTCAAAACCGGCCAACATCATCAGGCAAGTGGTTTTGCCCGAGCCGGACGGGCCAAGTAGGGTGATGAACTCGCCTTTGGCGACATCCAAATTGAAGTCTTTAACCACCAGAGACTGCTGGTCGTAAGTTTTTTTGACCTGAACAAATCGCAAAAAGGCTTCGTTGGTGTTGTTGTCTTGGGCGGTCATGGCTTCCTCTTGGAATTTTTAGGAATTGGACGGTGGTTCGATTTATGGATGAATTGTCATCAATATTGCGCCCAGGCACAAGCATTTTCAAGTCTTTAGTACTACCTGTTGGGCAAGATGTTGACAATTTTGTAAATGGCTTCCTCAAAAGGGGGGATTTTGGATGGGGGTTTCCGGCGAGTGGGCTGTAACCTTATAGAACATACTTTTGGTAACTTGCTTTAGGGCGACCTTATTATGTTTATTTGCGACAGAATGCTTGCCCTCGCCCGCAAGCGGGCTAGGGGAGCCAATCGCTGAATAGCCTTAGCGGTCTTCTCTTATCTATGGAGGTGTATCGTAAAAGGGGTAGAGAACACATTTTCATTCTGGAATTAAATTTTTAACCACATGATTTTATTAATATAAATCAAACCAATCGGTAGCAAAAATCCGGTGGCGGGGTCTTTTGCGACATCCTCTGAAGGACGGGCTTTCTGCGCAACTCGGTAAAAACTGCTTGCAGTACAGAATATTTACGTACATAGTCTTGACATGAACACCACCGCTGCCCGACTGGACTTGCGCCTGAACATCGGTGACAAACAGCGCATCGCCCGCGCCGCCGCCTTGCGCGGCATGTCGCTCTCCGTCTTCGTGCGCGAAGCCGTTTTGCGCGAGGCTGATTCCGCCATCGCCGCCGATACCGTGGTCACTCTGTCCGAAACCGAAACCCGCCGCTTTCTGGCTGCGCTGGATGCTCCCTTTGCGCCCAATATCAGCCTGCAACAGGCGATGGATGCCGCCGCCCAGCTCGTCCAAGCGCCGTAATGGCACTGCGTATCACCTTACTGGATACCCGCCAGCACGACCGTGCCGAGTTCGTCTGTGGCGTTAAAGCGCTGGACGATTATCTACGCCAGCGCGCCGGACAGCATCAACGCGACAGTATCGCCACCATCCACGTTCTGATTGACGATGAGGAACCCGCCCGGGTTCTGGGTTATTGCGCATTATCCGCCGCGCAGTTGTATCTGCATGAATTGAGCGAAGCAGACCGCAAACGATTACCCGCGTGGCCGGTGCCTGCCATGCGCATGGGGCGACTGGCCATCGCGGCAACGGAACAAGGTAAGGGCTATGGTCGGTTATTGCTGGGCCACGCCGTCAATCTGGCGCGTTTAGTCCGCCAGACAATGGGCGTGCGCGTGCTGATTGTTGATGCCAAAGACGCCACCGCCGCCGCGTTTTATCAAAGCTACGGTTTTCGCCCTACGACAAGCGAAGCGTTGACGTTGTATTTACCGGTTTGAACCGCTGGCAGTCGGTTTTGATCAATGCACAAGGCATAGCGACGGAGGCTTTCGCGACAGGATCTATGGGGCGCGGGAGAGGGCTGTTCAGTGGGCAGCCACTCTATTTGTTGTTAAAAATCCGCACCGCTTTTGTACAAAGGACAGGGCGTTATTGTTGGATTTCTGCTGGCAGTTCGTCCTTGGCATCTTCGTACTGCTTTTGCACTTCTTGGTTGGCTTGCGTGGTGCTCGGCGCAGGTGGGGCTTTTTCAAAAGCGCCCAAGTAGTCTTCTTCGCTGGTCGGGGCGGTGAGTTTGCCGTTGGCAAGTAGCGAATGATTGGGGTAGTTAAGGCGCAAAGTGGCCAGTGCGCTGTCGGCCAAATCGTCCAATTTAAGCTGGCGATAGCCTTCTACCATCAGCGCGAGACCGTCACCGACGACGGGCGTACCCTGGAAGTTTTCCACCACATAGCGGCCACGATTGGCGGCGGCGAGGTACGCCTTGCGCTTGATGTAGTAGTTGCCGACATGCACCTCGTAGGCGGCCAGGCGGTTGCGCAGGTAAACCATGCGCTGCTTGGCATCGGGCGCGTAGCGGCTTTGCGGAAAGCGCCGCAGCAGTTCGGCAAATTCATTAAACGAATCACGTGCCGCGCCCGGGTCACGTTTGTTCACATCCAGCGGTAAAAAGCGCGAAATCAGGCCGCGGTTTTCCTCAAATGAGGTTAAGCCTTTGATATACCAAGCGTAATCTACATTGGGATGCTGCGGATGCAGGCGAATAAAACGCTCTGCCGCCGAGCGCGAGGCTTCCGCGTCACCGCTTTTGTAGTAGGCGTAGACCAGTTCAAGCTGCGCTTGTTCGGCAAAGTGCCCGAATGGATAGCGTGATTCCAGCGCTCTTAATTTTTCCGCAGCGGCGCTGTAGCTGTTGTTGTCGAGCGCCTCTTGCGCCTGCTGGTAAAGCTGCGCTTCGCTGGTGTTGTCCTCTTCGGTGGATTTATCCGATGAGCAGCCGCCAAGCAACAGAGCAGTCAGGAACAGCAGTATCAGCGTCATGGCAGGGTATTGGGTTAGGGGAGAGGGTTTGATAAACATGCAGTAATCTCGGGTAACGGGTATTGGGCGGCCTTGCTAAAGCTACTGCTATGATGGCTGCCTTTCACATTTAATCACAGCCTGTCCGCCCTACTAAAGATGCTTTTTCCTGCCGTTATGCCTTCCAGCGATTTAGATCCGCTTATTTGCGAAACTGCAAAAGTGCCGCCTGAGTTGGCTGGGCAGCGCTTGGATGCGGTTGCCGTGCAGCTTTTTGACGGGTTTTCACGCTCGCGCCTGAGTGCTTGGATTAAAGACGGCTGTTTAACGGTGGGTGGCACCCTGTGCAGGCCGCGTGATCGGGTTAAAGCTGGTGCACTGTTGCAACTGAACGCGCAAATGCAGGTTCAAGGTAGCTGGCAGGGGCAGGATATTGCACTGAATATCCTGTATGAGGACGCGCATATTCTGGTGCTGGATAAACCTGCCGGATTGGTGGTGCATCCAGCGGCGGGGCATGCCGATGGCACGCTGCTCAATGCCTTGCTGCATCATCTGCCGGAACTTTCGCAGTTGCCGCGTGCCGGTATCGTTCACCGGCTGGATAAAGACACCAGTGGCTTGTTAGTGGTCGGCAAAACCTTGCAGGCGCAAACCGCGTTGGTGGCGCAGTTGCAGGCACGTAGCATCAGCCGGATTTATCAAGCGGTGATTAGCGGAACGCCCCCCGCAGGTGGCACGGTGGATGCGCCGATTGGCAGACATCCCATTCAGCGGCAGAAAATGGCAGTCACAGCAGGCGGTAAACCGGCGGTGAGTCATTGGCGGGTGCTTTCGCGTTTTCGCGCTCATTCGCATATTCAAGTGAAATTGGAAACCGGCCGTACCCATCAAATCCGCGTACATATGGCGCATATCGGCCATCCCTTGTTGGGCGATGCGCAGTACGGCGCTCGTTTGCGCTTACCGGCGGGCGCGAGCCAAATACTGATCGACACACTAAAAACCTTTCCGCGCCAGGCTCTGCATGCCAAAGAATTGGCATTAACCCATCCACACACAGGGCAAAGGCTGCACTTTGAGTCGACCTTGGCTGCGGATTTTTGCCAGTTACTGCAAAGGTTAAAAGACGATGCAAAAAACCTTTGACTGGATTACCCCAGACTGGCCCGCACCCAAACGGGTTAAGGCTTGCGTCACCACGCGCAGCGGCGGGCTTAGCCAAGGCGCATGGGCCTCGTTTAATTTGGCTGACCGGGTAGGGGACTCGTTAGAGACCGTCCGTGCGGGCCGCGAGCAGTTGGCGCGGGTTTTAGGTTGTAAACTTGCGTTTTTGCAGCAGGTACACGGCAAGCAAATCGTTCCCGCCGATCCGGATGATTGCCCACAGGCCGATGCCAGTTGGACGCAAATGCCGGGTATCGCCTGTACGGTACTGACGGCCGATTGTTTGCCGGTGTTGTTCTGTGATGCCTCAGGTAGCCGAGTGGCCGCGGCGCACGCCGGATGGCGCGGGCTAGCCGCCGGGATTTTGGAGCAAACGGTACAAACGCTCGCGGTGCCTGCTGACCAGTTACTGGTTTGGCTAGGACCTTGTATCGGCCAGGCGGCCTTTGAAGTCGGCGAAGAAGTCCGCGCAGCTTTTGTGGATCAGCAAGCCGAAGCGAAAGCCGCTTTTATCCCCGCGCCAATAAGCGGCAAATATCAGGCCGATCTCTATCAACTTGCTTATTTAAGACTGGCGGCCTGCGGGGTAACGTCCGTTTACGGCGGCGGTTTTTGCACTTATACCGATAAGGCGCGGTTTTATTCCTACCGCAGAGAAAATCCCACCGGCCGCATGGCAAGCCTTATTTGGCTCGCTGATTAACCGCGCGTAATACGTGAAATCCACCGCGCTCGGCCATCGTCTCGCAGCTGCCTAAATACTGCGAAAGTATCGGCGGGTATTTTAGAAAGCGGTTTGCCACAATCCGCAGTTCGCCACCTCGGACAAGATGCGAGCGCGCCTCGCGCAGCAAGTCTTCCGTGGTTTGATAGCAGGTGGCAATGCCCTGATGAAACGGCGGATTGCTGATAATCGCGGCGAAATCCTGTTTGGCATCGGCAATGCCGCAGGCCGCTTGCACCTTGGCTTCAACAGAGTTGGCGGCAAGCGTTAAATGGGCGCTGTGCAGGGCAAAGGCGCAGCTATCGAGCAAAGTGACCGACTGATCAGGGTAGCGCCTTGCCAGCGCCGCACCCAATACGCCCGCGCCGCAGCCAAAATCCAAAATCGGCCCGCGCGGCAGAGCGTTAAGCTGTTCCAGCAAAAGCGCCGTGCCTGCATCCAAATGCCCGTGCGCAAATACCCCAGGCAGGCTGATCACGCGAAGTTCGCCGTCTGCCAGTGGTACGCGGTAGTGCTTGGTCCACTCGCCAAGCACGGGAGCTGGCGGGGATTGTTCGACTAAAACGCGCCAAAGCTGGCAATGGCGGGCGCTGTCGATTTTGTGCGGGCTGCCGAAGGCTTGTAACTGCTTGGCCGCACGCTCAATACCGGCGCGTTTTTCGCCGACCAGATAAAGCGGCCTGCCCGCCAAACGGGCGGCGAGCTGGGTTAATAAATAGTCGGTCTGCTCGCGCGATTTGGGCAGAAACAGCACGGCAGCGGCAAATTCAGTTGAAGGTGGCTCAATGCCAAAGTGGCAGCGCCCGTCAGTGCTGCGCGTAAGCGGGGTATAGGCATCCATCTGCCAACTCCAGCCAAAAGCCTGTGGCAAAGCTTTGAGCAAATCATCGGCGGGCAATCCGGCGAGCAACACTGTGCCTGCAAAATGGGAAGGATTGCGCAGCAGCAACTGGCTTTTTGCATCCATCAGCCAATCACCCGCATGGGATTACCCGACAAGAACGCGGCGGTATTTTCAGCAAGCTGCATCACAATACGCTGCCGCGCTTCACGGCTACCCCAGGCGTTGTGTGGGGTGATCAACAGGCGCGGAATATCGGGCGCGAGTAGCACATTGCCCGAACGCGGCGGCTCTTCGCTGAGCACATCGAGCGCCGCGCCGCCCAGGTGGCCGTTTTTAAGTGCATCTGCCAGCGCCTGTTCATCGACCAAGCCACCACGGGCGGTATTGAGTAAAAAGGCGGTTTTTTTCATTTGCCGCAGTTCGTCTTTACCGATCAAGCCGCGCGTTTGTTCGGTTAATGGGCAGTGCAGGCTTAAGGCATCGACTTGCGGCAGCAGTTGACTCAGCGGCAGTCGTCCATTTTGAGCAGGACGGCCCGGCAACTGCCCGATCAATACCTGCATGCCTAATGCTTGGGCGAGTTTGCCGACCGCTTGACCTAATTCGCCGTAACCCAAAATGCCTAAGGTTTTGCCGGACAGTTCCACAATCGGAAAATCCAGCAAGCAAAATTGGCGGGCCTGTTGCCAGCGCCCGCTTTGTACGGCTTTTTGATAGTCTGCCAGGCGAGTCGCCAGCGCGAGCAATAATCCGATGCAGTGTTGCGCCACTGAAGCGGTGCCGTAGCCTTGGCAGTTGCAGACGGTAACACCGAATTCACCGGCGGCGGCAAGGTCAATATTGTTGCAGCCGGTGGCGGCGATCAGCACCAGCTTAAGCTCAGGACAAGCCTGCAAAGTCTCGCGCGTGATCGGCACTTTATTGCTGATGGCAATTTGTGCACCTTGCAGGCGCTCACTGACCTGTTCGGGGCAGGTGGATGGATGTAATACCAGTTCATCAAACAGGTTGCGGAGCGGAGCAAGTTCAAGGTCGCCCAAATCAAGCGAAGCCTGGTCAAGAAAAACGGCGTGAAACGGCATGCAATTTTCAATAGGAGTGGTAGGGTAGGGAGCCAACTAGCGTACACTATGTAATTTCTTGCAAGAGCGATTTTTTAGGCTGATGCCCGATAACTTTGCTGTTCCCCTGTTGCACCGAAAACCCATGTTGTTGCCGCTGACCAAAGCGTTCGTCGTCTTGGCCAGTTTTTCGCTGTTGGTTAGCGTCATTTGGCTAATCTGGGATGCCAGACAAACCCGTTTGGATGAAGCGCGTTCTGCTTCGGAAAACCTCGCCGCTGCGCTTGCCCAACACGCCGAAGATACCTTAAAAGCCGCTGATACCGTGTTGCTGGGCTTGGCCGAGCGGCTTGAGGTCGATGGGCAAGAGCCGAATCGAATGCCCAGGCTGCAACGCTTTATGCAGCAGCGCGTGCAGGAATTGCCGGACCTACAGAGCCTGCTGGCGTTCGACCGTGAGGGCAATTGGCTGACCAGTTCTTACGGTGCACGTATGCAGGACCATGACAATACCGACCGCGGCTATTTCAAGTGGCACCGCGAGCACGAAGACAGCCATGTCTATATCAGCCCGCCCTTGCCGGGGCGCAGCAGTGGTGAATGGGTGATTCCGGTCACGCGCCGCTTGAATGATAACGAGGGGCGTTTTAATGGCGTAGTCGTCGCCTCGGTACGGGTGAATTACTTTCAACAGGTTTACCAAACGCTGGACATCAAATACCACGGCTTTATTTCGTTGTCGCTGAATGACGGCACCGTATTGGTGCGTCAACCACCCAGCGCAGACAACGGCCTGCTCAGCAACACGCTACCTTCGCAGCAAAACAGCGGCAGTTTTAGGTTGATGGAAAATGGCCGCAAACGGATGTACAGCTACCGTCGGTTGGAGCGCTATCCGTTGGTGGTGATAACCGCGCTGACGCAGGACGAAGTACTGGCAAATTGGCGCACTGAAGCGGCCATGCAAATAGTGGTCGTAGTTATTCTGATTGTTCTGCTCAACCTGTTTGGCTTTTATCTGCTGCACCTGATTAAAGGAGAGCTGGAGACCCATCGTGCCTTGCAACAGGCGCGTGACCATCTGGCCGAACAAAGGCTGCAATTGGAAAAACTCGCCCTTGAAGATGAACTAACTGGCCTTGCCAATCGGCGGCATTTTATGGCGCACCTGAATGAAGAATTGCGCCGTGCCCGCCGTGCCCGCCAGCCCTTGGCGTTGCTGATGTTGGATGTGGATTTGTTCAAGCAATACAACGACCTTTACGGACACAGCGGCGGTGACCAGTGTCTGCGCCAAGTCGCCAAGGTATTGCGGATGGGGCAGAATCGCCCGGGCGATTTGGCGGCTCGCTACGGTGGCGAGGAGTTTTGCCTGCTGCTTTCGGCAACTGACAGCAGCGGTGCGGCGCGAGTGGCTGAGAAAATCCGCCAAACACTGGAGCAACGTGCCATCAGCCACGGAGCCAGCCCGCTGGGCATTTTGACCATCAGCATTGGTGTGCACGCGCTGTATCCGCAAAAAGACACAGCCCAAGAAGCGGGCGAAACCCTGCTGCAATGCGCCGATGCGGCGCTTTACCAAGCCAAGGCAGGCGGACGTAATCGGGTAGTCGTTTACCGCGATGAATACTGAAAACCGCATGTCCACACCGCCGCTGGCGATGCTTTCGGCCAGCCATCAAAACCTCTGGCGGTTGACCTTAATCCGCATTCTGGTGCTACTCGCGCAAGCCGCTTCGGTGGGATTTGCCTATATTTGCGACCTGTTGCCATCCCCGTTGCCTTGGACGGCGCTTTGGCTCACCCTCGCCGCTTCGGCCACGCTCTGTGCGTTAACGGTTTTCAGGCTGCGCTTTAGCGTGCCGGTCGGGGAGCGCGAATACGCCGCGCAACTGGCCTGTGACCTGTTGATACACAGCGTGCTGCTGTACTACTCCGGCGGTGCAGCCAATCCTTTTGTCTCCTACTATCTGGTGCCACTGACCATTGCCGCAGCGACCTTATCGCGCTTTTACAGCCTGCTGCTCGCAGGGCTGGCACTGGCCGCCTACAACCTGCTGATTGTCTGGTCGCAGCCGCTGCAGATGCTGCCCGGCCAGCGTGAAAAACTGCTTATTTACGGCATGTGGCTCAGCTTTGCGCTGGCGGCTGTGCTGATTACCTTTTTTGTCGCGGCAATGGCCGCTGCTTTAAGAAGGCAGGAAGAACTGCGTGCCAAGCGGCGCGAAGAAGGGCTGCGCGACCAACAACTACTGGCGATAGCCACCCAGGCCGCTGGCGCGGCGCATGAACTGGGCACGCCCTTGGCGACCATCAGCGTGCTGCTTAAAGAGTTGCGCCATGAGCACCAGGACCCGGCGTTACAAGAAGACCTCGCCATGCTGCAAGAGCAAGTCGGGCAGTGTAAAAACACGCTGCAACAACTGGTACGGGCGGCAGAAATCGACCGCCGCGAGGCACCTCCCGAACAAAGTGTGAGCGACTGGGTAAACAGCGCGTTAAACCGCTGGAATTTAATGCGCCCCGAGCTGAGCTATCAGTATCAGTGCCAAGGACCGGGCGAGCCGCCGAAGTTAAGCGTGCCGACCGATTTAAGCCAGGCGCTGCTTAGCCTGCTCAACAACGCCGCCGATGCCTGCCCACAGCAGCTTGAAATTCGCTTAAATTGGGACAACAGCCATATCCATTTGACCATTCACGACCAAGGCTGCGGCGTATCGCCCGCTATTGCCAAGCAAATCGGCCAGCCCTTTGTTAGCAGCAAAGACGGCAAGGGTTTTGGCATTGGTTTATTTTTAAGCCGCGCCAGCATCAGCCGCGTGGGTGGCGTTTTAAGGTTGTACGCGCACCCTGTCGCTGGCACAGTAACCGAACTTAAGCTGCCGCATCGGTCACAAGGAAACGCCTTATGAATGAAGTTACTGAAACGGAAGACCAACCACACCTTTTGCTGGTCGATGACGACCCCACCTTTACCCGCGTGATGGAACGCGCCATGAGCAGGCGCGGCTTTCGCGTCAGTGTGGCGCACAGCGCTGATGAAGGCTTGGCGCTCGCGCAGAATGATTTGCCCGATTACGCCGTGCTGGATTTAAAGATGGAGGGTGACTCCGGCTTGGTACTGCTGCCCAAACTGCTGGAGTTGGATGCGGAAATGCGCGTGGTTATCCTAACCGGCTATTCCAGTATCGCCACCGCAGTGGAGGCGATTAAACGCGGTGCGACCAATTACCTGTGCAAGCCCGCCGATGCCGATGACGTGCTCACCGCGCTACTCTCCAAACAGGCCAACCCTGATACCTTGGTGCCGGAAAACCCGATGTCGGTTGACCGTCTGCAATGGGAACATATCCAGCGCGTACTGGCCGAACACGAGGGTAATATTTCCGCCACCGCCCGCGCCCTTGGCATGCACCGGCGTACCTTGCAGCGCAAACTGCAAAAAAGGCCGGTGCGGCGGTAATCGCCCTCCCGCTCCCATAAATGAGAGCGGGGAGGAAATAGAGCCGCTCACCAGACCACAAACTTTAGAGAAACCCTTGCTGAACACACTGAAAAAAATCCTGACCAAGGAAGCGGATGCCGAAAAGCCATCCACTGAAAATACGTCAAAGACGGCTAAAAGCCGCAAAGCCAAAACGCCGCGCCGCGGTAAACAACCATCGACCAACAAGGCCGAACAGCCTTGGCAACTGGCCGATTTTGTCGCCCCGCCGGTTCCCGGCAAAACCCGCTTTCACGACTTTGGCCTGCATGATGGCCTGATGCACGCCCTGCATGATTTGGGCTTTCCCTACTGCACGCCGATTCAGTCCGAAGTGTTGGGGCATACGCTAAGCGGGCGTGATGCGATTGGCCGTGCGCAGACCGGTACCGGTAAAACGGCGGCGTTTTTAATTTCCATCATCAGCCAACTGCTGCACACGCCGCCGCCGAAAGAGCGCTATATGGGCGAACCGCGTGCCTTGGTGATAGCCCCCACGCGTGAGCTGGTGGTACAGATTGGCAAAGATGCCGAGGCTTTGACCCGCTACAGCGGCCTTAACGTGATGGGCTTTGTCGGCGGGATGGATTTCGATAAACAACTAAAAACCTTGGAAGCGCGGTTTTGCGACATCCTGATAGCCACCCCAGGGCGCCTGCTCGACTTTAACCAGCGCGGCGAAGTGCATCTGGATATGGTCGAAGTGCTGGTTTTAGACGAAGCCGACCGCATGCTCGATATGGGTTTTATCCCGCAAGTCAGGCAAATCATCCGCCAGACCCCGCCTAAGGCCGAACGCCAGACTTTGCTGTTTTCCGCAACCTTTAGCGAAGACGTGATGAACCTCGCCAAACAGTGGACAAAAGAGCCGGTGTTGGTAGAAATCGAACCCGAACAGGTCGCCAGCGATACCGTGGAGCAACACGTCTACGCGGTCGCCGAAAGCGACAAATATAAACTGCTCTATCACCTGATCACCGAGCACAACTGGCAGCGCGTGATGGTCTTCGCCAACCGCCGCGACGAAGTACAGCGCATCAGCGAACGCTTGCTTAAAGACGGCATCAGCGCCGCACAAATGTCCGGCGACGTACCGCAGCACAAACGTATCAAAGTGCTCGAAGGTTTCCGTGAAGGGCGCATCCGCGTGCTGGTCGCCACCGATGTGGCCGGACGCGGCATCCATATCGAAGGTATCAGCCACGTCATTAACTACACACTGCCCGAAGAAGCGGGCGATTACGTCCACCGCATCGGCCGCACGGGCAGGGCGGGCGCAAGCGGTACGTCGATTAGCTTTGCCGGGGAAAACGACGCCTTCGCCTTGGCGCCCATCGAAGCCCTGATCGGCCGCAAAATCAACTGCGAAATCCCGCCGGCGAAGTGGCTCGCAGCCGTGCCCAAATGTTCACCCTCTCCCTGAGCCCAAAATGGGAGAGGGTAGGCTTTATAAGTGCTGCACTTCAATAATTTCGTAATCGACCACCCCGCCCGGGGTTTTTACGGTGACGGTATCGCCTGCTTCTTTACCGATTAACGCGCGGGCGATGGGGGAGGTGACGGAGATTTTGCCCTGTTTAATATCCGCTTCATCTTCGCCGACGATTTGGTAGCGCAGGCTTTCATCCGTCTCGCAATGGGCAATCTCGACCGTTGTGCCAAAAATCACTTTGCCGCTTGGTGGGATTTGGCGGATGTCGATAATCTGCGCGTTGGAGAGTTTCGCCTCAATATCGCGGATACGTGCTTCCGCCAAGCCTTGTTGTTCACGCGCGGCGTGGTATTCGGCGTTTTCTTTTAAGTCACCGAGTTCGCGGGCGGTGGCAATGGCCTGGCTGATTTTTGGGCGTTCGGCCAAAAGTTTGGCGAGCTCCTCTTCAAGGGCTTTAGCGCCGGTGGCCGTCATGGGGAATTTAGTCATTGTTTAATCTCTTTATTTAAAGCTGTGCGTGCAGGCTTTGCAGGCGACGAACGCTTTGTTCACCGCGTGCCGCCAGCGCATCACAAACGGCTTTGCCTGCTTCCAGTGTGGTGGTGCAGTAAACCTTGTGTTGCAGGGCGTTACGGCGGATGGAGCAGGAATCGCTAATCGACTGTCTGCCTTCAGTGGTGTTGATAATCAGGCTGATTTCGCCGTTTTTAATCTTATCGACGATATGCGGGCGGCCTTCGGTGACTTTGTTGACGCGGGTGACCGTTAATCCGGCTTGCTCGATAAAGCGCGCCGTGCCTGCTGTGGCGACCAGTTCAAAGCCTAAGTCAAGCAGTCCTTGTGCAAGCTGCGCCGCTTGCGGTTTATCGCTTTCGCGCAGGCTGATAAAGGCCGTGCCGGATTCGGGCAATAGCTCGCCGGCGGCAAGCTGTGATTTGGCGAAGGCTTCGCCGAAGGTTTCGCCTACGCCCATCACTTCGCCGGTGGATTTCATTTCCGGCCCTAAAATCGGGTCTACTCCGGGGAATTTGTTAAACGGGAAGACCGCTTCTTTCACGCAAAAATAGGGCGGGATGACTTCGCGGGTAAAGCCCAAATCCGCCAATTTTTCCCCGGCCATCACGCGCGCGGCGATTTTAGCGAGCGACTGGCCGATGCACTTGGAGACAAAAGGCACGGTGCGCGAGGCACGCGGGTTGACTTCAATCACGTAAATCGCTTCGCCCTGAACCGCCATTTGTACGTTCATCAGGCCGATTACGCCAAGCTCCAGCGCCATTTTGCTGACCTGTTCGCGGATTTTTTGCTGGATGTCCTGGCCAAGCGAATAAGGCGGCAGCGAGCAAGCCGAATCGCCAGAATGCACGCCCGCTTGCTCGATGTGCTGCATGATGGCGCCGATCACCACTTGCTCGCCGTCGCACAGCGCATCGACATCCACCTCAATGGCGCGGTCGAGGAAGCGGTCGAGCAAGACCGGACTGCCCGCGCTGACTTTAACCGCCTCGCGCATATAGCGGGCGAGTTCTTCTTCTTGATGGACGATTTCCATCGCGCGACCGCCCAGCACATAGGATGGGCGCACGACCAGCGGGTAGCCCAGCTTGCGTGCGTATTGCAGCGCTTGTTCGGCGCTGCGTGCGGTCGCCCCGGGCGGCTGCGCCAGAGCAAGCTGTTGCACCATGGCGGCAAAGCGCTCGCGGTCTTCGGCGCGGTCAATGGCATCGGCTGAAGTGCCGATGATGGGAACGCCTGCAGCCTCAAGTGCACGGCAGAGTTTGAGCGGGGTTTGCCCGCCGTATTGCACAATCACGCCCTTGGGTTGCTCGATACGGACGATTTCCAGCACGTCTTCCAGCGTGACCGGTTCAAAGTACAGGCGGTCGGAAATGTCGTAGTCGGTGGAGACGGTTTCCGGATTGCAGTTGACCATGATGGTTTCATAGCCGGCCTCGCGCATGGCGAGCGCGGCATGCACGCAGCAGTAGTCAAACTCAATACCTTGGCCGATACGGTTGGGACCGCCGCCTAAAATCATGATTTTGTCGCGCGAAGAGGGCGCGGCTTCGCATTCTTCGTCGTAGGTCGAATACAGATAGGCGGTGTCGGTAGCAAATTCGGCGGCGCAAGTGTCCACGCGCTTATAGACCGGCAGCACGTTAAGGACTTGGCGTTTAGCGCGAATATCGGCTTCGCTGGCATTTAGCTGTTCGGCTAAGCGTGCATCGGAAAAGCCTTTGCGTTTTAGTCTGCGTAAATCGGCTTCATTTAAGTCGTTTAATGCACGGGATTTAAGCCGTTCTTCCTCTTCAACCAAATCCTGCACCTGCACCAAAAACCAGCGGTCGATATGGGTGAGTTCAAAGACTTCATCCAAGGTTTTGCCCAAGCGAAAGGCATCGGCTAAATACCAGATACGCCCTTCACCGGGTACCGTCAGTTCGCGCCGAAGGGTGCTTTGAGCCTCTGCCGAGTTCGGCTCAAGGCGTGGATTTAAGCCCGTTGCGCCGACTTCCAGGCCGCGCAGTGCTTTGTGCAGCGATTCCTGGAAGTTACGGCCAATCGCCATGACTTCGCCGACGGATTTCATTTGCGTGGTCAGGCGAGCATCGGCTTGCGGGAATTTCTCGAAGGCAAAACGCGGGATTTTGGTGACGACATAGTCAATCGACGGTTCAAACGAAGCCGGCGTACGCCCGCCGGTAATGTCGTTGGCCAGTTCATCCAGGCTATAGCCGATGGCAAGTTTGGCGGCGACTTTGGCAATCGGAAAACCGGTCGCTTTCGAGGCGAGCGCCGATGAGCGCGACACGCGCGGGTTCATCTCAATCACCACCATGCGCCCATCTTTAGGATTAACGCCAAATTGCACGTTGGAGCCACCGGTTTCTACGCCGATTTCGCGCAGCACGGCAATCGCCGCGTTACGCATGATTTGGTATTCCTTGTCGGTCAAGGTTTGCGCCGGGGCAACGGTAATGGAATCGCCAGTATGCACGCCCATCGGGTCGAAGTTTTCAATCGAGCAGACGATGATGCAGTTATCCTTTTTATCGCGGATCACCTCCATCTCGTACTCTTTCCAGCCGATCAGCGACTCGTCAATCAACAGCTCATTGGAGGGTGACAGCTCCAGCCCACGCGTGCAGATTTCCTCGAATTCTTCGCGGTTATAAGCAATGCCGCCACCGCTGCCGCCCATGGTAAAAGACGGGCGAATAATGCAGGGAAAGCCGACCTCGGCCTGCACCTGCCAAGCCTCATGCAAGCTGTGCGCAATACCGGCACGCGGGCAGGCAAGGCCGATTTTGCGCATGGCGGCATCAAAACGCTCGCGGTTTTCCGCTTTATCGATGCTGTCGGCATTGGCACCAATCATCTGCACGCCAAAATGGTCCAGCACGCCGTGGCGCTGCAAATCCAGCGCACAGTTAAGCGCGGTTTGTCCACCCATTGTGGGCAGCAGCGCATCGGGCCTCTCCTGTTCGATGATTTTGGCGACGGTTTGCCAGTGGATAGGCTCAATATAAGTGGCATCGGCCATGGCCGGGTCGGTCATGATGGTCGCCGGATTGGAATTGACCAAAATCACCCGAATGCCTTCTTCTTTTAGCGCCTTGCATGCTTGTGCGCCGGAGTAGTCAAACTCGCACGCCTGACCAATAACAATTGGGCCTGCGCCGATAATCAGCACGCTGTTAATGTCTGTGCGTTTAGGCATGGCTTAACCTTTAAAAAATCTAATAAGAAGAAGCGGCGGCGAGTTTAACGCCAAAGCCGATAAACAGACCGCCAACACTGCCACTGGCTGCGGCGGCAAGTTTTTGGCGGCGGGTAAACCAAGCGGCCAGCCGCACGCCAAAGAAAATCAGTAACGCTAAATAAAGCAAACTGGTTAATTCTAAAATCGTTCCCAGCAATAAAAAAGACAAAGCCGGATGGGGATAATTCGGGTCAACAAACTGGATAAAAAACGACAAATAAAAGGCAATGGCTTTAGGATTGGAAAGACTTAAATACAGCGCTTTGGAAAATACCGCGCCGTTTGCAACTCGGGCTCTTGGCGCGTCCACCATTGACATGCGCCGCAAGCGCTGCCAGCCGTCTTTAAGCATCCCTGCGCCCAGCCAGCATAAATAAGCGGCGCCTGCGTAACTTAATAGCTGAAACAACAGCGGCGAGGCTTTTAGCAGCGATGCCAGCCCCAGCGCGGCGAGCAGCATTAACAGCGCATCGCCGATAAACACGGCACTGGCCGCCCGCCAACCCGCCGCCGTGCCGAGTTTTGCGGAAACCGCCAGCACAAACAAAGAGTTGGGCCCCGGCAGCAGGATGATAAAGACCGTACCCAGCAGATAAGTCCACAGGTCGGTTACGCCAAGCATCGGATAAGCCTTAGCGCATCATGCTGTGGACAAAGCGGTCAAACAGACCGGCGACATCATGCGGGCCGGGGCTGGCTTCAGGATGGCCTTGAAAGCTAAAGGCGGGCGCATCGGTGCGTTCAATGCCTTGTAGCGTGCCGTCAAATAGCGAGCGATGAGTGGCGCGAAGCGTCGCCGGAAGGCTCGCCTCATCCACCGCAAAGCCGTGGTTTTGACTGCTGATCAGCACCTCGCCAGTCGCCAAATCCTGCACCGGATGGTTGGCGCCGTGATGGCCGTGTTTCATTTTGACCGTTGTTGCTCCCGAGGCGAGTGCCAGTAGCTGATGACCCAAGCAGATACCAAAGATCGGGATGCGACTTTGCAGTAGTTCGCGCGTTGCGTTAATCGCGTAATCGCAAGGCTCGGGGTCGCCCGGGCCGTTGGAGAGAAACACGCCATCGGGCTTTAACGCCAGCACCTCTTTGGCCGGCGTTTGCGCCGGAACCACGGTGATCAAGCAGCCGCGTGCCACCAACATGCGCAAGATATTGCGCTTAACGCCAAAGTCATAGGCGACCACATGCAGCGGCAGTTCGTCCAGGGTGCGCACGGGATGGCTGTCGGTTGCCAAATCCCACTCGCTTTCACGCCATTGATAGGGCGCACGGCAACTGACTTCTTTGGCTAAATCCATGCCTTTAAGGCCGCCGAAAGCGCGGGCAAGCTCCAGCGCCTTATCGATACTGGCCTGTTCGCCGCTCATGATGCAGCCGTTTAGTGCGCCTTTTTCACGCAGCAGACGGGTCAAGCGGCGAGTATCAATACCTGCAATGGCAACCGTGCCGTTTTCCTTGAGATAACCCTCAAGCGATTGCTTATTGCGCCAGTTGCTGGCCAGTAGCGGCAGGTCGCGGATAATCAGCCCCGCGGCCTGTACGCGCACCGATTCGCCGTCCTCAAGATTGGTGCCGGTATTACCGATATGCGGGTAAGTTAAAGTCACCAATTGGCGGGCGTAAGACGGGTCGGTCAGGATTTCCTGATAGCCGGTCATCGCGGTATTAAAGACCACCTCGCCAACGGCAAAACCTTCGCCGCCAATGGCGACACCCTGAAAAACGCTGCCGTCCGCAAGCGCAAGAATGGCGGGCTGTGTCAAGAAAACCTCCGAAAAACAACGAAGCAGCAGATAGTAAAAAGCGGAATGACTGTGCTGTCATCCCGCTTTGCGTTGGCTTACAAATCCTGTCTGCAATTTTAGTGGCCGCACTAAAGCGGTGATTTTAGAGAAAAGAGGCGCAAAAATCCACAGGGATTATCAATAAGTCAGTGATGACGTTTATATAAGCGCCCGGCGAGTGTAGGCGTCTCTTGTAGTGGGAACTGTGACTTGGGCATACTACAAGGCTTGCGCTAAAGGGACAGACGGAGAGCACAATATGCCCGGAGCATTGCTGCGTAGCGGGGGAGCGCGGGAGTTTCAGGCGTTGGGGGCGGATGGGCAGCCGGTCTACAGCGCGGCCTTACCGCTGCGTGAAACCATCCGCTTAAAGCTGGGCACGGATGCGGCCAATTGTTTGGCATTGGTGCAACCCAGTGAAAGCGGCGAGAGCTTTGATTGGTATGGGCCCTTTGCAGGCGATGTGATCCCTTGGAGTTCGGCGACCGACGAAGAGCGCCGCGACGCGCTCGCCAAGCTGGAAACCCTGCGCACTGAGCTGCTCGCTACCGCACAGCAGATGCAAGACGATGCCGCCAATCGCGAGAAGCAAATTTTCGCCCGTCTACTGCGCGAAGCGGTGCATTTCCCCAGTAGCGAGCATGTCTATCTGGTTGATGGCAAGCCGGTTGTAACCTTTTGGGGCTTTGCCGCACTGGGGGCGCAAGCGTCCAATCCGCTGCTCTATCTGCGTCCGCCGCCGCCTGCTCCTGCCGCGCCTGCTCCTGTTGAAGCCGCCGCTGTTTCGCCGGCACCTGTGCCCAAGAAAAAATCCTTCTGGCGTTGGTTACGCTGGCTTTTGCTTTTATTGTTGTTGCTGCTTTTACTGCTGTTTTTGCTGCGTGCCTGTGCGCCACAAGTCAAGCTGCCCTTTGGGCTGGATGACATCGATTTGCCTGGGCTGCCCGGTACTCATTTGCCGGATATGCCAGACATCGGTTTGCAGGCACTGCCAGGCATCAATGGGGGTGGCGCTAATACGAGTGAGAATTTGGACGGCTCAGGCGCAGCAGAGGACAATGGCGCATTACCGCAAGCGGATAACCCTGCCGCCGAGACGCCTCAGTTGCAAGGTGCCGAGCAGCAAGAGGATGGACAGCCGCCCATGCCGCCCGCTGCTGCAATGCCGCCTGTACAACCTCAGCGGCAAGGCGATCCGTTAGCCATTCCGCCGCAAGCCATAGAAAACGGTTCAACCGATTTCCTTAACGGCAAATGGCGGGCGGGCGCGGGCATTCAGGATGCGCAGACCGGCCAGCCGCTGCGTTTGGATTATGAGTTCGAAAACGGCCAGGGCGAGGTACGCATCCAGCGCGCTGATGGTGTGGAATGCCGTGGGCCGGTTAGCGCGACCATGCAGGGCGGACGACTGGGTATTAACAGCCAGGACCAGGCCCGTTGCAGCGACGGCAGCCGCTACAGCATGCCGCAAGTGCAATGTGAAAGTGGCAAAGGTGAAAACGCTGCCGACTGCCAAGGCAACTACCAGAATCAGCGCATCCCCATGAGCATGCGAAAAAACGAGAACGGAAAATAACGCCCTATGTTTGCGCAAAAGATGGATTACGAAGAGCGCATCACTCTAGTGATGGGCAGCGGTGTGCAGTTTGTGGATTTTGTTCTGCAACTGGATTTGCGCCGCCAAATGCCGGGTGAATTTGTTCGTCCGGCACCGGATGCACCGCTGGCACGGCTTAAGTATGACGAGCGCAGCAACAACTTTTACCATCCGGCTGAACCCGGCAAAGCGGTGGGCGCGGATTACAGCGTGGCGCTGGAAACCTCGCTCAGCCTGCTCGAAGGTTTATGGCTGCCGCTGCCGTTTTTTCGCTTTACCCCACCCAGGCATTTTGACGCGGCTGGCCCGCTTAACTGGGTGCGGGCGCGACTGCTCGCCTTGCCCGAGGCGGATGTAGACGGCAATACCCATTGTTTGACCTTCGCCTTTGATACGCGCGTACTGGAACGCCGCGAAGGCACTGCTTACCTTGCCCCGAGCGAGGCAGACATTCGCGCAGGCGCTGCCTTTGCGCTGGCGCACCAATCGGATGAAATGGGCTGGTTTCTCGATTTGGGCTGGGTAGACGGCTGGCTGCGCGAAGTATTTTGCGAGCAGGCCAAGTTGCCGCCACTGCGCATGCAGCCGGATGACATCGAAGACGAATGCCAGCAGCTTTATCACCAGGCGCATTACCTTAACTTTTTGCACCTGCTCGGCACGGCGCTTAGCTTGCCAGAGGTCAAACTGGTCTCCAATCAAGCTAAAGACCTGGTGCCGATTGCCGTGGACCTGGTGCTGGATGTCGGCAACTCGCGCACCTGCGGCATTTTGATTGAAGACCATCCGCAAGAAAGTGATGGTTTGAGCAAGCGTTACGAGCTGTGCCTGCGCGATTTAAGCCAGCCCGAACAGGTTTACCCTGAGCCTTTTGAAAGCCGTGTGGAATTTGCCCAAGCGGTGTTTGGCAAAGACCATTGGTCAGCGCGCAGTGGCCTACGTGATGCTTTTCAATGGCCGACCATTGCCCGCATTGGCCGCGAGGCGGGCAGGCTGGCTTCCAGAAGGCGCGGCACTGAAGGCTCGACCGGGCTTTCCAGCCCCAAACGCTACCTGTGGGATGAGGACGGCTACGGTCCTGGCTGGCGCTTTAACTGCGCCTATGTCAAGACCGACATTGAGCCACACGCCACCGCCGCACCGGTTGCCAGCCTGATTAACGACAAAGGCCAGGCGCTCTACAGCCTGCCGCCGGATGACCGCATGCCGGTATTTCATCCGCACTATTCACGCAGTTCGTTAATGTGTTTTATGCTCTGCGAGGTGTTGGCGCAGGCGCTGATGCAAATCAACAGTCCGGCGCAAAGGCTACGTATGAGCCATTCGCGCGTGCCGCGTCATCTGCGTTCCATTATCCTGACCGTGCCGCCGTCCATGCCCAAGCCGGAGCGGGAAATTTTCGCCAAATCCATGGAACAAGCGGTTGGATTGGTGTGGAAGGCAAACGGTTGGCATGGCGCCGATGAACCTATCCAGTTAAGCGACGAGTCAAGCCGCCAAAGCGCCCGCCCGTCGTTGCCGCAAGTGCATGTACAGTGGGACGAAGCAACCTGTGCGCAAGTGGTCTACCTGTTTAACGAAACGCAGAACCACTTTGCCGGTCGCCCCGAAGAATTTTTTGCCGCCATGCGCCGCGCAGGCCGCGTACAAAACAACGGCCTGTGCATTGCCTCCATCGATATTGGAGGCGGCACCACGGATTTGGTGGTTAGCGAATACCTGCTGGACGAAGGGCAGGGCAGTAACGTTTATATCAAGCCGAAACAGCGCTTTCGTGACGGCTTTAAGCTAGCCGGTGACGACATCCTGCTCGATGTTATCGCACTGTTTATCCTGCCCGCGCTGGGTAGCGCCTTGCAGCGTTTTGGCCTGAATAATGCCGATGCGCTGCTGTCGCGCTTGATTGGCAGCGAGCCGCTTTCGGTACAAGAAGGCGTATTGCGCCAGCAGCTTACCCTGCAAATTTTCGCCCCACTGGGGCTGGCGCTGCTTAAAGCCTACGAGCACTACGACCCGCTGGAGGAGGCCGTGCAGTTTACCGGTACCTTTGGCGAACTGCTGCCGGGCGATACGCCAACGGCGGATGTGCTCGATTACTTTGCCAGCGCCGTGCGCCGCGCGGCAGGCAGCCCGCCTGAGCGCTTTGACATACTGAGCGTGCCGCTTAATGTCCTTTTGCGCCGCGTGCACGAAGCCTTTATCAGCGATCGGATGAACATTGCCAAACCGTTAAAAGCACTGTGCGAGGTGCTTGATCAGTACTCGGCGGACGTGCTGCTCTTAACCGGTCGCCCGTCGCGCTTGCCCGGAGTGCAGGCGCTTTTACGTAAATTCCTGCCGCTGCCGCCTTCGCGCATTGTCCCGCTTAATCATTACCGTACCGGCGGTTGGTATCCGTTCCACAAAGAAGGACGCATTGAAGACCCCAAAACGACCGCTGCGGTGGGGGCAATGCTGTGTTTACTCGCGCATAAACTGCGCCTGCCCAACTTCTTCTTCCGTTCGACGGAATTTCGCGCTTATTCCACGCTGAAATTTTTAGGGCAAATCGACAACAACAATCTCATCAAAGAGGCCAACGTCTACTTTCGCGATATTGATTTGGATAATCCCGATTACCAATTGCCGGATACGACCTTTGAGATGCGCGGCACACTGCGCCTGGGGTTTCGCCAGCTTGAAAGCGAACGCTGGGCTGCCGCGCCGCTCTATGTGCTTTCCATCGAGAATGACAAACTGCGCGAGCGCGTGGCCTCGCAAGGGCTGGTGCTGAAGGTGCGCCTTGGCATCAAACCCTCACGTAATCAAAGCGAAGGCAGCGAAACCTTTGAATTTTTGGGCGCTGAATCAGAAAGCGGCTCAGTGAGCCGTGCGCATATTCGCCTGCGGCTTAATACCTTGGATGACAGCGGTTTGGCTGAGACCCATTACTGGCTCGATAGCGGGAGTGTATTTCGCAAATGACAGACCCTAAAAAGCTGGCCACCGACTGGGCGAGCCTCTACCAAAATGCAGGAAAAGCCATTGAATGGACGCAAACCACGCGAAGCGCTGCGCCAAGGCTCGATAACGAAGCCGATGACCTGATTTTGAGCTTGCGCCGTATCCGCAATAACGCCAAACGCTTGGGAAGCGTGTCTGAACTGCCGATTACGGTGGGTTTTTTCGGTATGTCGCAAGCGGGCAAGTCCTACCTGGTTTCATCGATGGTCGCCGGAAAAAACGGCAAGCTGGAAACCTTGCTAGATGGCAAACGCCTGGATTTTCTTCAACATATCAACCCGCCCGGCGGCGGTGTGGAGGCCACCGCACTGGTTACTCGCTTTACCCGCACGCAAGTACCAACGCCTGAAGGTTTTCCGCTGAGACTAAAACTTTTTAGCGAAGTGGAAATCGCCAAAATACTGGCTAACTCCTTTTTTAGCGATTTTGACAAGGGCAAAGTCCAGTATCGCTTTGATAACGGGCGCATTGCCCAGGTGCTAAAGGAGTTGGACAAGCGCTGCGTAAACTCAAAACAGAGCGTGCCCGGCGTGACTGAAGATGACGTGGTTTCACTCTGGGATTATTTACAGCAGAACTTCTCGGCACTGCTGACCGATTTACCGAACGATTATTGGGCAAGCGCAATAAGACTTGCGCCAAAGCTTGACGGCAGTGGACGCAGCCAGTTGTTCTCCATTATCTGGAATGAAATCCCCGAACTTACCCGTACCTATCAGGATTTTGCGCAGACACTGGCGCGCCTTGGGCATGCCGAAAGCGTCTTTGCGCCACTGACCGCCCTGGTGCACGAAACCGAAAAAGGCGGGCTGTCACAGTCTGGCAGCATGCTCAATGTCGATACGCTGAACCGATTAGGGCGCGATCAAAAGGCTATTAGGGTATGTCCGAGCAAAGACGGTGAACTTGCGCAAGAGGTCGAGCTTCCCCTGTCACAACTGGCGGTGTTGACCACTGAGCTGGTGATTCCACTGCTTGAACCGACCGCACAGCCTTTGTTTGAACAGGTGGACTTGCTGGATTTTCCCGGCTATCGCGGCAGGTTTAAAGCATCGACCTTATCGATGGAGGGCATGAAAGTCGAAGTCGGTGGGGAAAACCCCAATGCCGTCGCACAAATGATTTTGCGCGGCAAAGTGGCTTACCTGTTCGAGCGCTATACCGACAACCAAGAAATGAACGTGCTGATTTTTTGTACTTCATCCGATGTTCAGTTGGAACTTAACAACAACGTCGATGAGGTATTAACGCACTGGATTGAGAAAACGCAAGGAGCCACTCCCGAACAACGTGCCAGGCGCAAACCCGGTTTGCTTTGGGTGATCACTAAATTCGACATCAGGCAGGCGCGAGGGCTAAGCCAAAACGAAGACATCTTAAGCAGTAGCTGGGGGCGTGGTACAGGCATGCTCAAAGGCTGCATGCTGGAGCTGTTTGGCAAACATTCTTGGCTGATCGATTGGAGTAATGGCGCGCCCTTTGCCAATACCTTTTTGGCGCGCAACCCGGTGATGGACGTCAGTTTTATTGAGAAGGATGCGGATAATCGAGAGCAGGGCATCAGCGCCAACGCCGAAACACAGCTTGCGCTGATGCGCAAAACCTTTTGCGAAGATGAAGCCGTACGCCTGCATATCCAAGACCCCGAAGCGGCTTGGGATGCCGTACTTGCGCTAAACGAAGGCGGCGTGGGTCGCATTGCTCGCTATTTAAGCGAAGTGGCGACACTTGAGGTAAAACTTAAGCGTATTGCTGAACAACTGGATGAAATCCTGCTGGGCTTGGAAAGCCGCCTGGGGCGCTGGTTTCAAGGTGAAGGCAGTGGGGAACTGGCGAAAAAACGGCAAATCGCTGAGCAAATCTCCCAAGCCATCTGGCCGCGCCGCGCACTGCTGGGTGAGCTACTAAGCCATCTAGAGCTGCCGCCTGAACTGCTGCGCCCGCTCTATCTGCGAGCAGAAGAAGAGGCGCCGCCGGACGATCAAGCGGCCAGCGAAACCATGCCAACCGCTGCCAGTGATGGGGCGCTCGACTTGGGTGACAGCGAGGATGACGATCAAGGCTTTGACCTGTTCGGCAGCACGAGCGCACCATTGTTTGAAACCAAGGCCGAAAAACCTGCCGCGCGAGGTAGCGACGCACAGTTTGCCAAAGCCGTACTGCGCGAATGGATAGCCCATCTGCGCCATTTGCCGGAAAACCTAAAGCTGATGAGATTTTTAGGCTTTGACAAAACCGCCATTGAAGCCTTGGTCGATGAACTGATCACCGCCGCCAGTCGTCTTGACCTGGAAGGCCTGTTGCTTTCAGCCGTCACCAGCGTTGAGCAAATCGGCACACGCCGTGAGCAACTGGTCGGTCGCCAAGTGCTGGTCGCCAGCAACCTGCTGGGCGACTTTATCGGCTGGCTGGGCTTTGCAGGCAAACCGGCGAGCGAGCGTCCCACCAGCAAAATCGCCGCCGGTAAACCGCTGTTTGAGCCGCCCGCTACGCTTGGCGAAAACGCACTGCCGCAACTGGCCGAAAAACCGCGAGACTACACCCGCCAATACATCGGCGACTGGCTGGTAGGTCTTGGGCAAATCTGCCAAGACAACGCCGGGCACAGCGCCGGACTTGAAATCAGCATCGAACAAAACGAAGCCCTCGGTGAGCTGCTCACCACTTTACGTAGTCTGCATCAGGGGTAAAGCATGCTAAAAATTGAACTGCGCCCCACCCGCGAAGGCACCCCCGGCCAAGGCGAACTGCTGATACAAGGCTGGAAGCAAGGTGCCTCTGCCTTGGAATTTGCCGTACGTAACAATCAAAACGACGGCTATTTGGATGGTGCAGGGAAGTGGGGTGCCAGCAAATACTGGAATTCACTGGCGGATGTTCGTGAAGAAGACGGCAAATTATTGGCCCAAGTGGGCGCTTGCCTGGTAGATCCGTTACTCAAAGATAGAACGATGACCTATCTGCTCTATCTGCAAAATGCAGACGGTAGCGATCAAGGCGTACTGAGCATTGACGATAGCCTGTTGTCCAGCACTGCAATCGACAAGACAAGACGAGAAAAAAGCAAGCAGGAGCAGCGACAAAAGGAAGAGCAAGAGAAAGAACAAAAGGAAGCGCAAAGGGCAGAACAAGAGGAGAAACAAGAAGAACAAGAGAAACAGCAAAAAAATAAGGAAGAGGAACAGCATCGGCCTGATGCCCCCGCTGAACCCGCAAAGCGGACTCAATCGCGCTGGCTACGCTGGCTGCTGTTGTTGCTGTTTGCCATTCTTGTCGCGGGCCTGGCCTGGTGGCTGATACCGCGCTTTATGCAAAGTCCTGCCGATATTAAAGCGGGCGGCGAAGCAGGCGCATGCAGTGCACCCGTTTTAGCTGAAAACCCGGATGACTTGGCACTGATCCAAAGCTGCCTAAAAACCAGCCCCAGCAGTGACGAAGTCCTTGCACTGATTAGCGCCGCCAAAGAAAACAAACGCTGCAATCTGGTGCAGCGGCTGTACGCCCACAAAGCGCAATCCGGCGATGCCGTTATTGCGCTCGCCTACGCCCGCGAATACGACCCGGCTAACTTTAAAGCCGGCGGTTGCATCGAAAGCGCCGACGCAGAAACCGCCAGCTACTGGTACGAACTCGCGCTGGAGCGCGACCCCAGCCAATCCGTCGCCCGCGAACGCTTGGAGGCGCTAAAAAAATGAATACTTCCCCTCGCCCGCTTGCGAAAGAAAGCCGTTTATTCCCCTCGCCCGCTTGCCGGATAGGAGAGGCAAGGAAAAAAAACCTCTTTCTTGCCCTACTGCTCAGCCTGCTCCCCTTTATAACGCTCGCCCAAGAAAAACCGCTGCTGCAACAAGGCAAACAAACGCTCTACCAGCGTGTTCTTACTACGCCGACTTGCCGTCTTTTGGATAAACCCGCCTCTAGCGGTGGTAAAGCACAGCCTGCATTTAGCCGCTTTTACGTCTACCAAAGACAAAAACAAGGGGCAGACGAATGGCTGAAAGTCGGTGCAGACAGCTACGGAAAAACCGCGGGCTGGCTGAATGCGGCCTGCACCGTCGAATGGAAAATGCAAATGACACTGGCATTAACCAACCCGGCCGGACGCGACCCGCTGCTGTTTTTTAAAGACAAAGCCACACCCATGCAGTTATTGGAGCAAGAAGACCCCAAAAAACAACTTGCGCCGATACTCGCCAATATGAAAAACAATGGGCGCGACCCCGCTGTACTTGCGCGCGAGCCGGATTACGCGGTGGATATGGCAAAAAACTTCTACCTGCTACCTGTGCTGGACGCTGAAGAAATATTTACCGAACAGGGTTTTCGCGTGCGCCTGTTAAATGTCGCCTCAGTTAGCGCCAGTGAAAATAAAGCAAAGCCCGCGAACAAAGAAAGTGAAGCACAAACCCTTAAAGGTTTTAATGCAGCGGTGGTTTTTGTCATTGATACCACCATTTCCATGAAGCCCTATATCGAGCGTACCCGTGAAGCGGTCAGGCGTATCTATCAAACGGTAGAAAAAGAAAAGCTGCAAAACCAGGTTAAATTTGGACTGGTCGCTTTTCGCTCCAATATAAAAGCCGCCCCCGGCTTGGAATACGTCAGCAAAATGATTGTTAATCCCGCCGAGGTAAAAGACGGTAAAGACTTTATTGAACGCACCAAAGCCGCCAACTTGCAACAAGCCCGTGTATCCAGCCCGTCATTTGACGAAGACAGTTACGCCGGTGTAATGCAAGCGCTGGACAATATACCCTGGAACCAATTTGGTGCGCGTTATATTGTGCTAATTACCGATGCTGGTGCGATTGACGGTGATAATTCTTTATCCTCAACCGGTCTTAATGCCGAACAAGTGCGCCTTGAAGCGCAATATCGCGGTGTTGCCATTTACGCACTGCACCTTAAAACACCCAGCGGCGCAAAAAATCATCAAAGCGCCGAAGCACAGTACCAGAACTTAACCCATAACAACTTTCTTAATAAACCACTGTATTATCCGGTCAATGCCGGAGATATCGGTGAATTTGGTAATATGCTCGACCGCCTGTCTTCTGCCATTACCGGCCAAGTAAAAGCTGCTTATCGTGGCGATATGGCCGCAGGCAGCGCATTAACGGCCGATAAAAACTACGGCAAAGAAAACCTAGCTGCGCTGGATAAAGAAACCGAGCTTTTAGGGCACGCCATGCGCCTTGCCTGGTTGGGCGAAAAAAATAGTGCCAAAGCACCGCCCGTTTTTAAAGCCTGGATTAGCGACCGTGATTTTACTCATCAGGAAAAACCCACTACCGATGTTCGTGTACTATTAACTAAAAGCCAACTCAGTGATTTGGCCGAAGTCGTCAAACAAATTGCAGAGGCCGCTAACGACGGGTTGATTTCTCCTTCTGATATGTTTGATCGGCTGCGCCAAGTTGCTGCCACAATGGGCAAAGACCCCAACCAACTGCAAGATAAAAACCTTAAATTAAAGCAAATGGGTTTAATGGCCGAATACCTTGAAGGCTTGCCCTATTTAAGCGAAGTATTAAACCTTGATGAAGATACCTGGAAAGGCATGGCCGGACTGGAACAGGAAAAATTTATCCGCAGGCTAACCACTAAACTACGCTACTACCAACGCTACAACGCCGATACCGACCGCTGGGTCTCCCTCGCCCCCGGCAGCGACCCACGAGAGCACGTCTACCCGGTACCGCTGGAAGCCTTGCCCTGAGTTTAAGTCTTAAGCCTGCAAGAAAACCTGACTATTAGCTCCAAGTCCAGTGAAGTGCTGCCAAGATAAACCAACAAAGGACTGGTAAAACCAAACAAGGCTTGATGGGTTATCAAGCCTTGTTTGTATTATTTATTTAACCGCCGCTCTGGCCTGCTCCAGCCAGCCATCAAATGTTGCTTGATGTGCACGTATCCAGGCGTTGGTGTGGCGTTCGACATCGGCGGCGGTGTTTTGGCCTTCGGCCATCAGGGCGTTTTGCGCGGTGATGTCGGCGACCGGCAGTTGCATCACTTCGGCGAGTTTGGCGACATCCGGATGCGCTTCGGCGAAGGGGCGCGATACGACGATATGTTGGGTATTCATGCTAAAGCCGTAGTTTTTGCCGTTGGCCAGGGTGGTATCTTCTCCCGCGCGGCCGCCAGGCAGGGCGGAGAAGGGCACTTCCAGCCAGACCACGTCTTGGCCGGGTTTCATAATGGAGGACGGCCACAGCGGTATCCAGGTGTAATAAAGCACCGGTTGGCCGGCTTTAAAGCGGGTGATCACGTCGGCAATCAGTACCGCGTAGCTGCCTTGGCGGTGGCTTATGTTATTGCGTAAGCCATAAGCATCTAATTGGTGTTCAATAATCGCTTCGCAGCCCCAGCCCGGGTCGCAGCCGATTAAATCGGCTTTGCCGTCGCCGTCGGTATCAAATAATTTGGCAAGCTCGGGGTCTTTGAGTTGGGCGATATTGCTAATGCCGTGTGCTTCAGCGGTTTTTTTGTCGATTAAATAACCCTGTGCCGCGGTGGAATATTGGCCGCGTTTAAAGTATTTGCTATCGCCGCCGCCGTTTTTGTAATAGTCCGAATGCAAGGGTTCCCAATGAGTGGCGAATATATCGGCATCGCCATTGGCAAGGGATACATACATTAACGGATGCGACATTTCCTGATGCGGCAGTACGTCATAACCTAATTGTTCAAGGGCTTTCATCACCAAGCGGGTTTGAAATAATTCACCGGCTTCATTGGTTTTAATCATTTGGATTTTTACACCTTGGCCGGGACGGTCGTTGGCGAAAGCGTTTATGCCGATGATTAAACTAAAAGCCAGTAGGGCGCGGGTAAATAGGGTGCAAGGTTTCATGCGAGGCTTTCTCCATTGAGTTTGTTATGCGGGGATGAAATTGGGCGAATAAGGCGAACCAGCCAGCCCAGTGGTTCGAGGTGATACCAGTGTTTGCCGCTGCGCGCCGGTTGTCCCATCGATTGGGTAATGCGGTCGAGCACAATGGCGAGCATGACAATGCCTAATCCGCCCACGGCCGCCAGACCCATATCCAGCCTGCCAATGCCGCGCAGCACCATTTGCCCCAATCCGGCCACGGAAATCATCGAGGCAATCACCACCATTGAAAGCGAGAGCATCAGCGCTTGATTGACCCCGGCCATAATCGACGGCAAGGCCAGCGGCAGTTGCACTTTGTGCAGCAATTGCCAGGGCGAGGCGCCATAGGCGAGGGAGGCTTCAATCAAATCCGGCCGAACCTGACGAATGCCCAGATTGGTTAAGCGCACCAAGGGCGGTAGGGCAAAAATAATGGTGACAATCACCCCGGGAACATTACCAGTGCCAAACAGCATCACCACCGGCACCAGATAGACAAAGGCCGGTGTGGTCTGCATGGCATCGAGCAGCGGGCGGGTGAGGCTTTGTGCGCGGTCGCTGGCGGCGAGCAAAATCCCCAGCGGCAAGCCCAAAATCAAGCAAAACACCAGTGAAGTAAAGACCAGCGCCAAGGTAATCATGGTCTCCGGCCAAATCCCCAGCAGATAGAGCATGCCGAGGGAAAACACGGCCATCACCGCCATTAAGCGCCCGGCAAATTGCCAGGCGAAAAGGGCGATAACGGCAATCATCAGCGGCCACGGCAGGGCGAGCAGCAAATCGGTAATACCGCTGAGCGTGCTGTCAATCGGCGTGCGGATGGCTTGAAAGAGCGGGCGAAAATGGGTTACTACCCAGCCCAAACCGTCGTTAATCGCCAGTTGCACCAGTTCAGGAAAAGGCAAACTGGCGGCGGCATCACTGGCGCTATCGCCGCCGCTAGAGAGCCAGTTTTGCGCGGCTTCACTGCTGCTGCCCTCAGTCATGCCCCATGGGTCTTGGCTGGTTTGGTTCGGCGCGGGCGCGGCGTTCATGCCCCACGGGTCACTTTCCGCATTGGGGTTTTGGGTCTCATTCATCAGCGTTCCTCCCTTGTATTTGTACGCTGAAGTGGGGTGGTTTAGTTATAAGCCGGCGGTTTAATCCAACAAAATGGGTTCAATTTCTTTGGGATTGGCCGCCAGCGGTGGGGTGTCTTTATCGAGAAAACGCAGTAAGCGGTTGCGGCTAATCGCGCCGACAAATTCGCCGTTTTCGCCAATCACCGGCAGCGGGCAGGGCGAGGCGACCACCGGCTCGAACAGTTCGGTGACGGGTGTATCGGCTGTTACCGGCGGCACATTTAAAAACGCCTGTTTGATGCCGATAACCTGGCCGCCGTCTTTGAGCGTTGTGCGCAGTGAATCCGGCGTGACTACGCCCAAAAAGCGCCCATCCGCAGCGACGATATAGGCGTAGTCGCGGTCGGCTTGTTCCAAAAGATGCAGCACCGCATGGCAGCCGCAGTGCTCGCCCTGTTCGGAAACAAAGGTCATGCGCTTTTTACGCGCCAAATCGCCGGCCTTAAATACCAGCGCCGCGTCCACGCCGTGGATAAAGCTCTTCACATAATCATTGGCCGGGCTGCGCAAAATCTCATCCGGCGTGCCGACTTGCACCACTTGGCCATCTTTCATAATGGCGATGCGATCGCCGATGCGCGTGGCTTCGTCCAAATCGTGCGAAATAAACACGATGGTGCGCCGCTGGATTTTTTGCAGACGCAGCAGTTCGGACTGCATCTCGCTGCGGATAATCGGATCGAGCGCAGAAAACGCCTCATCCATCAGCAAAATCGAGGGATTGGATGCCAGCGCCCGCGCCAAACCAACGCGCTGCTGCATGCCGCCGGACAGTTCATCCGGGTAACTGGCGCCCCAAGCGGCCAGACCCACTTGTTCGAGCGCGGCCTGCGCCTGTTTTTGTCGGGTTGGTTTGTCTACCCCGTCCAGTTCCAGCCCAAAGGCGGTGTTATCCAGCACATTCATATGCGGCATCAGCGCAAAGGACTGAAACACCATGGAAATATCTTTGCGCCGCAACTGGCGCAGCGCTTTTGGATTAAGGCTGCCGATGTCCTGCCCATCGACCACAATCTGCCCGCTGGTCGGCTCAATCAGCCGATTAAGCATGCGCACCAAGGTGGATTTGCCGGAACCGGACAAGCCCATGACGACAAAGGTTTCACCGGCTTCAATGGTAAAGTGCGCATCGAATACGCCGATGGATTGGCCGCTGCGTTCGAGGATTTCCTGCTTGGAAAGCCCCTGTTTGACCAACTCCAATGCACGCTTGGGGTCACCACCGAACACCTTAAATACGTGCTCGATACGGATTTGTTTAGCCACGCTGTCCGCCTCCCGTTGTTCTAAATATGGACTATGCGTTCAATTTAAGAGCAATCATAAGCCAATGTTTTGACTTGTCAAGCGTTATTGCACTTTGACGGGAAAATTCTTAAATTTTAATAAATTACTGTTAAATCAGCCGGTTATGGCTTTTTCCGGCTCAAGACTGGCCGAGGCCGATTAAAGACGCGAAAAGAGAAGTTTGCTATTGCTTAGCCGAATAGGGCAATTCACTTCATGGGCCTCAATGCACGTTTTCAGTCCAGTTTTCCAGCACAAGGCCGGAATAGGCTGAAAAATCACGGATATTGTTCGTGGCCAGAACAACATTCAGGGAAATCGCGTGTGCCGCGATCAGCTTGTCCAGATGGTCGGATTTTCTCTCCCGTGTGGCCAGACGGACTGCGCCATAGGCTCTGGCAGAGTTTTGCTCGAAAGGAGCCACTTTGATGCGGCGGGTCAAGGCAGCAAGCAGATTGGCTTCGCGCTCAGGATTGGCGCAGGCGGCCACGCCATAATCCAGTTCCGCAAAGGTGATGGCTGACATAATGATCTCGCCGACGCGGCATTGCGCAAATTTTCTGGCGACGCTCTCCGGCTGGTGCTTGAGCAGGTAAATGCACATGTTGGTATCCAGCATGTAGCGGGGCATCACAGTGCCTTCCTTGGCGACTGCTCCTGGCTGCCTCGCCCTTCCTGCATGAAATCCTCCGAAAAGCTGGCGAAGATGGACAGCACATCGCCCAAGTCGCGCCTCACGGGGCGAAGACGTAGTTCATCGCCGATACGCTCGATCTCAAGTTCCGTGTCCATGTCGGGGTAGGCAATGGCTGCGGGAATGCGCACGGCCTGGGAGTTCCCGTTTTTGAAGGCACGGGTGGTTAGCATGGTGGCTGGCCTTGATGAATGATGTACATAATGAGTGTACATCGGGCTGTATTTTGCTGGCAAGGCTGGCGGTACTTGACATCCACGCCTTGAAAAACGAGGCCTTTCGCATAACTTAAGGTAAAGTAATGCTTTTTTGAACATTATTAGTGCAATGCGAACAGACACACCAAATGGCAGGCAGGCAGGAAATTATCTCGTGAGCGATGCCCAATTGTTGGAAGAAAGCAGTGAAAAACCGGAAAAATCCGGCGAAAGTGCCGATTTAGCCAATAAATCCATTATCAAAGCGGCGGCCTTGCTCTATGAGCTGGGCAACCATCCGCAAGGTGCGAGCGTGACCGAACTGGCGCGGCATACCGGGCTTTCGCGCCCGACCGCGTTTCGGCTGCTGTTGTCGCTGGAGCAAACCAGTTTTGTCGAACGCCTCGGCACCAAATACCGTCTGGGCTGGAAGGTCGTGCATTTAGGGCGTCTCGCCGACCCCAATAGCGGCCTGGTCAACCGCATTGGCCCGCTGCTCAAAGCATTGGCCAACAAAATGCACGAAGCCATTGGCTACGGCGTGCTGTACGGGGAAACGGCGCTGGATTTGATTACCGAAGAGCTGCCCGAATCGCGCCTGTTTAACTTCTCACACGGCTTTGCTTATGTCGGGCGCGACTTCCCACTGCACGCCAGCGCAATGGGCAAATTGGTGCTGGCCGAATTGCCCGACAGCCGCGTAAAGCAACTGCTGCCGGAAACCCTGCCCAAACTCACCCGCTTTACCCTCACCTCGCGCCGCGCCCTGCTCGCCGCCCTGCAACAGGTGCGTGAGCAAGGCTACGCGGTGGTCGATGATGAACTGGAAGAAAGTCACTACGCCTTGGCCGTCGCCGTGCGTAATCCGGCCGGACGAATGATCGGCACCGTCGCCGTCACCGGCCCCGGCCAACGCATTAAACAGCGCACAGAAAACGAACTGGCCGAGCCTTTATTAAAAGCGGCAGAGGAAATCGGCGCGTTATTAACGCGGGATAATTAGGTTACAAGCCCAAGTTTTAAGTGAACATGGAGCCGTATTTAAAGCGTTAAAACACCGATGAGTTTTCGATGAATATCCTGATTATCGGCCCCAGTTGGGTAGGCGATATGGTGATGGCGCAGTGTTTGTTTACCGCTCTGCGCCAGCAATATCCAAGTTGCACTATTGATGTACTGGCACCGCAGTGGAGCTTTGCGCTACTGGAACGCATGCCACAGGTACGCAAGGCGTTGAGCTTTCCGCTGGGACATGGGCAATTTGCGCTAAGGCAAAGGCGGCAGATTGGCAAATCGCTAAAAGGCGAGTATGACCAAGCGATTGTTTTGCCCAACTCGCTTAAATCCGCTTTGGTGCCGTTTTTTGCCGGAATAAAAAAGCGCACAGGCTGGTTGGGTGAACTGCGTTATGGCCTGTTAAATGATTGGCGCAAGCTCGATAAACAGCGCTATCCGTTAATGATTGAGCGTTTTATGGCATTGGCTTATCCGCCCGATACGGCTTTAACCAAGCCTTATCCAAAGCCTCGCTTGCAAATTAACGAAGCTCATCGTAAGGCCGCATTAAATGATTTTTCACTCAATAGCCACCGCCCGATACTCGCACTTTGTCCGGGTGCGGAATTTGGCGAGGCCAAGCGCTGGCCTGCTGCGCATTACGCCAAAGTTGCCGAGGCAAAAATACGTGAAGGCTGGCAGGTATGGATTTTTGGTTCAGCCAGCGACCGGCCGGGCGGCGATACTATCTGCGAGCAATTGCCAGAAAACTTGCGCGAATTTGCCGTTAATCTCGCCGGGAGTACCACTTTGGCACAGGCGATTGATTTATTAAGTTGTGCATCTGCGGTGGTTTCCAATGATTCGGGTTTAATGCACGTAGCGGCGGCATTAAATCGGCCGCTAATTGCCGTTTATGGTTCTACCTCGCCACAATTTACTCCGCCCTTGGCCGAACAGGTGCAGATTGTGCGTCTTGATTTAGCGTGCAGCCCTTGTTTTAAGCGCACTTGCCGTTTTGCTCATTATGACTGCCTGCATAAATTGATGCCCGAACCGGTTATTGCTGGATTGAATAAAATCACTTAAGGAGAAGTTTATGCTTAATAACAAGCTGTTCGCCTATAAAAATTTACCGCATTGGTACGCGCATACTATTCCAGAAGGCTTTAAAAAACCGCATAACACACAAGCGGGCACTTGGGCGCAGCTTGGCATCAAGCAGGGTTGGTTAAAATTTGCACTTTGTGATGAGCTCGGCAATATTCAAGCAATACGACTGTTTAATGCTAATCAGCAACCGCCTTTAATTGAGCCACAGCGCTGGCACCTGATTGTTGAAACAAGTGACGATATTGAGTGCCAACTGAGTTTTTTATGCACGGCAGAGGATTACTTTAGTAAAAAATACGGCCTAACCCGCACTCATTCGGAAGTGATTGCGGCAATGGCGCATGTGCCTTTGGGAAAAGCGCTGGATATTGGCTGTGGTAGCGGGCGTAATTCGTTGTATCTGGCCTTGAAAGGTTTTCAAGTGCAAGCTATCGATAGCAATGCACAAAGCCTGCAAAGCACTTTGCAGATTAAAGAGCAGGAAGGGCTGGATAGTTTAATCCTTCGCCAGGTTGATTTAAATCAAAATCAAAGCATCAACGAGCAGTACGATTTTATTTTATCCACTGTGGTGATGATGTTTTTGCAGCGAACCACCATTGCTCCGTTAATTGTCAATATGCAGCAGGCTACGATAAGCGGCGGGCATAATCTAATAGTCGCGGCAATGGATACTGAAGATTATCCCTGCCGCGTACCTTTTCCCTTTACTTTCCGTGCGGGCGAATTGCGTGATTATTATCAAGGCTGGCAGCTTTTAACCTATAACGAAGATGTCGGTCATTTGCATAAAACAGACCAACAAGGCAAGCCTATTGCTCTGCGTTTTGCCACCTTGCTGGCACGCAAGATTTAATGCTAAGCGTACAGGAACTACTGCAAGCGCCATTTGTTTGAAATGGGAGCAGAGCCTAATGCAGTGGCTGAATGTAAATAAAATATAATCACAGAAGCGAATCGCGCACGTTCTTTTATGATAATAAATCCTATTTGATTTTTTGAAAAATCCCCTTAAAATGCCGACCGCTTCTAGGGTGGGTGTTCACCTGCTCCTTCGTGCTGGCAAGGTATCTCTTTGGTGTTTAAGAAAATTCTGTTTCAGTTGCACTGGTTTTTTGGCATCAGTGCGGGCTTGGTGCTGTCCATCATGGGCATCAGCGGGGCGCTGTATTCGTTTCAGGGCGAGATTTTACGGGCGCTTAATCCCGATACACTGGTCGTTAAGGCGCAGGGCAGAACGCTGCTGACACCGGCGCAGATGGTACAAAGGATTGAACAAGCCAGCGGCGACAAGGTCTCTGGTTTTTCCGTCGATGGCATTGAAAACCGCGCTGCGCAAGTGTTTTTTGCACCGCCCCCCGGCGAGCGTCGTGGTGCGAGTCGTTGGTTTGACCCGTACAGCGGCGAGCTGTTGGGTGAGCCGCGCGGGCAGGGATTTTTCCGCTTTGTGCTGCAACTGCACCGCTGGCTTGCGATGGGCGAAATCGGCCAGCTTGATCTTGGCCGGAGCATTACCGGTTTTAGCACGCTGGCGCTGATTTTCTTTTGTTTATCTGGCCTGTATCTGCGCTGGCCGCGTCATGCGAAAAGTATTCGCGCTTGGCTTGCCTTCGATTGGGCGAAAAAGGGCCGCAGCTTTAACTGGGATTTGCACGCCGTGGCCGGTACTTGGGTATTGCTGTTTTATCTGCTGCTCGCGTTGACCGGTTTGTA
This sequence comes from Ventosimonas gracilis, assembly GCF_001580025.1. Classification (GTDB taxonomy): domain Bacteria; phylum Pseudomonadota; class Gammaproteobacteria; order Pseudomonadales; family Pseudomonadaceae; genus Ventosimonas; species Ventosimonas gracilis. Next base: position 9,034 of record NZ_LSZO01000157.1, on the reverse strand, counting down.
TTGGTCTTATGACTGGTATCGAGACGGATTGACGCGTCTGTTGTCGGATGCGCCGGTCACTTCCCAGCCGCGCGGCGCAGGCGGCCAAGGCAATGCCAATCGCGGTGCAAAGCCTGCAAAAAGCGCCGCAGCGGTGGACTATGACGCACTCTGGCGCGGTTTGCAGCAGGCGAGTGGCGGTGCGCCGGTGCGTTGGTTTTTGCGTGGCACACAGCCTGGGCAGCCGTTTTCAGTCTCCTACCAATTGGCCGATGCGGCGCATCCACGCGCCTTTAATCAACTGCAAATCGACGCGCAGAGTGGGCAAATCCTGCGTCATGAGCGTTACGCGGACAAAAGCATCAGGTCGCAGCTTTTGGGCAGCATCTACGTACTGCATACCGGCGAATACTTTGGTCTGATGGGCCGCATTTTGGTGATGTTGGCAAGCCTGACCATGCCGCTGTTTTTTATCACCGGCTGGCTGCTTTATCTTGATCGGCGGCGTAAAAAACGCGCGGTCAAGACGGCTCGCGGCAAGGGCGTTGCCAGCAGTGACGCGGGCGCTTGGTTGATTGGTTTTGCCAGCCAAAGCGGCTTTGCCGAACAACTGGCCTGGCAGACCGCCGGGCAACTCGCAGCCGCCGATGTGCCGGTGCGCGTCAAACCGCTATCGCAACTGGATGCCCATTCGTTACGTGAAGCCGATAAAGCGTTATTTGTGGTCAGCACCTTTGGCGACGGCGAGCCACCGGACAGCGCCCGTGGTTTTGCGCGTAAATTACTGGACAGCCCACTGGGGCTGGATGGCCTTAACTATGCGCTGCTCGCCTTGGGCGACCGTCAATATGAACAGTTCTGCGGCTTTGCCCGCCGTTTGCATCAGTGGCTCGGCAAGCAAGGTGCAAGCAGCTTGTTTGACCCGGTAGAGATGGACGGCAGCGACCAAGCGGCGCTCTCGCGCTGGCAGCAGCAGGTGAGCGACTTAACCGGAGCAAGGCCACTAGCCCTGCAACAGGCCGAGTGGGAGGACTGGACGCTTATTCGGCGCGAACGGCTTAATCCGGGCAGCCAAGGTTTGCCCACTTTTATGTTGGGACTACGCAGCCGCGAACCTGCGAGTTGGCAGGCGGGCGATATTTTGCAAGTGCTGGCGCGTCATCCGCAAAAAACCGTGCAGGCCTGGCTTGACCGCTACGCACTCGATGGCAGCGCTATCGTCCTGCAAGGCGGCCAGCGCCGCCCCTTGTGCGAGGCGCTTGGCGCTGTGCAATTGCCGGAAAGTTTTGCCCACTTGGTCGGCCTGCACGCGCAGGCGCTGGTCGATGCACTGATGCCGCTCGCCGCCCGCGAGTATTCCATTGCCTCTTTGCCCAGTGATGGCGTGCTGGAACTGATCATTCGTCAAGAGCAGCGCGAAGATGGCACGCTGGGACTCGCTTCCGGTTGGTTGACCGAATATCTGGCCGAAGGCGGTAGGGTGCAGGCAAGGCTGCGCCGCAACAGCGGTTTCCACCTGCCGGACGATGAGCGCCCGCTGATCTTAATTGGCAATGGCAGCGGCCTTGCCGGTCTGCGCTCGCTGCTTAAAGCGCGGATTGTGGCGAACTGTCCGCGCAACTGGTTGCTGTTTGGCGAGCGCAACCGCGAGCATGATTTTTACTGCCGCAAGGAGCTGGAAAGCTGGCTGGAAAGTGGCGATTTGCAGCGCTTGGATTTGGCTTTTTCACGTGACCAGCAGGAAAAAATCTACGTCCAGCAACGCCTGCTGGAAGCCGCCGATACCCTGCGAGAGTGGCTGGCAAAAGGCGCGGCCATTTACGTCTGCGGCAGCCTGCAAGGCATGGCGGCTGGGGTGGATACCGTTCTTAATGAACTATTAGGCGTTGATGCGGTGCAGCAGTTAATCGAAGAAGGCAATTACCGGCGGGACGTGTATTAGTGACTTTCGCTCTCCTGCAAGCCAAGAGAGCGAAGCTTTCCCCTCTCCCACAAGTGGGCGAGGGGCGTTGAACAGTTGTACGGGTTAGGGTCGCTTAACCCGCGACTGAATAAAGCCCGGTAATTGCGTAAGCAACACTTGCTGCGTTTCCCCGCTGCGGCGCTCTTGGTATTCCACTTCACCTGTCGCCAAGCCTTTATCGCTCACCACCAAGCGGTGCGGAATGCCAATGAGCGCCATATCGGCGAATTTAACACCGGGGCTTACTTTTTTGTCGCGGTCGTCAAACAGCACTTCATAGCCGGCTTCGGTTAATTGCTGATACAGGCGGTCGGCGGCTTCACGCACGGCTTCGGTTTCATAACGCAGTGCGATCAATGCGATTTGGAACGGCGCGAGCACGTCATTCCAGATAATGCCGCGTTCGTCAAAACTCTGTTCGATAGCCGCCGCCACTACGCGTGATACGCCAATACCGTAGCAGCCGGTGGTCAAAACGCGCGGTTTGCCGTTTTCGTCCATTACCGTGCAGTTCATCGACTCGCTGTATTTAGTGCCGAGTTGAAAGATATGCCCGGCTTCAATGCCACGGCAGATTTGCAGCGTGCCGCGGCCGTCCGGGCTGGGGTCGCCGGCTTTCACATTGCGCAGGTCAGCGACCTCGGGCAGCGGCAGATCACGTTCCCAGTTAAGACCAAACCAGTGTTTGCCCTCGATATTTGCCCCGGCGGCAAAATCACTGATCAGTGCCACACTGCGGTCAATCACGCAAGGAATGCTGAGTTGGTAGGGCCCAAGCGAGCCGGGGCCTGCGCCGATCGCCGAGCGGATTTGCTCTTCCGTGGCAAACACCAGCGGGCTTGCCACTTGCGGCAGATTGGCGGCTTTGATTTCGTTGAGTTCATGGTCGCCGCGTACGATCAGCGCAATCAGCGAGCCTGCTTCAGTGCCTTGGACGATCAGCGTTTTAATGGTTTTTTCAATCGGCAGGTTAAAGCCTTCAACCAGCTGGGCAATGGTTTTCACCTCGGGCGTATCGACCAAGCGCAGCGCTTCGCTCGCTGCCGCGCGGGCGCTTTCGCGTGGCAGGCTTTCGGCTTTTTCCATATTGGCGGCGTAGTCCGAGCCGTCACTAAAGACAATGGCGTCTTCGCCGGAATCGGCGAGCACGTGGAATTCGTGCGAGCCGCTGCCGCCGATGCTGCCGTTATCGGCCAAAACCGCGCGAAATTTAAGGCCAAGGCGGGTAAATATGCGGCTGTAGGCTTGGTACATGCGCTCGTAAGTTTCTTGTAGCGAGGCTTGGTCCAAGTGGAAGGAATAAGCATCCTTCATAATAAATTCGCGCCCGCGCATCAGGCCAAAGCGCGGGCGTACTTCGTCGCGGAACTTGGTTTGGATTTGGTAGAGATTAAGCGGCAATTGTTTGTAGCTGCTGATTTCGTTGCGGATTAAATGGGTGATGACTTCTTCATGCGTGGGGCCTGCGCAAAAGTCGCGTTGATGGCGGTCTTTAAAGCGTAGTAGCTCGGGGCCGTATTCCTCCCAACGGCCCGATTCCTGCCAAAGTTCAGCCGGTTGCACGGCAGGCATTAACACTTCCAGCGCACCGGCGGCATCCATCTCCTCGCGGACAATGCGCTCAACTTTGCGCAATACCCGCAGCCCCAACGGCAGCCAGGTGTAAAGCCCGGAAGCAAGCTGGCGAATCATGCCCGAGCGCAGCATCAACTGGTGACTGACAACCACCGCATCGGACGGGGTTTCTTTTAAGGTGGCAAGTAGATAGGACGTGGTGCGCATGGAATTCACTGGCAGGGAAGGGATTAGCGTTGTTTAAGAAGACTACGCTCGATTTTTTTTTCGGTGTAGTACTGGCTGACCATCACCGCCGCCCAGATGGCGGCGGGTATCCAGCCGATAATGGTTAGTTGCAATAGCAGACAGATAATGCCGGACAGCGGGCGGCCAATGGTGAAAAAAGCCAGCCAAGGCAGCAAGATGGCAATTAACAGACGCATGGTTGGAGCTCCTTGGGGATGTTCCCCGCTTAAATCAGGCGGGGAAACATAGCTTAAGTGGCGGCTTTTAGGCAATCTCAATCAGCACTTCGCCGGGGTTGATGCGGTCGCCTTTTTTGACGTGAAGGGCTTTTACGGTACCGTCGATGGGAGCCTGGATTTCCGTTTCCATTTTCATCGCTTCGGTAATCAGAACGGCTTGGCCGGTTTTTACCGTATCGCCTTCTTTTACCAGCACATCGACCACATTGCCGGGCATATTGGTCGCGACATCACCAGGGCTTTCGGCTTGTTTGCGGCCGCTGCTTTCACCGGCAAAGCGCCCTTTGGGTTCAAATACCACCTCTTCCGGCACGCCGTCGATGGAAAGATAAAAGTGCCGCTTGCCTTCACCTTTAAGACCTACGCCGGTAATGTCCACGCGGTAGGTTTCGCCGTGTACGTCAATCACAAATTCGGTCGGCACGCCTTCGGCAGTGGTGCTGGCGGCTTGGTTGCCGTCTGGAATGGGCAGCAGCGTTTCCGCGGTCAAAGTGCCTGCTTGGCGCTCTTCCAAGAATTTGCGGCCAATATCGGGGAACATGGCGTAAGTGAGCACGTCTTCTTCGCTCTTGGCGAGTGCGCCGATTTCCCCGCGCAATCGGTCCAGTTCCGGCGGTAATAAATCGGCCGGGCGAACGTCGATAACCTCTTCATTGCCAATGGCTTTGCGGCGCAGCTCAGGGTTTACTTCGCCAAGCGCTTTGCCGTAGCGGCCTTGCAGGTAGAGTTTGACTTCGTTGGTGATGGTTTTGTAGCGCTCGCCGGCCAGTACGTTAAAAAACGCTTGGCTGCCGACAATCTGCGAAGTGGGCGTCACCAACGGCGGGTAGCCCAAATCAGCACGAACCTTGGGGATTTCTGCCAGCACTTCGTCCATGCGGTTAAGTGCGCCTTGCTCTTTAAGCTGATTGGCGAGGTTGGAAATCATCCCGCCCGGCACTTGGTTGACCTGTACGCGGGTATCCACGCCGGTAAATTCGCTCTCGAACTGGTGGTATTTTTTACGCACGGCATAAAAATACAGGCCGATTTCTTGCAGCAGTTGCAAGTTAAGGCCGGTATCAAACGGGCTGCCTGCGAGCGCGGCGACCATCGATTCAGTGCCTGGGTGACTGGTGCCCCAAGCCATGCTGGAAATCGCCGTATCAATACGGTCTGCGCCGTTTTCAATGGCTTTAAGCTGGCACAGGCTGGCGATACCGGCGGTATCGTGCGAATGAATCACCACATCCAAAGGTAGCGCAGCTTTGAGCGCGGCCACCAGTTCGCCGGTGGGATAAGGGGTAAGCAGTCCGGCCATATCTTTAATGGCAATCGAATCAATGCCCATATCGGCCATTTGTTTGGCCTGTTCGACAAAGGTTTCGATGCTGTGCAGCGGACTTGTGGTATAGCAAATGGTGCCTTGCGCGTGCTGGCCGCTGGCTTTTACCGCCTCAATCGAGGTTTTTAGGTTGCGCACGTCATTCATCGCATCAAAGATGCGAAACACTTCAATGCCGCCTGCTGCCGAACGCTCGACAAAGGCGCGTACCACGTCATCACTGTAATGGCGGTAGCCGAGCAGATTTTGTCCGCGCAGCAGCATTTGCAGCCGGGTGTTCGGCAGTGCGGCTTTAAGCTGGTGCAGGCGCTGCCACGGGTCTTCCTTTAAAAAGCGCACACAAGCGTCAAAGGTCGCGCCGCCCCAAACTTCCAGCGACCAAAAGCCGACCGCATCGAGCTTGGGGCAAATCGGCAGCATGTCTTCAAGGCGCATACGGGTGGCGAGCAGCGACTGGTGCGCGTCGCGCAAAATGGTATCGGTAACGCTGATTTTTTTACTCATCAGGGATGGTCCTCTTTATAAACCGGCGTGCGCGGCAATGGCGGTGGCAATGGCAATGGCTAAATGATTGGGGTTTCGCTTAATAGAGTATTCGGTCAGTTCCGGATGGCTTTCCACAAAGCGGGTATCGAACTGGCCGCTGCGAAAATCGGCGTTGCGCAGAATTTCCTGATAATAGGGCGCGGTAGTGCGCACGCCTTGCAGGCGCATGTCATCCAGTGCACGCAAGCCGCGGTTTAGCGCTTCTTCCCAGGTCAGCGCCCAAACAATGAGTTTTAGGCACATCGAATCGTAATAGGGCGGAATGTTGTAGCCGGTATAAATCGCCGTATCGGTACGCACGCCAGGCCCACCTGGTGCGTAGTAGCGGGTGACTTTGCCAAACGAGGGCAAAAAGTTGTTTTTCGGGTCTTCCGCATTGATACGAAACTGCAAGGCAAAGCCGCGATGGCGGATGTCCTCTTGCTTAACCGAAAGCGGCAAGCCAGACGCAATGCGGATTTGCTCGCGGACAATATCAATGCCGGTGATTTCTTCACTGATGGTGTGCTCGACCTGTACCCGCGTGTTCATCTCCATAAAGTACAGCTCGTCGCCTTGCAGCAAAAACTCCACGGTTCCGGCGTTCTGGTAACCGACGGCCTTGGCTGCGCGTACCGCCAGTTCGCCGACTTTTTCCCGCTGCGCTTCGGTGAGCTGTGGGCTGGGGGCGATTTCAATCAGTTTTTGGTTGCGCCGTTGAATGGAGCAATCGCGCTCAAACAGGTGCACGCAGTTGCCGAAGCGATCGGCCAAAATCTGCACTTCGATATGTTTGGGGCCGACGATGCACTTTTCTAAAAACACCTCTGCCGAACCAAAGGCTTTGCTCGCTTCAGAAATCACGCGCGGGAAGTTGTGCTTAAGTTCTTCAGCGTTATCACAACGACGAATACCGCGCCCACCACCGCCGCTGGTCGCTTTAAGCATCACCGGATAGCCGATACGCTTGGCATCGGCCAGCGCTTCATCCAGGTTGGCAAGATTGCCCGCACTGCCCGGCGTACAAGGGACACCTGCTGCCAACATGGCTTTTCGGGCTTCGGTTTTATCGCCCATGCGCGCGATCACTTCAGCCGATGGGCCGATAAAGGTAATGCCACGCGCGGCGCAAATCCGTGCAAGCTCGGCGTTTTCTGACAAAAAACCGTAACCTGGGTGCAGCGCATCACAGCCGGTTTCCACCGCAAGGTTGACCAATTTGCGTGGATTTAAATAACCGGAAAGCGGGTCATCGCCCAAACTGTGCGCCTCATCGGCACGCTTGACATGCAGCGCGAAGCGGTCAGCCTCCGAATGCACCGCCACCGAACGAACGCCCATTTCAGCGCAAGCTCTGGCGATACGAACCGCAATTTCTCCACGGTTGGCAATCAGGATTTTCTTGATCAAAAGGAAAACTCCTACTCATTTAGTCTGCTGATTGATGGGCGTAAACGGGGCAATAAACATTTTCCGTCAGCTGGCGGGCGATTGTAGTCGGTTAGTTGGCCGTGCTGGCAAAATCAGCGGCTATAATGCGTTCTTTTTTGTTCTGCTGTGACTTATGTACCGCTTGGCTCGTGCGTTATTGTTTCAATTGCCGCCGGAGGCGGCGCATCAGCTCGCCTTAAAACTGCTCGATAGCCGTGCTCGCTTAGGTGTTTCTGCCTCTTTGCCGCCTCTGCCGGTGCAGGTGATGGGGCTGAAATTTGCCAATCCCGTGGGTCTTGCTGCGGGCTTTGATAAAAACGGCGAGGCGATTGAAGGGTTGGCGAGCTTGGGCTTTGGTTTTATTGAAGTCGGCACCGTCACCCCGCGGGCGCAGCCGGGCAATCCCAAGCCGCGGCTGTTTCGGCTGCCCGAGGCGGGCGCGCTGATTAACCGCATGGGCTTTAACAATCAAGGGCTTGATCCACTGCTTGCGCGGGTGCGTACGGCGCGTTTTAACGGCGTACTGGGTATTAATATCGGCAAAAACTTCGATACACCCTTGGAACGTGCAGCGGATGATTATCTGTTAGCGCTTGATCGGGTGTATCTGCATGCCGGTTATGTGGCGGTTAATCTTAGCTCGCCCAATACCCCGCAGCTGCGCCGCTTGCAATTTGGTGACAGTTTAAAAGCCTTGCTCGGCGCGTTAAGCGAGCGCCGCGCCGTGTTGGCGGCGCGTTACCGCCGTTATGTGCCGATTGCCGTCAAAATTGCACCGGATATGAGCGAGAGCGATACCGCTGAAGTCGCGCAGGCGTTAATCGATAGCGGCATGGACGCGGTGATTGCTACCAATACCACGGTCTCGCGCGAAGGCGTAGAACATCTGCCGCAAAGTGCCGAGGCGGGAGGCTTGTCCGGTGCGCCACTGCGCCAGCGCAGCACGCAAATGGTCAGGCAACTGGCCAGCGTGCTGCGTGGGCGTTTGCCGATTATTGCGGCAGGTGGCATTAGCGAAGGCGCACACGCGGCGGAAAAAATAGAGGCAGGTGCCTCTTTGGTGCAACTGTACAGCGGCTTTATTTATCGAGGGCCTGCGTTAATTGAAGAATCGGTAAAAGCCATTGCGGCGCTGAAACAATAAGCCAATGGTTTGCTCGATCAGGCGGGTTATAAGATTTTACTAAATTTTCACCAAGTAAAGTCATTTTTATATATAATATAGGCATGAAATGCAAACGGCAATCCGATGGTCGTGCTCACGATCATCACACTTTACAGGTTATGCGCCAGCAAGCCGTCAAAGCTGTTCGCGAAGGGCAGTCAATTGACAGTGTGGCGGCTGCTTTTGGTGTCAATAAGAGAAGTGTTTTTCGCTGGCTGGCCGCGTTCGCTAATGGTGGTCAAACGGCATTGCTGGCCAAACCAATTCCCGGTCGTCCTTCAAAGTTGAGTGATGAGCAGATGAAATGGATCGCCGATGCCGTACGCAGCAAAACGCCCCAGCAATTTTGCTTTGAATTCGGCCTTTGGACGTTAGATCTCATTCGTCATCTCATCAAACGGAAATTTGGCATCAATCTGTCCGTAGGTGCAATGTATCGCGTGATGAAAGTTCTGGGATTCAGTGCGCAAAAGCCGAAATATCGTGCGTGGCAGCAAGATGCTGCTCTGGTGCATACATGGGAAACCGAGACATTTCCAGCCATTGTGTTGCAGGCCAAGCGCGAAGATGCCGCCGTGTACTTTGCTGACGAGTCAGGCATTCGG
>NZ_LSZO01000156.1 GCF_001580025.1 Ventosimonas gracilis | reverse complement strand
CCGAATGCCTGACTCGTCAGCAAAGTACACGGCGGCATCTTCGCGCTTGGCCTGCAACACAATGGCTGGAAATGTCTCGGTTTCCCATGTGTGTACCCGAGCAGCATCTTGCTGCCACGCACGATATTTCGGCTTTTGCGCACTAAACCCCAGCTCTTTCATCACGCGATACATTGCACCCACGGACAGATTGATGCCAAATTCCCGTTTGATGAGATGACGGATAAGAGCTAACGTCCAAAGACCGAATTCAAAACAAAATTGCTGAGGCGTTTTGCTGCGCACGGCATCGGCGATCCATTTCATCTGCTCATCACTCAACTTTGGAGGACGACCGGGAATTGGTTTGGCCAGCAATGCCGTTTGACCACCATTAGCGAACGCGGCCAGCCAGCGAAAAACACTTCTCTTATTGACACCAAAAGCAGCCGCCACACTGTCAATTGACTGCCCTTCGCGAACAGCTTTGACGGCTTGCTGGCGCATAACCTGTAAAGTGTGATGATCGTGAGCACGACCATCGGATTGCCGTTTACATTTCATGCCTATATTATATATAA
>NZ_LSZO01000155.1 GCF_001580025.1 Ventosimonas gracilis | reverse complement strand
TCAACCAAACCAAAGCCTTCCCGCGCTCTATATCCCTTAATCGCTATATTGGTTTCTATCCTTGTCCCTGCCAGCCTCTTTAGCATTTGAACCGCTAAAGCATATCCTCTACCACCTATACTTCTATTTGTAGATTTTAAAAAATCATACGTGGTAAATCTAACTTTTCTATTTATTACCTCTCCCCGATTTTTAGCGTCCACAAGCTGGCTAATGCAATACAGCCAAATATCTTTGTCATGTATTGTGGCGCAACCGTCATAGCCTGGCTTTATTGTTAGCGTGCAACCATTGCGCTCATAGACGCGCACT
>NZ_LSZO01000154.1 GCF_001580025.1 Ventosimonas gracilis | reverse complement strand
GAGCCATGCGGCCTCCAAAAAGCGTAACGCGCGCGCGCTCTTAACAAATCAAAAGCGTATAACGCTTTTAACGTCGGCGCGTGCAAATTTCGGCTGTGGATAACTTTTCGCAAAATCGCAAAATCGGCAGAGCAAAAAAGCGAGAGGACGCCAAGGAAAAAAATTTGGGCACGCTCCCGTTTTTCCTTTTGGCGTTGCTTTAAATTTTCCTGAAACTC
>NZ_LSZO01000153.1 GCF_001580025.1 Ventosimonas gracilis | reverse complement strand
TGATCGTGAGCACGACCATCGGATTGCCGTTTACATTTCATGCCTATATTATATATAAAAATGACTTTACTTTGTGAAAACTTAGTAGCTCGCTTGCAGGAGAGAGGCGGGCAGGGCAGAAAAAAGCTTATCTGGACAGTTATGGTCAGGCCGCTATAATCGCGCACTTTTACGCAAGCCTTGGCTTGTCACCCCCTCCCCTAAGGAGCGCTGCAGCAGGTTGTCCTGTCAGGCTTGGGCGGTAAGGTTTCCTATAAACGGCGCTCATTGATTTTTGGAGATTTTCCATGAGCGCTGTTTTTAATGACTACCGCGTGGCCGATATTGCCCTTGCCGATTGGGGGCGGCGCGAACTCTTTATCGCCGAATCGGAAATGCCCGCGTTAATGGGCCTGCGCCGCAAATATGCACCGCTCAAGCCGCTTAAAGGCGCAAAAATCTTGGGCTGCATCCATATGACCATTCAAACCGGCGTACTGATTGAAACGCTGGTCGCCTTGGGTGCCGAGGTGCGCTGGTCGAGCTGCAATATCTTCTCCACCCAAGACCAGGCCGCCGCCGCAATGGCGGCTGCCGGTATCTCCGTATTTGCCTGGAAAGGCGAAACCGAAGAGCAATACCGCTGGTGTATTGAGCAGACGATTTTAAAAGATGGCAAACCTTGGGATGCCAATATGGTGCTGGATGACGGCGGTGATTTGACCGAAATCTTGCACCGGGATTACCCGCAAATGCTCGAACGCATCCACGGTATCAGCGAAGAAACCACCACCGGCGTGCATCGACTGTTGGATCGATTAAAAAGCGGCACGCTTAAAGTCCCCGCTATTAATGTCAACGACAGCGTCACCAAAAGTAAAAACGACAATAAATACGGTTGCCGCCACAGTTTGAGTGATGCGATTAAACGTGCAACCGACCATTTGCTGTCCGGCAAACAAGCGTTGGTGATCGGTTATGGCGACGTGGGCAAGGGTTCGGCGCAATCGCTGCGCCAAGAAGGCATGATTGTTAAAGTTTCCGAAATCGACCCGATTTGCGCCATGCAAGCCTGTATGGACGGCTTTGAACTGGTCTCGCCTTATCAAGGCGGTATTGCAGATAACGGCGTAGAGCAAGCCTTACTTGGCAAAATCGATTTATTGGTGACCACCACCGGTAATCTGAATGTCTGTGATGCGGCCATGCTCAAAGCCTTAAAAAAACGTGCGGTTGTTTGCAATATCGGCCATTTTGATAATGAAATCGATACCGCTTTTATGCGTGAGCATTGGGCGTTTGAAGAAGTTAAGCCGCAAGTGCATAAAGTACATCGTTGCGGCAAACACTTCGCTGCCGATAATGACGATTATTTAATACTGCTGTCCGAAGGCCGTTTGGTCAATCTGGGCAATGCCACCGGCCATCCGTCAAGGATTATGGACGGCTCTTTTGCCAACCAAGTGCTGGCGCAAATGCATTTATATGCCAAGCGCTTTGCAGATTTGCCCGGCAGCGGAAAAAATGCGCAAATAACCGTTGAAGTATTGCCCAAAAAACTCGATGAAGAAGTTGCCCTGGAAATGGTCAAAGGCTTTGGCGGGGTGATCACTCAGTTATCTCGCGAGCAGGCCGACTATATCGGCGTGCCGATACAAGGCCCGTTTAAACCGGATAACTACCGTTATTGATATTTCTCTCCCATTTATCGGAGAGGGGAGAGGGTAGGGCACTCAACAACGACTGTTAATTATTGAGCAAGCGAAAAATGACCGCTATTAACCCGCGTTACAGTTTTGAGTTTTTTCCGGCCAAAAGCGAAAGCGGCCACGCCAATTTGTTGCAAGCGGCGCAGCAATTAACCGTTTATCAACCGGAGTTTTTCTCCTGCACTTATGGCGCGGGCGGTTCTACCCGCGAGCGCACATTGGATACCGTGTTGCAATTATCCGCGAAATTAGGCGTACCCAGTGCGCCGCATTTATCCTGCATTGGCAGCAGCAAAGCCGAATTGCGCGAGTTTTTGTGGCACTACAAGGCCTTGGGTATTCGCCATTTAGTGGCGCTGCGCGGGGATTTGCCGTCCGGCATGGGCAGCAGCTTTGGTGAATTGCACTACGCGCGGGACTTGGTCGAACTGATTCGTGATGAATGCGGCGATTACTTTCATATTGAAGTCGCCGCCTATCCAGAAATGCACCCACAGGCGCAGCACTTTGAAGCCGATTTAAAGCACTTTGCCGATAAAGTAAAAGCCGGTGCTAACGGCGCGATTACCCAGTATTTTTTTAATGCGGACAGTTACTTTTATTTTGTCGAACGGGCGCAGAAATTGGGCGTTCATATCCCGATTATTCCGGGCATTATGCCGATTACCAATCACAGTAAACTGGCACGTTTTTCCGATGCCTGCGGTGCAGAACTGCCCCGTTGGATGCGTAAACAATTGGAAGCCTATGGCGATGATTTAACCAGCATTCAGCATTATGGCGAGCAAGTGGTTAGCGCTCTGTGCGAGCGTTTATTAGCAGGTGGCGCACCTGGGCTGCATTTTTATACGCTTAATCATGCGGAAGCCCCCATGGCTATTTTAAATAATCTCAGGATTAAAACATCCGCTTAAGTGTTATCCAGACCGGGTCATCTAGCCCCTCTCCCACCAGTGGAGAGGGGAGCTGATTTCAGTAAAACTTGCCTATTCAGGCAACAGGGTTTTCTCCTCGTCATGCACCACGCCTAAATCATCGATGGTAGAGAAGTGAACCCGCCAATTGGCTTGGCTGATACTGCGATTCAGTGGGTGCTCCACGCTCTGGCCAGGGGCGACCATGCGCGGGGGTAGAGGAACTCGCGTGCCATCCGGGGCAATGACTTCTAAAACGTCAAACGACCAGTACTGCGGGGATGGGTTGTGGATAGATAGCGCAGCATTGCCGGAGGCATCCCGGCGCAGCATAAAGGTCAAGTGCTGTACGTCCCCGGCAAGCTGCTGCACTACCGACTGCGGACGAAAGAAAATCTTAAGTCGCGTGCGAAAGCTGATTTGCAGATGATTGGAGGCCTGTTGGCTTTCAGCCTTGGGCGGCACTTCGAGCACGTTGAACCAGAAGACGGACTCGCGCTCCTGGGGGAGTTGCTCAATCGGCCAGACCATCAGTACGCGCACCTGTCTTGATTGACCCGGGTCGAGTCGAAAGACCGGTGGGTCAACGAGGAAAGGTGCCTTGATTTGCTCGACCTGCCGCTGCGCATCGCCCGTGTCTACCCAAGTTTGGATAAGCACAGGCTGTGTGCCCTCGTTGAGGATTTGCGCGCTGGCTTCACGCTCCTGCTGCGTGACAATCAAGCGCGTGCGGTTAATCGAAATCGCCGCGCTGACCAACCCCGGCAACAGAACCATTGCCAGTGCCGCGCAGCACAGCCGGATAAACCGGCGCAAAGAAGACGTGCGCATGCCGCTACTTATAGTCAAGGGTGAAAGTCACTGAGGTGCTGACGCTGCCAGCACCCAGGTTGTTATCTGTCTGGTAGTAAGCGGCTTTCAGTGGAACCGAGTAGCTGCCTCCCGTGGACGGGTCGTAGGGCAGCGAATAGCTATTGTTTATGCCGAACTTCAGCGCAGTGCCATTGTCCTCGGTCAATTGCACGCCAACTCCGCTGGCGGTGGAGCTGCCATCTAGCGCAACCACAGCTTGCGCTTCGTCGATAATGCTGGTGGTCGGCGTAAAGTAGTAGCCAATGCTGACAAGACCCACCGGGCAAGCTTGGAATTTCAGCTCGAAAGGGGTCGAGCCCAGCACCGAGCCCGTACCAGAAAAGTCGCTGGCTGGCAGGGTCGGCAGTGGCACCTCCACATTCGGTGTAGTGCAGGTGCCGCCGCCTGCGAAGCTCAGCGCATCTTGCTGCATCTGTGAGACGCGGTGGGTATCGGTATCACCCACAGATTCAGCACCGCCAACCTGCTGATGGTGGCGCACGAGGATGGGGTTGGCGATGTTCTGTTTATAGCCGGGTTGCAGCGCCGCCGTGCGTTTGACGAGGCGGATTTGCGTCTCCACGTTGATGCTGTACTGCGCCCCGGCGGCCTTGACCACGCTGACCGTAGACACTGAGTTCTGATAGCTGCCGGTGCCGGGCATCGTGTTCAAGGCTGTCCAGTCGGTGGCAACACCGTCAACAATGGCGCGCCAGCGGGCGATATAGCCCAGTGCCTCACTTTCGCTGCCGAAACGGTACAAACCATAAGTATGACCCTCGTGGTTCAGCGTACCCAGCTTGGGGCCATACGGTGGGTTGCCTTGGACGGATACCTGCACATCGGTTCCCGCATGGGCCGGCAAGCGCGTGCAGTTCCATGCCGGTGCAGCCGTAGCGGTAATCCACGGGCCGACCACATCACCGACAGCGGCATCGCGTCCCAGATAGACGGTCGTGGCAGGAAAGAACTGATGTACACCGTTTCCGCCGTGTTCACAGTTGTCCCAAGCGCCGTTGGCCTGAGCCGCCAGTGCACAGAGTGCCAGGAGGGCAAGCCTGTATGCAGTCACCCTGTTTTGTTGATTCAGTTCACACACGATGCGCCCTCCAGGGTTCTGTAACCTAAGCTGTCTACTGCGGTTTTTTCACTGAAGGCGTAGTCGATGCGGCAACGCTGCTCGGCGGCTTCGCCCCATTTGACGACCATCGTGCCGACGGGTTCCAGTACCCGCAGCATGGCCTGTCCGCCTTGCGCTACGTAACCCACATTGCGCCCCTCTGTATCGAAAACAGCGGCGGCGAAGGGTAGCGGCTCGCCACTTGGCAAGCGACCGCTGAGCAGCACCGAATAGCCGATTTCGGTCTTGAACTTCAGCAGCGCCACGGCGCCGGCCGTGGGAGCAATGTGCTGGCTGGTGTTTTGCAGTTGCACATCGGTGGAAATGCCCTTGGGGTCAATCTCCACGGAATTGCGCCGATAGGGGCTTAAGTAGGGCACGACCGCCAAGCCATCACCATCGACGCGCACGCCGGAATAATTGGTAACGCGAGCGCCTGTGGCTTGACGCGCTTCGACTATGCCGATGGTTTCGCCCAGCATCGGTGACAGCACCACGCCACCTTGGTAGGCCACAATTCCGCCGGAGAGATTCGCGCCGTACTGGCGGTAGCCAGGCCCGGTCGACGCACTGCCACCGACTGTGGTGTAGGGCGCCGCCCAAGCACCGCTGAGGCCTGTCGTGGTGCTATGGCCGTTGCCCCGGTTTTCGTTGAATGAGGTGAAAGCGTTATAGCGATACTGTGAGTCGCGTCCGGCGCTGCCCGCCAGACTGGTTTGCAGTGATTGCTGGTTGCGTTCGTGTGTAAATGCCGTGCTCAGTTGCGGCGAGCGAGTGCCATCGCTCAAGGGAATGGTCAACGACAGCATAAAGCGGTTGTCCCATCTATCCGTGACCAGATTGCGGCTGCGGCTGGCGCTGGCACCGAAACTGATGCGACCTATCTGATTGTTGTAGCTCAGCACGTATTCGGTATCTTTGCCTTTGCGCTGCCAATAGTTTTGCGTATTGGCGGCCAGCGCAAAGCTGCCGTAGCCTTCGGGCAGTGATTGCGTCGCGCTGACCAGAAAACGATTGCGCCGCCGCTCAATGGTCGTGCTGCTAAAGGCTTTGTCACGCAGCAGAAAGGCATCGGTGGGGTCGTAGTAGCCGTTGCTGGAATAGCGATAGGAGGCCAGCGTGACGTTGGTATCAATCAGCGGCAGGATTTTGGCGTAAGTCAAGCGCAGGCTTTGGCCGTTGTGGGTGCGTCCGTCGTCATCGTCGGTACGCGCGTGGGTAAGGTCCGCCGCCAGTGCGCCCAGGCCGGTATTAAAAGCCACACCGCCAGCCGCCGCCAGATAACCTTCGGCGACCACTGAGCCGCCGTAGCCGGTCATCGAGTTGGAAAAGCCGTGCCGCCAAGTGCCCATTGCCAGCATCGGTTCATCGTCCACCAGCGAGCTGCGGTACCTGCCGGCGGTCAAGCTGTAGTGGGTCATGCCGGGGCGCAGCAGTTCGGCGGTGGTGGCGTAGGTGACGGTAAAACTGTGTTCGTTGCCATCGGCTTCGGTGACTGTGACCAGCAGGTCGCCGCCGGTGCCATTGGGGTACAGGTCGTCGATAACAAACGCCCCGGGCGGTACCGTTGTCTCATAGATGGTGTTGCCGCGCTGGCTTATACGCACCCGCGCATTGGAATTGGCAATGCCGCGCACGACCGGCGCAAAGCCGCGCTGCGAGTCGGCGTACATGCGCTCATCGGAGGAAAGCTGTACGCCCAGGAAACTGATGCTGTCGAACACTTGGCCGTTGGTTGAAGCCTCGCCCAACATCAATCTGCTGTGCCACTGCGGCAGGCCGCGTTCGGCGTAAACGGCCGAATTTCGGTAGCGTATGCTTTCATGGCTGTTCAAAGTGCTGGTCGCGCGGTAGCGCAAACGCCAATCGCCGAGGTTAAGACCGGCACGCAGCCCAAGGTATTGGCTGGTATGCGACGGGCTGCCGTCCACTTCGCTGTGATAGGCGTTGTAGTCGTACTGCAAGGTAGCCGCGGTGATGCCCGCGTCCCAGAGTTTGGGGCTGACGTAGCCGCGGGCGTTGCGCAGCAATACGGCTTGTGGCGCGAAGACATCGAGGCGCTGTGCACCACTGTCAAAGGTTGCGCTGCTCTGCGGCATAAACTGTTCCAGTGCGCTGCAAATATCCCCTTGCGACATGGCCTGTTGTGCAAAGTCGCTGCTGTGCGCCGAATCCAGCCCCAGCAGTTCAAACAACCTAAGGTCATAACAAGGTTGTGCGATATGGGATTCTGCCGTGGGCAGCTCAAAACGGACTTCGCTTCGCCCTTTCCAGGAACCGTTTATATACAGGTCGATCCGTTGATAGCCGGGTGCAACCGGATTGCCTTGTGCAAACAGGCGCACATCCACCGGGCTGCGCAAAAAGGCCGTATTAAATTCCACCATCTCCGGGTTGGCGGCTACGCCCAGCAGCGGCGACCCAGCGAAACCTGCCGTGACGATGGCGGCAGCCATGAGGTCAGCGCGGCGCATGTTCAGCCTCTCCCGTCTGTTTCGAGAAGTCCTTGTTGCAACCGGCTGTCTCCGCCCTGGTCGTTGATGGCGGTAAAGAACAGGCTCAGTTTTCCGCTTGCTGCGGCGGCTTTATCGAGCCAGTGCAACGGCAGCGTAAGCTCCCCGGCCGGACTCACCATGCGCTCGTAAGTATTGCCGAGTTCGGCCAGCGCCGGGCCTTCTTGTTTATGGCGCAGGCTGATACTGCGAAAAGTAATGTGGTAAGGCGACGGGTTAGACACTCGCACAGTCAACTCACCCTTTGCATCATGGCCGATGGCAAAGCGCAGTTGCTTCAAAGCATCCTCCGGCGAAGAGCCAAGTCCTGCCGGACGATAGAAAAACTTGATTCGAGTACGGAACGAGAACTGCAGCAGGTTGTCTCCCTTGGCCAGTTGCCTGGAAGGCATGGGAGGAATTTCCAGCACGTTAAACCACAGCAGGGACTCGCGGTCGGTAGGCAGTTCTTTGCGCGTAAGCAGTACGCGGATGGCCTGCCCCTTGGCCGGGTCGATACGGGCGACCGATGGCATCAAGGTAAAAGGCACTTTGAGCGATTCAATCTTGGCCTGCGCGTCTCCGTCATCAATCCAGGACTGCACCAGCAGCGGCCCTTCGCCCTTATTGAGCAACTGCACCACCGTTTCGCCATCGGCTTCCCGATAGATGACGCGGGTGCCATTGATGACCACACCCGCCTGCGTCACTGTGGCTGCAATCAGCCACAGTAAAACGCTAAAAATTTTTAGAAACATAGAGATATGCTCCCTTGGATTTTATGCACCCGGCGAAGCCGTTTGCGGCGGTTTTGCCGGGTGACTTAAGCAATCACGTTTCCGTTACCCTGAAACGCGGATTACCGTGCAGTCACTACTGGTAGGTAATGGTGTACTGCACCGAGGTCGCAACCGTACCCGCCGTTGCTGCACCCCCTGTAGCGTAATATTGCGAGTAGTAGCTCAGCGTGCCGGTGCCAGAGGAAATGTTCGCCGGAGTGTCATTCTGCACGGCAGCACCCGCAGCAATAGGGTTCATTGCGCTGTTGAGCAGTTCAACCTGCACGTTGCCGGCAGTGCCGGTGGATATAAGACGGCCGGTGGTGCTGTCGACATTGGCGCCGGGTTCAAACCAGGTGCTGGCGGTGTTAAGCGTTCCCCCGCTCGCTGAGGCACATCCGCTCAAGGTAATGTTGAACGGCGTTGCACCGGCAGTTTTACCCGCCGCATCCAGTGTGCTGGTAGAGACCGTGGGCAGCGTTACGGTGCCATTGCTCCCGCCACCGTTGACGTCAATGTTGCAGGTAACGTCGGTGATTTGCCCGTTGATGGTAATGGTGCCGTCGGCAGCTTGGGCGGAACCTGCGCAAGCCAAAGCGATAGCTGCGGCCAAGGACAGGGGAGAGAAGATATGTTTCATGGTGGAAATTCCTGTATAAATTGGTATGGATTGTGCATATACCAAAAGTATCAAAAGTGAAAGTGATTCCCGCAGGACGGAATGTTTGGGTGAATTCAGGTTTTCATCGGCAGTTCCCCCTTAAATCGGATGCCATCAGGGCAGGTTGCAACGGGCAGGCAAGCGGCGTGCGGGAGCCTTACGGCGCGCACAGCTGGATGCTTCCCTGGTTAGATGGAATTGTTCAATGCAAGTGATGGAGTGGTGGTTATCGCAGCAGTTCCCGTTCCTCAGGGCGCGACCAGACTGGCTATTACCAACCCATTCCGGCAGTGGGTCGCGCAGAAGAATGCCCTCGTTCTTTAAGAACGAACAGAGGCTGGGGAATAGGAGAGAGAAACCTGGTTGCCGCTCGATTGGCCACCGGTTGGATAGTAGTAATGTTGTTGTGATTGAAGATTTTTGCAGATACAGTCACGCCCGGTAGGCAAGACTCGACGACTTGGCACATGTAAAGTTCCCTTTAACGGCAGTGAACCGATACACTGAGTCCCTAAACTGCAAGAAACACAACAAGAAAAACTATCTTTATGAGAAAATAGAATTTCTTATATGAAAATAGACTTATAGCGGCCTTTTTGCAATAAGTTTTTTCATTTTCAATGAATATATTTTTACTTTGTAAGATGTCTTGCTTTTTAGACGGCTATTGAATTAGGCGGTATCCGCTTGAGGGTTGCCGTGGATAGCAGAAATTTCTTAACTAACTGATAAATAATGCTTTAGATCCACTCCTGCCGGTGTCAGGAGACAGCGGCGAGGGAAAAGAAAAAGGAGATGAGCAGGGTCTGTTCCCGTTTCAAACCTGGTGAAGGCTGAGGCAGATTTTTCGCGTGGCAAGGCGCGAGAAGCGAAGTTTGCTATTGCAAATAAGCGACGAGTAACGTAGCGGCGCGAAAAATCTGACCTGTCCCTTCGCGCTGCGTCAAAATTTCGCCATACGGCGCCTACGCCTTTGCCAAGGTTGTAGACATTGGCCTGGCTTGGCGAAACTTTGAGCAGTAGCGCGGCTTGCGTTTAAAACGGGAACAGACCCTGGCTAAACCAATGGTTAAACCCTAAACCTAATCTGTATTAACAAGAGCCTGTACTGCATAATGCCAAAACGTCAAAAAAACAATGCTGAAGTTAGCCCCAAAGGCAGTTTGGAAACCCTCTCTCAACGCGAAGTGCAGCAACTGCGCGAGGCGGGTTCCGGTAGTTTGTATCCGTTGTTTCGCAAGTGTGCACTCGCCATTTTAAATACCGGCGCACAGAGTGATAACGCGAAAACCATTCTTGAAGCCTACGCCGATTTTGAGGTACGCATTCATCAGCAAGACCGTGGTATTCGTCTGTCGCTGCATAATGCCCCGGCGGATGCTTTTGTCGATGGACAGATGATTGCCAGCACCCGCGAGATGTTGTTTTCCGCATTGCGCGATATTGTTTATACGCAAAGCGAGCGGGATAACCGTCAAGTGGATTTACAAAGCTCGGCGGGTATTACCGATTATGTCTTTCACCTGCTGCGCAATGCCCGCGCCATGCGCGCGGGCGTGGAACCTAAATTAGTGGTTTGTTGGGGTGGGCATTCCATCAGCACGCAAGAATATAAATACAGTAAAAAAGTCGGCCATGAGCTGGGTTTACGCGGCCTTGATATTTGTACCGGCTGCGGCCCTGGGGTTATGAAAGGGCCGATGAAAGGCGCAACCATCAGTCATGCCAAACAGCGCAATCGGGATGCACGTTATTTGGGATTAACCGAGCCTGGCATTATTACCGCCGAAGCGCCCAATCCCATTGTGAATGAATTGGTTATCCTGCCGGATATTGAAAAACGCCTGGAAGCCTTTGTCCGTTTGGGGCACGGTATTATTGTTTTCCCCGGCGGGGTAGGCACGGCAGAAGAGTTGCTTTATTTGCTCGGTATTCTTTGTCATCCGGATAATAGCGAACTGCCTTTTCCATTGATTTTAACCGCGCCGAAAACGGCGCGTCAGTGGCTTGTGCAAATTCACCAATTTATTGGCGAGACTTTGGGCGAGGCGGCGCAAAAGCGCTATCAAATCATTGAAGATAATCCGGCAGAAGTGGCCAGACAAATGGCAGCTGGATTGATAAAAGTAAAAAACTTTCGCCGTGAACGCAGTGATGCCTTTCATTTTAATTGGCTGCTTAAAATCGACGAAGGCTTTCAACGCCCATTTGCCGCAACCCATGAGAATATGGCAGCGCTGCATTTGCAAAGTGATTTACCGCTGCATGAACTCGCCGCCAATTTGCGCCGGGTGTTTTCCGGTATTGTTGCCGGTAATGTCAAGGAAAACGGTATTCGCCTGATTGAACAACATGGACCTTATCAGATCCGTGGCGAGCAGCGGATTATGCAACCCCTGGATGCGCTGCTGCGCCAATTTATCGAAGCTGGACGAATGAAACTGCCTGGCGCTTTGCCTTATCAACCTTGCTGGCAGCCTGTGGATTAAAACGGCTTGCCCTCTCCCACCGGGTAGGAGAGGGTGGTTTTAGCTATTTCATGCTGTCAATCACGCGCTGCAAGTCATCCAGGGTGGTTTGTGGGTTGACGACTACAAAGCGGGTGCAGACTTCGCCGCGGTGGCGGGTGGGGGTGACCAGGGCGATTTGCTCTTGCAGCAGGCGTTCACTCCACTTGGCGTAGTCTTTGGGCTGCCAGCCTTTGCGGCGGAAAATCACTACGGAAAGCTGCGGCTCCAGCAGTAGCTGCAGATGCTCGCTGTCACGTACGAGCCTTGCACCGGCATGGGCGGTTTGCAAGGTTTTTTCGATGGCGGCGCTGTAGGCGGCGCTGCCGTGTGCGGCGAGCGAGAACCAAAACGGCAGGCCACGGGCGCGGCGGGTCAGGTGGACGGCAAAATCGCCCGGATTCCATTCAAAGTCTTCGTTGATGACTTCCAGATAATCAGCCTTTTGCGTGTGTGCCATGCGGCCGATGGCCGGGTCGCGGTAAATCAGTGCGCAGCAGTCGAACGGACTAAACAGCCATTTGTGCGGGTCAACAATAAAGGAGTCGGCCTGCTCGATGCCATTAAACAGCGCCCGCACCGAAGGCGCGGCGAGCGCGGCACCGCCGTAAGCGCCGTCTACGTGCATCCACCAGCCGTGTTTTTTGCACTCTGCGCCGATACCTTCAAGGTCATCGACAATGCCCAGATTGGTTGTGCCTGCGGTCGCGACCACGGCAAAAATACCTTCGCGCAGCGCAGCCGGCAGCCCGTCGTAAGTGGCCGCAAGCGCCGCACCGGTCAAACGGCCTTGCGCATCGCCGGGGACGCGGATCACTTCCACGTCCATCACCGTGCGCAGCATGTGCGCGACTGAGGAATGGGTCTCATCGGTCAAACAAACCGCCCAGCGCTGCGGCAGTTGCTCGCGTGTGCGCTTGGCATGGTCGCGGGCGGCAACCAGTGCGGACAGGTTGCCCAAGGTGCCGCCTTGCACAAAAACGCCGCCTGCATTGGCGGGAAATCCCGCCAAATCAGCCACCCAGCGCAGCGCCTGGTTTTCCGCATAAACCGCTCCGGCGGACTCCAGCCAAGTGCTGCCGTAAATGCTCGCCGCGCTGACGTACATATCAAAGGCCGCCGCCAGTTTAGTCGGTGCTGCCGGAATAAACGCAAGATACCCAGGGTGGTCGGCGGCAATGCAGGCCGTCTCCAGATGTTGTTGCCAAAGTTTAAGCACCTGTTCGCTGCCCAGACCTTCAGCGGTAATGGTTTGCCCGACGCTATCGCGCAAAACCGTAGCAGGTACCGGCCCGCCCAGTGCTGGGCGGCTTTTTAACCGCGCCGAACACAGGTGGGAGATTTGTTCGATGTCCGCTGCAATAGTTGCAGTAATCTCATGCATAGTTATATCCCGGCAAGGCAGTAATCAATAAGCCAGCAGCTCGCTCTTTTATCAAGAAAGAGGCTGGCGGTGACGGTTTATGCGTTGTATTTAAAGGACAGGGCCTGCGCTGCGAATGGCATCGCTGACTTCAAACTTTTTAAAGTTATCAATAAAAAGCTGTGCCAATTGCTTGGCCGCTTGATCATAGGCGGATTTATCCGCCCAAGTGGTGCGCGGATTAAGCAAGTTGCTGTCAACCCCGGCAATGGCTTTGGGTACATTGAGATTGATAATAGGCAGATGTTCGGTTTCAGTGCCTATTAATGTGCCGCCTTGAATGGCGGCAATAACCGCGCGAGTCAGCGGAATGGAAAAACGTTTGCCCACGCCATAACCGCCACCGCTCCAGCCGGTATTGACCAAATAGACTTTAGAGCCAAAGGCTTTAATACGCTTGATTAACAATTCGGCATAAACCGCCGGTGGGCGCGGGAAGAACGGTGCGCCAAAGCAGGTAGAAAAAGTCGATTTAATCCCACTGCCTGCGCCCATTTCGGTAGAGCCAACCAGTGCGGTATAACCGGAGAGAAAATGATAAGCCGCTTGTTCTTCGGTCAAGATGGAAACCGGTGGCAATACGCCGGTTAAATCGCAGGTTAAAAAGATCACCGCAGAAGGCTCAGCGCCCTGATTATGCTCGGAGCATTTTTCGACAAATTCCAGCGGATAAGCCGCACGGGAGTTTTGCGTCAAACTTGAATCATGGTAATCGGGCACGCGCTTGTGATCGAGTACGACATTTTCCAGCACGGCGCCAAAGCGGATGGCTTTCCAGATAACCGGTTCGTTCTTTTCGGATAAGTCAATGCACTTGGCGTAACAGCCGCCTTCAATATTAAAGACAATACCCTCGCCCCAGCCGTGTTCGTCGTCACCAATTAAATAACGCGATTCATCGGCGGATAAGGTGGTTTTACCGGTGCCGGATAAACCAAAGAATAAAGTCACATCACCGGCCTCGCCAATATTGGCGGCGCAGTGCATAGGCAATACATCTTTGGCCGGTAGCAGGAAGTTCTGCACCGAGAACATGGCTTTTTTCATTTCACCGGCATAACGCATACCGGCAATCAATACTTTGCGTTTGGCGAAATTTAAAATCACGCAGCCGTCAGAATGGGTGCCGTCGCGTTCGGGCACGCAGGTGAAGTTGGCGACATTGAGCACTTGCCACTCGGGTTTATTGGCCGGATTGTAAGTGGGTGGATTGATAAAAAGCTGGCGGCCAAACAGGTTTTGCCAAGCGGTTTGTGTGGTCATTTTGACTGGCAGGTAATGTTCGGCGGCTGAACCGACATGCACATGCGAGACAAAGTGTTCTTGCCCTTGATTAAAAGCCTCTACCCGCGCCCAAAGCGCATCGAATTGATCCGCCGGGAATTTTTGATTGACCGTCCCCCAAGCAATCTCCCCGCTGCTGCCCGGCTCATCGACGATAAAACGGTCGGCAGGCGAACGTCCGGTACGCCTGCCGGTATGCACAACCAATGCGCCGCTTTCGGCAAGCGTGCCTTCGTGGCGGCGGATGGCGTGTTCAACCAGTTCGGCTGTGCTGATGTCGGTATAAACAGTAGCGGGGGTGGTTTGCGTCATCTTGCGTTCCCATCAGCCCTTTTGGGCAATAAAAAAAGCCCTTGTAACAGGGCAAAACAAGAATGCAATTGTGCCAGAACAGCGCCAGAAAAGTGCCAGAAAAAACGTGGAAAAAAGTACAGAAAAGCGCCGCCTTCAGAGCCATCGCGCTCTGTTTTGCGCTCTTTCACCAGTGGTGGGCGAGGGCGCTAAAGCGATTGCTGCAGCAAGCATCAGGGGATGCCGTTCACACGCTCGCCTGTGGTTATCTCGTGCTTTTTAAACCAGCCTTGTTGCATTTCCAGCACATAGCGCACCGGTTGTTCCGAGCAGTGGCTCTTATCACTGAAAGGCTGCATGCTGACCAGTTTTACGATAACGCCCGTTTTATCGATAAAGGCAGCCGAGAGCGGCAGCGGCGTATCGCGCATCCAGAAGCAGCGCTCGGCATCATCGGTATAAATAAACAACATGCCTTCGTTTTGCGGCATTTGCGTACGGTGCATCAGGCCGATATTCCGCTGCTTAGGGGTGGTTGCAAGCTGCGCTTCAATCGGCTGCTGACGGATATGGAGCAGAGCCCGTGGCAGGTGGATTTGCGCCAGGTTTTCTGCACTGGCCTGTCCCGCTAGCAGTAACAGCAGCAAGGCAGAGCCAAGGCGTTCAAACATTAACCGAGCAGCAGGCTGTCGTCGGCGAGTTGCTCGCCGCGCACTTTTTCAAACTGGTGCAGCAAGTCCGTCACCTGCATTTGCGCACGCTGCTCGCCGCAAACGTCCAGCACCACTTGTCCTTGATGCAGCATCAGCGTGCGTTCGCCGACATCCAGCGCTTGGCGCATGCTGTGCGTCACCATCATCGCGGTGAGCTGATTTTCCGCGACAATCCGCGCGGTGAGCTCAAGTACAAAATCAGCGGTGCGCGGGTCGAGCGCGGCGGTGTGTTCATCGAGCAGCAGAATGCGCGACGGGCGCAGCGCCGCCATCAGCAGGCTGACCGCTTGGCGCTGGCCGCCGGAGAGCAGGCCGATAGGTTCGCGCAGGCGGTTTTCCAGCCCTAAGCCCAGACTTGCCAGTTTGTCGCGGAACTCGCTACGCATTTCACCGCGCACCGCCCTCGATAGATTGCGACGACGGCCACGATTCAGCGCCAGCGCCATGTTTTCTTCAATACTCAAGTTTTCACAGGTACCGGCCAGCGGGTCTTGAAATACCCGCGCCACCTGCTGCGCGCGCTGCCAGACCGGCCAGCGGGTAACATCCTGCCCATCCAGCACAATACGGCCGCTATCGACCGTCATCTCGCCACAAATGCAGTTAAGCAAGGTGGACTTGCCCGCGCCGTTGGAACCTATCACGGTGACAAATTGCCCTTCGCCAATATTCAGCGACAGGCCGCGCAGGGCGCGCGTTTCTACCGGCGTTCCGGCGTTAAAGGTGACGACCAGCTGCTCGGCGCTAAGCACGGGAGAACCTCTTGCGCAGGCGCAGCTTAAGCAGCGGAATAACCAGCGCAACCGTGACCAATACCGCCGTTACCAGATTTAAATCCTGTGCTTTCAGGCCGATAAAGTCGCTGTTAAGCGCCAGCGCAACAAACAAGCGGTAGAGGATGGCACCTAAAATCACCGCCAGCGTTAGCCAAATCATTCGCCGTGCGGGCAGGATGGATTCGCCGACAATCACAGCCGCCAGTCCCACCACAATGGTACCCACGCCCATGGTGATGTCGCTGCCGCCTTGGGTCTGCGCAAACAGCGCCCCGGCCAGCGCGACCAGCGCATTGGAAATCGCCATGCCGAGCAAAATCATGCCGTTGGTATTAACGCCTTGCGCCCTTGCCATACGCGCATTGGAGCCGGTAGCACGAATGGCAAGGCCAGCTTCGGTAGCAAAAAAAGCATCCAGTAAGCACTTGGCCAATATCACAATTAAAAGCAGTAGCAATGGCCGCATGAGATAATCGGCCACGCCTTCAATCTGCAATAAAGAAAACAAGGTGGGATCGTTAATCAGCGGTACATTCGGCCCATTCATAATGCGTAAATTGATGGAATACAGCGCAATCATCACCAAGATGGAAGCGAGCAAGTCCATAATTTTTAGTCGCACATTCAGCCAACCGGTTAAAAGCCCCGCGGCTGCGCCTGCAAAGATAGCCGCCAAAGTCGCGAGCCAAGGATCTACTTCATGCGCAATTAAAATGGCGCAGACCGCTGCACCCAACGGAAAACTACCGTCCACCGTTAAATCAGGGAAACGCAGCAAGCGAAAGGAAATAAATACGCCAAGACCCACCAAACTAAAAATCAGGCCAATTTCAAGCGCACCAAACAGGGAAAACCAAGACATAAAAGTGAGGCGTCAGGATAAAACGAAAATCCCCGGCGAAAACCGGGGACACTCGGCGAAGGTTAGTTACTCAACCACTTGCGCCGCGCTTTGCAGCAATACTTCAGACAGCTTGATGCCTTGTTTTTCAGCCGCACCGGGATTGACAAAGAGTTCCACTTTAGCGCTGGTTTCTGGCGCAATGGTGCCCGGCTGCTCGCCTTTTAGAATGCGTGCGGCCATGCGGCCGGTCTGTACGCCAAGGTCGTGGTAATTAACCCCTAAAGCGGCCACTGCGCCGCGTTTGACTGAGTCAGTATCAGAGGCAATCAATGGAATTTTTGCTTCCTGGCCGACTTTAACCAGCGCTTCATAGGAAGAGACCACGTTGTTATCGGTGCTGGTATAAAACACATCCACCTTACCGACCAAGCTACGGGCGGCGCTGCTGACATCCACCGAACGCGGCGCGGCGGCTTCCACCAGCGTCATGCCTTGGGCGGGCAGCAGTTCTTTTAGCTGTTTGACGACCACCGCCGAATTGGCCTCGCCGGGGTTGTAGACCATGCCCACCCGCGTTGCCGTCGGCACCACCTGTTTAATCAGCGCGATTTGCTGGCTTAGCTCCAGCAAATCCGACACGCCGCTGATATTGCTGCCGGAGGCTTGCCAGCTTGGCGTCAACTTGGCGGCTACCGGGTCAGTGACCGCAGTAAACAGCAGCGGGATGCTTTTGCTGCGCGCCGCTACGGCCTGTGCGGCGGGCGTGGCAATGGCGACAATCACATCGGGAGCATCGCCTACAAATTTTTGCGCAATCTGCCCGGCGGTACCGATATTGCCCTGCGCACTTTGGTACTGCCATTTAAGATTTTTGCCGACGACAAAACCCTCTTCGGCAAGACCTGCCTGCACGCCGTCGCGCGCGGCATCCAGCGCCGGATGCTCGACGATGGAGAGCACGGCAACCGATTTTTGTTCTTGTGCAAACACACCTGAAGCGGCCAAAACAGACAGCAGCGAGGCGCAAAGCCAGCGTTTCATGAGATTTCCTTCTTTTGCGTCCCAAGCGGGGGCGACATGATACGTTTTTAGCCGCTTAAAACATAGCGGCTGTGCTCTGTGCAGCAGGGCAATCGGGTGAAGAGAGTGGTTCTTATCGCTTCAGCCGATTGCCTGGTTCTAATGTCGTCCGCTTCGCGGCTTAAAAGCGACCGGTGAACTTAAGCCACGCGGTGCGCCCGGGTTCGGCGATGCGCACCGGATCTGCCGGATAGCCAAAATCGGCGCTTCCGGCGAGATTCAGGTGCTCGCTGTAATACCGGTTAAACAGATTGTCCACGCCTGCGGTCAATTGCAGGGAATCGCTCAGGCGAACCCCGGCATTCAGCGCCAGGGTAGCGAATCCGGAACTTTCATCCAGATCGCGTCCGACGATATTGCCCTGTCCGGCCGCAATCCGCCCCTGCCGCGCCACGCCACGCAGCAGTGCGCCCGCCGACCAGCGACCGCCTTGCCACGCGGCCGAGAAGCGCGCATCCAGCGGCGGCATCTGCGGCAACGCCGCGTGAGCACTGCGGTTTTCGCCCCAAGCCCAGGCGAGCGTGGTGCCCAGCGTCCAGCCATCGACCGGTTTCCACTCCACTCCGGCTTCGCTTCCGGCAATGCGCGCGTCCACATTGGTTGTGCGTGTGCTCATGCCCATCATGCCGTTCGTGTAGGTGGTCAGAATGTAGTCATCAATAACCCCGGCATAGGCCGACAGCCAGGCCGTCAGGTGCTCATGCTTGTAGTTGAGGCCGATGTCGAGTTGTGTGGTCTTTTCCGGCTGCACTCCGCTAAATGCATTGGGCGCACCCGCAGGACCGTTGTTGGGCGAAAACAGTTCCCAGTAGTCGGGCATGCGTTCGCTGTGACCGAGGCCCAGATACCCGCTCAGGCGCGGGCTCAGGTCCGCTTCATGGCGGATAAAGGCGCTTTTGAGCGTTTCTTTGCGCGTTTGTCCGGCGCTGGGATTGGGCATCGCTGGCATCCCCCTCATGCCGCCGAGCGTGGCGCGGTCATCGCGCGCCTGCGCCCGGTCAAGGCGCAATCCGGAAATCCAGCGCTGCGCTCTGTCTTCGTCAACGGTCATTTCGGCAAAGATGCCGAGGTTGCGAAATTGAGCATCGCGCACCCGCGGCTGCGCGCGGTACGCATCAATACCCATGCCGCTGCGGCGGCGGTGACGGCTGTCCTGTCCGTCCAGCCCGAACGTCATCGCCAACCTATCTGCCTGCCAGGCCAGCGCCACGCGCCCGCCTCGGGTTCTGCGATCCACGTTGCTCGCCATCGGCATCGGCATGGAGCCTGATGGATTGGGTGTGCGCAGGCTGTAGTTGTCCATCACATGATCGACATCGTTGTGATACAGGTTGGCGCTGAGCGATTGCCATGCGCCGGGCAGATTGGATGTTTCAAAACGCAGGCCATAGCTGCTGCGCTCGAACAGGGAACCGTCCATACCACGCCCGGCGTAGCGGGTCTTGGCATCGCCGCGCCCGGCGCTGAGTTCAAGCGCGGTACCTGGGGTCGGCGTCCAGCCGAGGGCGAGGTCGGCATTCCATTTATCCCAGCCCGAATGTACCTGGTGGCCGTTGCCGTCCTTGTAATCAGCGGATTCGGAACGGTTGCCGGTGATGCGCATATAACCGGGTTGGTAGCCTGTGGTCAGGGTGAAGGCCTGATCGTTGCGATCATGGCTTGCGGCCAGCGCGCTGGCATCAAGATTAATGCCGGATTCGCTGAAATACGGCGTATCGCGCTCAAAGCGCACCGTGCCCGCCGAGGCACCCGGCCCCCACAGCACGGTCTGCGGGCCTTTGATGATGGTCAGGCGGTCAAAGGTTTCCGGCGCGATATACGACAGTGGGTTGTCCATCCGCGAGGGACAGGCACCAAGCAACACGCCATCATTGCTGAGGATGTTCAGGCGCGAGCCGAACATCCCGCGCAACACCGGATCGCCGTTGCTGCCGCCCTGGCGGATGGCGGCAAAGCCGGCAACGGTCTTCAGGTAGTCCGCGCCATCGCTGGCCGGAACCGGCTGGCGCGGCAGGCGCGGGTCGGTGCTCCAGGTCAGCGCGCTGGATGGCGCGCTGGTGGTGATGAGAATGCTATCGAGCCTGTGTGCGCCGGATGGCTGGTCGTCGGCCAATGCGGCGGCGGGAAACAGGCAAGCGGATACGACCGCTATAGTGAGCGGGTGAAGAGGGAATTTCATAAAAAATGCTCCAAAAAATACGGAAAAACCCTGCCAGTGGGATCAAAGGCCAGAGAGTTTCAAACCTGTACTTCAGGAGACCAGCGGTGGGCCGCGCGGCGTGTGGGTAGGCCAGAACGGAGCCAGCGGAGTGGCGGGCAGCGCCGAAACGCCGAAAGGCCGCGCTGGCGGTGGCACCACCAACACCAGTGCCAACACCGGCAACAGCCATGCAGCGAGCACGCAGTAGCCGCACACGGCTCCGTGATCCAGATGCGAACCCTGTGCCGGGGTACCACCATCTGCCGAGTGGTCTTGGCTGCCTTTATGCAAAAGTGCATGCGCGGCCTGTTCCTCCACAGCCAATGCCGCGCGCGATACTTCGGACAGGCACATCACGCCCGCATCCGCCTGCGCCGCGTGCTCCATGCCTTGCTGGTAGCGGCTGAGCAGCGGCATGCACAGCATCAGCGCCATCGCCATCAGGGCGAGGTGGTGCATGATGCGATGAAAACGGGTAGCAGGACGGTTCACGGCGTGGATTTTAGAGCCTTGGTACCGCTACTGCCTATTGATCCGGCTCATAAACAGCTTGGTTTTATGGGATTTATGCTGATGTCGCTTTACCCGATGGGCGCGCTGTGCATAAAGCCTTGGTCTGTTCCTTGCTTAAGGCCATGCTCTTTTTCGCTGTTTTGGAGCCTTGGTTTATGACGGTTAGCGTTGATGGTTCTGCACCCGTTGTGCCTTTCAATCTACCCGGCCGCTCGGCGGCAAGTGAAGCAGAGCAGCCAGAAGACTTTGCGTATCTGTACCAGCTTGCAGCGGGTGCAGACCTTGGCGAGCAGCCCTTGGCTGCTTCGGATAAGGCCGCAGGCGAAGAAGACGAAGCAAGTGCCAAAAAACTGGCGGACGAACAGGCGGCAGCGGCTTTGCTGTTGTTTTTATTCAGCCAGGCGATGCCATCCACGCCGCCACCAGCGGATATAGGAGCCGATCAAGGCGAACAGGCGACAGATACGGCAATGGATGAAAATAACCGAGCACTATCACTTGATACGGATCCCGTGCCGGATGAGTTGCCGCAAGACGATAACCCGCTCGAAAGATCGATAAAGTCCAGCACTGATCCTTTCGAAAAAAACACCGACGAAAATAAGCAAGCAGGCCAAGACCTTGCCGTGCCGCCGGTTAAAACGCCGTCTGCCGCAGCAACGGCTGAACAGCCAGTCCGCCTGGAGGGCAAACGCCGCGCGGCTCCTTTAAGCGAAAATGTCGCTGTGCCTCGCGCGCTCTTGCAAAGCAGTCATGACCCATTGACTGCACGGCCTTCAGCCCAAGCCCAAGCCCAAGCCTTGCCGCTGCAAAATGGCCAGTTTTGCGAGATGCTTGGCCAGCGGGTGATGTGGCTGTCCAGCCAAAACCTGCAAGCGGCGCAGATTGAATTGTCGCCCAAGGAATTGGGCACTTTGCAAGTGCGTGTCGCGCTGGCCGAAGGGGCAGCCGAAGTGCAGCTTGCAAGCCAGCATGCCGAGGTGCGCGGGGTACTGGAAGGCCAGCTTCACCGCCTGCAAGCCATGCTGGAAAACCAAGGATTGCCTGCCCCGCGCCTTGAGGTTTTGGATGCTTCTTTTTCGCAGCATAAAGAACAAAGCTCCAAACAGTCGTCGCGTCCCGCCAGCAAGCAGGGCGATAAGCTAAAGACGCAAGACAGCGTCTCCCTCTTGCCTGCCAGCCATCAAAATCTGATTGATTACTATGCCTAAGCTGGCACAGCCCTTGCCTTAGCTTGCGTCACTGATCAGCAGACGGATTATTGGCATGGCGAACAAGCAACCCGCGCAGGCGGCAACGATGACGCAAGTTCCAACTCATGAGCGCCTTAAACTGGCCGCTTTAATCGTAACTGCCATGCTGCTCGCCGCGGCTCTTTCGGCCAGCGGCACTTGGTGGCTGATGGCGCAGCGCTTGCCGGCGTTGGCAGAAACAGTGGCAGAGCCCGCCTTTCCGGTACCGCCCGCCATTTATGAAAATCTCGATCCGCCCTTTGTGGTCAATCTCAAGCAAGGCGGGCAGTCGCGCTATTTGCAAGTCGCCATTGCGCTGATGGGTCGCCATGCTGAAGAACTGAACGCGCTGAAAGCGCATCTGCCACTACTGCGCAGCCGCTTGCTGATGCTGTTTTCCGGCCAGGATCTGGCTCATCTGGCAAGCGCTGAAGGCAAAGAGCAACTGCGCCAGCAGGCCACCCTTGAGGTGCAGCAAGTCGCGCAGCAAGTGCTCGGCATACCGGTGGTCGAACAGGTGCTGTTTACTGGCTTGGTCGTGCAATAAATGGCGGTACAGGATTTATTGTCGCAGGATGAAATTGATGTCCTGCTGCACGGCGTAGACGACGGGCTGATAGCCGAACAGCCAGCCGAACGCATCGACGGCGTTACCGGCTACGACTTGGGCAGCCAAGAGCGCATTGTGCGCGGGCGCATGCCGACGCTGGAGATGATTAACGAGCGCTTTGCCCGCCACACGCGGATCAGCTTGTTTAACCTGCTGCGGCGCAGCGCGGAAGTCGCGGCCAGTGGCGTGCAGTTGATGAAATTCAGCGAATACCTAAGCGCCCTTTACGTGCCGACCAGCCTGAGCATGGTAAAAATCCAGCCACTGCGCGGCACGGCGCTGTTTATCCTCGATGCCAAGCTGGTGTTTAAATTGGTGGATAACTTCTTCGGTGGGGACGGCCGCTACGCCAAAATCGAAGGCCGCGAATTTACCCCAACCGAGCAGCGCGTGATTCAAATGGTGCTCGAACAAGCCTTTGCCGATTTGCGCGACGCGTGGCAGGCGGTACTTGCACTTTCGTTTGACTATATCGGCTCGGAGGTCAATCCGGCGCTCGCCAATATCGTCAGTCCCAATGAAGTGGTAGTGGTTTCGACTTTTCGCATCGAACTGGACGGCGGCGGTGGCGAAATGCACATCACGCTGCCTTATTCGATGATTGAACCGATACGCGATTTACTCGACGCCGGTTTACAGGCGGATATCAACGACCAGGATGAACGCTGGGTAGGCGCACTGCGTGAGGACATTCTGGCCGCCAAAGTGCCGCTGTCCGCCTGTGTCGCCAAGCGCTCGATCAAGCTGCGCGAGCTGCTTAACTTGCGCGAAGGCGACGTACTGCCGATTGAGATGGAACCTTACCTTTTGCTGCGCGCCAGCGGCGTGCCGACTTTCCGCGTGCGCCTTGGCGCACACAAGGGGCAACTGGCGCTGCAAGTGCAAGAACCCGTGACTTCACTGGAAAAATCCCATGACAACTGAGCAAGCCCCGCTGGAAGAATTTGTAAGCCAAGTTAAACAAGACGCGCAAAGCGCACAGGACGCGCCGAATTTTGAAGTGATTTTGGATATTCCAGTGACCATTTCGATGGAAGTCGGCAATACCGAAATCTCCATCCGCAACCTGTTGCAACTGAACCAAGGCTCGGTGATAGAACTCGACCGCCTCGCCGGTGAACCGCTCGATGTGCTGGTTAACGGCACCTTGATTGCGCATGGCGAAGTGGTCGTGGTCAACGAAAAATTCGGCATCCGCTTAACCGATGTCATCAGCCAGAGTGAGCGTATTAAAAAGCTCGGTTAATGGTTTGTTTTTATTGATGTTTAGTACCATTGCTTTAGCCTTTTCGGTTTGCCGGAGAGTGCCGTTTATCCTGGCATTGCTACTTGCCACTCTTAGCCATGCCGCCCTCGCCGAAGGCGGTGTAATCGCTTTGCCGTCCACAAACCACAGCGCTGCTTTAAGCAAAATAGTGTTGGGACTGCTCTTGGTGCTGCTGCTGATAGCCGCGCTAAGTTGGCTGCTTAAGCGCTTGCCCGTCAACAAAAGCGGCGGCGGACATATTCGTCTTATCGAAAGCTACCCGCTCAGCACGCGCGAACGGCTGCTGCTGGTCGCAGTAGGCCGCGAGCAAATACTGCTGGCGGTGGGCAATAGCGGTATCAAGCGGCTACATGTACTTAGCGAGCCCTTGGCGGAAAAACAGCCCGCGGGTGGCACCGCTTTTAGCGCACAGCTCGCGCAGTTTTTGCCCAGCCTGCAACGGGGTCGCGTTTGAACGTTTTTTTTCGCTGGCTGCTACTGCTACTGCCAATAAGCCTATTGGCCGCTCCCTTTGCTTTAGCCGCAGACCCGTTATCACTGCCTGCTTTTAATATCAGCGTAGGTGAAAACGGCGCACAGGAATACTCGGTTAATCTGCAAGTCTTATTATTGATGACGGCGCTCGGATTTATTCCGGCCTTTATCATGCTGATGACCAGCTTTACCCGCATTATTATTGTGCTTTCGATACTGCGCCAAGCCTTGGGATTGCAACAAACCCCATCCAATCCGGTACTGCTTGGGCTTTCCTTGTTTTTAACCCTGTTTATTATGGCGCCGGTCTTTGAGCAGATAAATAAGGAAGCGCTGCAACCCTATTTAGAGGAACAAATCAAACCCGAACAAGCACTAAAACGTGCCGAACTACCATTAAAAGCCTTTATGTTGACACAAACGCGCTCAAGTGACCTGGATTTATTTGTCCGCCTGTCCGCTGCCGAGCCATTGACTGAGCCAGAAAAAGCACCGCTGCTTACGCTCATTCCGGCTTTTGTAACCTCTGAACTTAAAACCGCCTTTCAAATCGGTTTTATGATTTTTATCCCGTTTTTAATTATTGACCTGGTGATTTCCAGCGTACTTATGGCAATGGGCATGATGATGCTATCGCCCTTGGTCATTTCGCTGCCGTTTAAAATCATGCTGTTTGTATTGATTGACGGCTGGGCATTAGTGATAGGTACGCTGGCGGGCAGTTTCGGAACATTAACGTGAGCGCCGAAATTATCCTCGACTTACTGCGCGAAGCCTTTTGGCTGACCTTGCTATGGGTGGCGGTTTTAATATTGCCCAGTCTGCTGGTCGGCTTGTTGGTTGCGGTATTTCAAGCCGCTACGCAAATTAACGAACAAACTTTGAGTTTTCTGCCGCGTCTTTTAATGATTTTACTCACCCTGATATTGGCAGGCCCCTGGCTGGTAGGGCAGCTGATGGAATTTAGCGAAAATCTTATCAGCAATATTCCTCAGATCATCGGTTAGTGCTTGAGTTTAGCGATACGCAGATTACCCATTGGGTAGCCGGTTTATTATTGCCGTTGTTTCGTGTGGGCGCGTTGTTGCTGGCCATGCCGATTATCGGCGGGCATTTATTGCCGATGCGTATTCGCCTGTATTTTTCATTGATATTAACGGCGGTACTGCTGCCCACTTTACCGGCCTCTTCGCTATTGCTTGGTTTTAATCTGGCGACTTTGCTGCTTATTGTCCAGGAAGTATTAAACGGCCTGCTGCTGGGAATTTCGCTGCAATTGTTTTTCCAACTATTTGTGCTCGCCGGGCAATTGCTTGCCAGTCAAATGGGGCTGGCTTTTGCTTCGACGGTTGACCCTGCTTCCGGCACTTCCAACGTAGTTTTGGGGCAGTTTTTAAATATTCTGGCGATATTGTTATTTCTTGCTGTTAATGGGCATTTATTGGTAATAGGTTTGCTCGCGGAAAGTTTTCACAATACGCCGATTGGCAGCGGCTTTTTAACCTCTCGTTATCCTGTACTGCTTGCGCAATTTAGCACTGTGCTAAGCGGTGCATTGCTTTTGGTATTGCCGCAAATTATCGCGCTTTTAGTGGTTAATCTGGCTTTTGGCTTTATGAGCCGCGCCGCGCCGCAGTTTAATATTTTCTCCATCGGCTTTGCTTTGAGCCTGTTAATGGGCTTGTTATTGCTGTGGATAGGTTTAGCCGGTTTTGCGGATAGTTTTTCGCAGCTGGCAAGCGACGCTTTTGTGATATTGCGTGAATTAATTTAATGGCAGAAAACGAAAACGGCGCACAAAAAAGCGAACAACCCACTGAGAAGCGCCTTCGTGAAGCCAAAGAAAAAGGCGAGGTTGCCCGCTCAAGGGAACTTGCCACGGCTACGCTGATGCTTGTCGGTTGCGGTGCTCTGCTGGGCTTTGGCGAGGCGCTCGGGCAAGCGCTGCTGCAAATCTTGCAGCGCTGCTTGGTATTGCCGCGCGAGCAACTGCTAGATAGCCATCAAATGGCGCAACTTTTAATCGACTGCGGGCAAATCGCACTGATTGCACTGTTGCCGATTTTTTGCTGCCTGTTTGTCGCCGCTTTGCTCGCCCCACTGCTAACGGGCGGCTGGCTGTTTAGTGGTGCGAGTATGCAGCCCAAATTCAGTCGATTAAATCCGCTGTCTGGCCTTAAGCGGATGCTCTCTGCCCGCTCGCTTGCCGAACTGGGTAAAGCGCTTGCCAAGTTTGGCTTGGTGCTTGCTGCCTCGCTTATCGTGCTGGCGGCAGACCGCGCCGAGCTGCTCGCACTGGCAAAACAGCCACAGCCGTTAGCCATTAATCATGGCCTTAAGCTGCTGGGGCAAAATCTGCTTTGGCTCTGCACTCCTCTGCTGCTGATTGCCGCTGTTGATGCGCCGATGCAGTGGCTTGCGCAGCAAAAAAAGATGCGCATGACCCGCCAGGAAGTTAAAGATGAGCACAAGGACAGCGACGGCAAGCCGGAGGTTAAATCGCGCATTCGTGCATTACAGCGTGAACGCGCCGAGCGGCGAATGATGGGCGCCGTGCCGCAGGCCGATGTGGTGATTAGCAACCCGACACACTTTGCGGTCGCACTTAAATACGATGAAAACGCGGGAACTGCGCCGCTTTTGCTCGCCAAGGGTCGCGATTTGCTGGCGCTAAAAATCCGCGAAATTGCTGCCGCGCACGATGTCTGTCAATTGCAATCGCCCGCGTTGGCGCGCGCCATTTATTATTCCACGGAACTTGATGAACCCATCCCGGCCGGGCTTTATCAAGCGGTTGCACAGGTGTTGGCTTGGGTTTATCAAGTGCGTAGGCCCGGCTTCGATTTAGCGCCACCCGCGCCGCAAAACCTGCCTATTCCTGATGAGTTGCGGCGGGATGATTAGCGAGGAGCCGCGCCTGTTCAAACCAGCCAATCACCGCCTGCCAATGGGCATCGCCATAAAGTTCACGAAAGCGCGACGTTTCAAAGGCTTTTTCGTCACGCCAAACGGCAAGGCGTTCGCGGATAAAGTCCGTGGTTAAAGCAAGGCCACATTCGATGGTGATGCAGTGATGCCACTCGCGGTAATTTTGAGGAATCATGAAAAGTCCTGCCGATAAATTTGTTATGTTATAACAAATTTGACCTCATCCCTTGAACTTGGCCGATGAATGCGATGCTCCCTGATGTGTCTCTTGCCGAATTGGCCGAAGACTTAGACTCTCTGCAATGGGGCGGTATGCAGGGTGTCACTATCGTCAGCTCGGCATTCAGGTGCGTTATTTGCAAAGCCTGCATCTGCATGATGCGCTGGCCTTTAGCACCGAGTAATAGTATTTATTAAATTATGGGTCTTAGGAAGCAAACGCGATCAAAGCGGCTGTTCACGCAGTAATTTTAGCAAGGCCAGATAGATGTTTTCATGTCGATGATTGA
>NZ_LSZO01000152.1 GCF_001580025.1 Ventosimonas gracilis | reverse complement strand
CGCTGATTTTCGAACGTTTGAAGTACCTATTTTTACCAGTCATATCAGGAAGTTATCATGCCATAAAAACATGTTTGCTTCCTAAGACCCCTTGCATATACGTGGTCAATGCACAACGCATCGCCGACTGACAACTGTTCGGGATTTCGACAAAGAAATGCTATCCACGCCAAGTGTTAACCTACGGGATACTGCGTTCCCAAGGGCATAACAGGCTGTGAATAACATCTCAACACTA
Organism: Ventosimonas gracilis; assembly: GCF_001580025.1. Lineage (GTDB taxonomy): Bacteria > Pseudomonadota > Gammaproteobacteria > Pseudomonadales > Pseudomonadaceae > Ventosimonas > Ventosimonas gracilis. The sequence continues at coordinate 36,679 of NZ_LSZO01000152.1, read as the reverse complement.
CACCTGAACAACGGAAGGTTAAAGATACAAGGGCAAAGCGCGCTGGATGATCATCGACGGGGCGTTCAATCACGAGAAGCTGATCGAGTTCTTCGATGCCTTGATCAAGGATAGCGATCGCAAAGTGTTCCTGATCCTGGACAACCTTGGTGTTCATCACTGCGAGCCGGTGCAGGCTTGGTTGAAAGATCAGATGAAGGTGTTTTATCTGCCCGGCTACAGCCCGGAACTTAATCCCGAAGAACGACTGAATGCTGACCTCAAACACGTCATTGGCTGCAAGGTGCTGATGCGCACGAAAGCCAAACTTCCGTGGCCTGCGAACCAGAGCGTGTCAAAGCCTACTTCCAAGACCCCAAAGTCAAATATGCCGCATGAATCTATTTGTGGGCCGGATCAATAAGTCGCACGTTGCGCAATTACTTGGGGCGACACAGCCAAGGCACGCTGTCACCACCAAGCTCATCCAAGACGCGAGGGGCTACTTCTGCAATAAGTCCTCCAGAAACTCCGACCCCGGTTTGATCGCCGAGACATGCAGTTGATCGCGGGCACGGGTGCAGGCCACGTACAGCAACTGGCGTTCGGTGTCGTTGATTTCAGTCAGATCGGCCTCGTCAGCAGCAGTGGCGATGCGCACCTGTGAAGGGATGATTTCAGCGTCGCAGGCCATTACCGCAACCACACGGAATTCCATGCCCTTGGCCAAATGCATGGTGGTGATACTGACGAAGCCCTCTTCCGTCGCCATGTCCTTGCCGAGCACGCGCCCCTGCAAGCCTGCGGCCTTGACTGCCACCTGTGCGCGTGACAGTTCGCTCTCGGATCGAACGAAGACGCCGATTTCCTGCGGCAGCACACCGCTGGCACGGCATTGCTGCAACCATACGCCGACGGCCTGGCTTTCCGCCCGGGCATCGGCGTAGCTGAAAATGGTCGGCTCCGGTCCATTGAACACAGAAATCGTACCTTTGCGGTTTTCGACATTGCCGTCCACATCACAGACCTCGGGGCCGAGAAGCCGGTCGGCCTGCGAGCGAATCTGGTGCGAGGTGCGGTAGTTGATATTGAGCGTGCGCGAGCGACCACGTACATCCACACCCAGAGACTTCCACGAGAACGGCGTCTGGAAGATGCGCTGGCCAAGATCACCGGCAAAGAACAGGGCATTGGCGCGGTTGCCAGCGATCGCCGCCAGGAAGCGCAATTGTTGCACGCCGATGTCCTGCGCCTCGTCCACCACGATGTAATCGAATACCGGATGCTTGCGCTTGGGCATTGCCTCAGCCAGCCTGGAAAACATCTCGGCCGCAGTGATCTTGCCGGTCTGCTTCAACTGCACCTTCACCTTGGCGAACACCTGCCAATACAAGGCGCGCTGCGCCTCCGGCAAGCGCGTCTTGCGACCCAGCCGCTTGGCATCACGGTAAGCTTCCCAGCTTTCCACTTGCCAGGTGTCCACCACATCTTCCCATTCGGACAGCAAAAACGCAGCGTTGGCTTTCAGTCCATCGACCTGCGTGGCAGCCGCCTTCAGCAGCGTGGAAATTTCATCACGACTGGCGAATACTGGCTTGCCGAATTCCGCCGCATACAAGCGGATGCCGAGAGCATCCATGGCGGCCACGTCGATACGTTCGCCGAGCTTGGGCGTGTTCCAGATCAGCCGATACAAATTGCCGCGCAAGGCATTGGCCAATGTGTCCGAAAACGTGGAAAGCAGGACGCGCGCATCTTCGTCCTGGTGCGCCAGATGCACGGTCCGGTGCAAGGCAACCACGGTCTTGCCCGTGCCCGCCGAGCCAGACACACGCGCCGCACCGTTGTAATGACGCTCGACCAGTTGGCGCTGCGCCGGATGCAAGAACACCGTCCACTTGTCCCACGGGTATTCCAGGGCGCGGGCCAGTTCGTCCATATCGGACATGACGCGAAAGCGCCGTTGCGCGTCCGGGTGCTGGAATGGGTCCGCCCCCTTGGCTGCCACTTCCGGCAACGCCGGCGTGCCGCCGGTCGCCAGTTCAAGCAGGGCTTCGGCCGCCTCACCGGGCAGGTGCTTAGCCAGTTCCAGCAGCGAATCCTCGTCGGCAGCCTTCACGTCGGCCAGCCACTCCTGCGGCACACCATAGGCCAGCAGTTGGGCGTCGCCATATTTTGCGAACAGTTTCGGCTTCCATTGCGTCGCCGGCCTGCTGTCCTCGACGTACTTCGGAACAAGGATCTCCTCGACACGCTCGCGGACCTCGACAAGCTGCGCCGCGCCGGTGGTCGGATGCACTTCCAGTTTGCGCCGCTCGGCCCACTGATAGGCCTTGTCGTGGTGATCGACGTAGCACAGCAGCAGGCTGCCAGCGGTCTTGTGGACGATCAGGCGGATGTCGCGGCTAACACGCACCGACCAGAAGTTCGGATCTTTGGTTCTGTCGAGCTTGTGGAAGCGCATGCCGTTGCTGGCTGGATCCACCTGCAAATCGAAGGCAGTGCTCTTCGCGGCCTTTTGCTCATCGCCGGTCAGGCGTGTGAGGCTGGTGGTAAAAGTGTCGGCGATACGGAATTGCATGTGAACCATTACTCAGTATGTTTGGGAGGATTGAACACATCCAGATGCTCAAACTGAATCGCCCCGGGTTTTGAGGAGGCTCAAACTCATGGTTCCTACTCCATACGTGCGCCGTAGATGACCAGCATCAGTTCGCTGTCGTCGTTGAGACGATACTCGGGGCACCGGCCCGCCAGCCGCTCGCTCGTTTCAAGAATGATGGACACGCCTTCTCCGCGCTTGTCCATGATGTGCTGGCGGTGTACGGCCAGTGTGTCATCATCGATAGGGCAGCGCGCCAGCAGGCTGGTCAACGCCTCGTTGCGGGCTGCCTGGCGGAACGGCAGACTCTCCGGTGTCATGGTGTTGGGCAGCATGCCGGGCGAATACAACTCCAGCCTGTCGTCGAACAGACGCAGCCGCACCTTGGCACCGGCCATGGAGTAATCCCGGTGGGCGACCGCATTGGTCACGGCCTCGAACACAGCCAGCATATCGAATTGTGGAAGATCCTCGCGTCCACCTTGCGCGTGTTTGTAGGCAGCCACGCGCATGTTCTTGCGCACGAAGGCACAAGCGTCGATGATCTGCCGGTCCAGTGGACCGGTGATGTCCTGGACATCGCGCTGGTACATCGCTTCGCCAGCGGGCAAAACATTGGTTCCCTGGTATGCCACTGCTTGAATGAATGCGCCTGGCAGGAACCGCTGTGCAACATGGCTCCCCATGAGTAGGCCGGCCACTGTAGGGCGCCAAACGCCCGCTTGATCATCGTGCGCCGCCATCGCAAGTTTACCCAGCAAAATCTCAGGCGCATCGGCACTTCGTGCAGGAGCGAAGCGCCGCCACAAAGCTTCGTCCAGGTCAGCCAGCATGGCGCGCGCGACGGGTGTTTCGTCGAAGCGAACCAAGCGCGATTGGCTGCGCTGCTGGAACAGACGTGCCAGTTGTTCCGGCGGAATGGGGCGTTTCGATGAGCCAACGCGCTGCATGTAGCCGCCCGGGCTTTGATGCACGAACAGGCTGTGCAGAACCTCGACGCGGATGACCGGTTGCTCTACGCCGCTGGCATCGGGCAAGGTCATGCGTTCGATAACTGGGGCCAACGACGGCCTGATCGCGTCTTCACACGCCTGGCGCAGCAGTGCCTCCACGGCATCGAGCCTGTCCAACTCGATGCCGATCACCTCGCGGCTTCTGTCCTCCACGCCCAGCAGCAACACGCCGCCCGAGCTGTTGGCAAACGCAGCCAGTTCATCGGCGAGGTCGTTCTGTGAAGGGCCTCGTATCTTGTCGCCGGCAAATCGGACTTCCTTCAGTTCCAGGAAGCTGTCTTCGCCTAGCCGGATCTTTTTGATCAGTTCGCTACGGGTCGCCAACATATCAAACCTCCGGTCCCAGTCGCTTCCAGCGCCGCGCAAACGCCTCGTGTCCGCCTTCCATCACGCGGCAGACCTCACGACGCACGGCCGATTCCTGCAAGGCACCGCTTTGCTGCACAAAACACTGTCCACGCCCGAACTCCATTACATGCACCAGCTCCGCATCGCCGTTGACCAGCACATTGGGGTTGTGCGTGACGATGATGAGCTGACGGCGCAACTTGTTTTCCCGAATCTGACGCACGATCAGGTCGTAGATCAGGTGGTTGTCGAGATCGTCCTCGGGCTGGTCGAGCACGATGGGCTCCTCGCCGAAAGCCAGCAGGAAGGCCAGCAATGCGGCCGAACGCTGTCCCTGCGACCCCTGGCTGATGGAGGTCCATCGATGATCGCGCTGGTACTCGATCCGCAGGTCGTCTTCTGGAAACCAGGCCAAGACATGGTCGGCGAACTCCGGCTTCTCATGCTTGCGTTGCAGATAATTGCGCAGACGACCACCCAGGGTGGCATCGACGTCCAATAGCCGTTGCTTGACGCTATCGACAGCCCCGATCTTGCCAGGCTCATCCGCCTGCGCCAAATCGAATGCCATGCCGCTGGAGGCCTCGCCGTCCTCCGTCAGCAGAATGTCGTCGGCAAAGCGCTCGTCGGTCGCCTCGATCAATTCGCGCAACTCGCGTTCGATCTGTTTGGCCTCGAACCCGAAGGGCACCACGGCAATCCGTACATGCGGATTACCCGCCAGCGCGTTCTGGATAAACGTCTGGCGCGCCTGCGTGATGGCTTGCCGCTTCTGCGTCAACCGTGCTCGCTGCGCGTCAATCTGCTGTGCCAGCGTCTGTCGGTCACCCTGCATCTGCTGGAGAGCCTTGCGCTGGAGTTCCAGTTGCTGGCGTTGCTGTGTCAGGCGTGCAAAGGCCTGCGGGTCGCTGACGCCTTGCGCAACGAGTTGTTCTTGCAGTGCGGTGTGCGCCTGCTGCGCCGCCAGGGCACGCGCTTTCCACTGCGCGAGCCGATCATCCTTTTGTAGCGACTCGATACTGGCGTCGAGCTTGCGTGCCCGCTCCAGCAGATCGAGACGAAGCTGATCCACCTGCAGGTCGACATCCTTGCGCCACGCCAACAGGTCGGTATCCTGCTCGGTGAAGTGCTGGCTGGGCCAGTCATCAAGTCCGATGTTCTCCGGCAGCTCGGCAATGCGGGTGGCGATGTCCTTCAATTGCTCGAACAGCGTCTTCACTTCCCTGGCCTGGTGCTGTGCCTGTGCATAGGCGCGCAGCACTGCGGCATGGTCGGCCTGCGACAGCGCCGCCAGCTTCTTGCCGGCCTCATCCAGTTTACGCTCGACCTCGGCTTGGCCAGCCAGCTTGCCGTCCAGCTCACGCAATCGGGCGCGCTGGGTAAAGAAGGTCCGTTGCGCCTCGTCAAGGGCCTGCCGCAGCGATTCGACGTTGGCGGCCTCATCGATGATCGACAGCAGGGTCTGCCGCCCACTGCCGGCCAAGGCCGCAATCTGCCCCTGGGAGAATATGCGCAGCGGGAAGCGTGCCGGATTCACGCTCTGGCTGGGAGACGTCTGCCACCGGTCGTCCCGCCATTCTTCCACCGCCGTGCCTTGGCCATCGGCTCGCCACAGCAAGCGAAGCCGCACGTCCTCGTGCTGCCACTGCACACGGATAACGGTATCGGCACGCAGCGCGCCCTTGTCGTCACGAGCATTGACAACCTTGCGGAAGGCATCGAAATGCGCACGCGGTTCGTTGCCCTGGCCCAGCGCCGTCAATTCCTGGTCGCGCCGCGCCGCCAGCCGCAGGGCATGCACGACGGTGGACTTCCCCGTTCCACGGCCGCCAGCCACCGCATTGAAAAACGGCGAGCAAGCCAGTCTTGCCGGCTGGCCATTGCCCATGTAACGCGCATTCTCGATTTCGATGGCGGTGATGACATGGGCGGGTACCCGAAAGGGGTCGAATGCTCCTTCATCACTGCGCCGGATCGACACATCATTGCCATCCAGCAAGGCCAGACGAAGCCCTTCGAGCGTCGGGCTGGCCATCTTGACCCAGGTGTAACGGCTGCCGGGAACAGCCGCTCCCTGAAAGCTGTGGCAGTCGCTGCCCAATACCCGCGCAAAGCGAGAAGCGGCCTGGGCGACGCAGTCGGGCCACGGACTGGCGTTATCGCACCACTCGACAGCCTGTAGCCCCTCCACGGCAATGACCTGGCGCAGGGTGTTGGCATCGAGCTGGCTTTGACTGGAACCCGCACGGCACTGCAGCAGCCCTTTCCGCGCATCGGCGTGTGCCGGGATCGCAACCCCGCCAGCAGCCAGAATGGCCTGGATCACTTCGGTGATCCCTCGGCTGGTTACGCCGTCGCTGTCACCCTTGGTGCCTTGATAGCCCACGCTTCCCAGCAAGGTGTCGATAGCGCTGGTGGTTGCTGTGGGATCGAGAACAGCGAGCACATGCACGCCGCCCTGGGTGGAGATTTCCACCCCGGGGAACAGCGTCAGCTCCCGAAAGCCGGCAGGTGGCTGCCCCTGATCGGCCAGCGCCTTCATGGCCGCATAGGCGGCCTTGAGCAGGTTGATCCAAGTACCGCTGTTATGGTCCGTCACGGCCACGCAGTCGATCTGCGCGGCCATGTACTTGAGCAGCCACGTTTCAGGCGTCAATGCATTGGGCGTGCCTATCGCCCGCTGCCAGCCGTTGGTGTCTTTAGAGGCCGGCGTATGGGTATGGAAGTCGAACTTCCACCAACGGGAACCGGGATAAGGCCATTCGGTCGTTGCCATGCGTCATTCTCTCGATCAGATATCCAGTTGTGTTTGCGCGCCAAGCACCCCGGCCTCGCTCGCCGCCTGTTCCATGCCACTCCACGCTCCCACCAGTTCGTTGTAGGCGCGCGCCTCAGTTGTATTCGCCATCACTGTACCTTGAACACCTTCATCACCTCATCCCCGAGGTGATTGATGACCTTCACCGCAAACCGCCCGGTGCTGGGCTGCGGGAATGGGCGCGAGGTGTCGCTGTTGAGCGTTGCCCAGGCGTCGGGGTCGATTTCGGCCTTGAGTGTGGTCTTCAGCGCCTTGTACGGGTCATTCGCGCCGAGGAAGTAGGCGTGGCGAACGAAAAAGGATTCCTCGTTGTAGTCGGTGTCCAGGAACCAGCAGGCAATGCCGTCCGCGCCGTCGCTGCGGACCTCGCCGGTGCTGGGGTGGAACACGTCTACGCCGTTGATCTTGACCACTAGCTGCTCGTCGGCTGGCACGTCGATGACGTCGCGTTTGCCATCGTATCGGCGGATACTGCGGCCTTGGGTGTCCAGCACGTCCACATCCGGTTCGCCGAAGATCACGAACAGGTTGCCCTTGCCGGTGTTCTTCAGGTCTTCGGCCATGTGCAAGTCGGCGTTCATGCGTGCCTTGAGCACGTTGATGCGGCCCAGCTTGCTGAATTCGCTGGCCGGTGCGTCGTAATTGAAGGCGCAGGCGATGAGTACGTCGAAATTGGCATCGCCCGCCTCGCGGGCGGCATCGACCAAGTCTGCACGGGTAACGGTACCGAACTCTGGGCCGACCAGGATACCGGCACGCTTGACCTGTCCGTTTTTCAGATAGCGGCCTTCGGCGCAGATCAAGTCGCCCGGCCACGGCTCCAATGATGTGAATTCGATCTTGTCAGCCTTGTGCGCCTGCTGCACGCCAGCGGTGCGCAAGTTGGCCAGGATCAGGCTGGCAAAGTCCTGACCGTATTCGGCTTGGGTCTCGGCCACGTGGTCGATCAGGTTGTCTTCCTCATCCACGCCCAATACGCGATGCGGGCTGAGCGATTCCACGGTGAAGGGGCCGGCCACGCGCACGCGCTTCTTGTCCTCGTAGGGTTTGTCGTAGAGGGACTCGAACTCGGCCTTGGCAGCGATGGAGGCGTCGATTTCCTTTTGGCGGGCGATGCGTTGTTGCCACCAGTCGGCGTGCAGCTTTTTCGCCGCGTCGTTCCACTTGGTGTCAATCTCGCGCGGGATTTCCCATTCTTGCCACTGCTTGCCAAGCGCCTTGTTCAGCGCGTCGCGCAGCGGTTCCAGCACGGTCTGAAATTTGTCCCAGATAACGTCGATTTCGGCGTTGTTGGCAATGGACTTGAGCGTGATATGTGGCACGCGCGCATAGACGAAGCCGTGAGCGATGTTGTCGTAAGTAGATTGGCTTGACGGCGCGCTGCGGGTGACTTCGGCTTCTTTCAACTGGCCTTCGCGGGAGTCGGCCAGCAGGTAGTACGGATAGCGCGCGCCCATGATGCGGGCGCGAGCCAGTGCCAGCGCGACGCGGCTGGTGTCGATGGTAATCCAGCGGCGGCCCCATTGTTCGGCGACGTAGGCGGTGGTGCCGGAGCCGCAAGTGGGGTCGAGCACGAGGTCGCCGGGGTCGGTACACATCAAAATGCACCGCTCAATAACTTTGGGCAGTGTCTGTACCACATAGATTCGATCAGAACCGAATCCGCTTATTTGCGTATCTGTCCACAAATTTATGATTGGCGTGACAGAATAGTCTTCTAGGTAATTTATGAAGCGCAAAGTCTTTCCTTGCGCTATGAATCTATCGGCCTTGGCTACACGCATCAATCCATCAGCATGGGTCTTCCAGTGCGCATTGCCCGATGGCTTGTATTCGTTAGACCTCCACACAAATGGAATATCTTTCACTGACTTTCCATCGGAAAACATTGGGTATGGCTGCATGATTCGCGCATCAGATGGAACGGACTGGCTTTCCTGTTTTTCGGATGCATTCAAGGGGCGACGCAAGCCGTTCGCATCTTCAATCCAAGTGTAATTTGTGGCACCTTCTTCACCTGGATTTTTCTTCGCATAAAGCTGACGAGCCTTGTTTTTCTTCAAATTCCGCGAATAGCAAAGTATGTAATCCGAAACTGCTGCAATCTGTGCGGAGCTTTGACCCCCAGTCTTCTTGAACGTAATTGTTGCAAAGCAATTTTCGTCGCCGAACACTTCATCCATCACCGCCCGCACGCGATGCACATTCTCATCGCCAATCTGCACAAAAATCGACCCGGATTCCGTCAACAAATCCCGCGCCACCATCAGCCGGTCACGCAAATACGTCAGATACGAATGAATCCCATCACGCCAGGTATCCCGAAACGCCTTCACCTGCTCCGGCTCGCGGGTGATATGCCCGGCGTTGCCGTCCTTCACATCGCGGCTGGTCGTTGACCACTGGAAGTTTGAGTTGAATTTGATGCCATACGGCGGATCAAAATAAATGCACTGCACCTTGCCGCGCAGCCCCTCACGCTCGGCCAGACTCGCCATCACCTGCAAGCTGTCACCCAAGATCATGCGGTTCTGCCAGTACCCTTCGTGCTGGTAGAACTCGGTTCGATCCGCGCCTTCGGGCAGGCCGTTGAAGTCGCCGAACAAGTCGAGCGAGTCCTGTTGCGGCGCGGCGGCTTCGCGTCGTTCTTCGGTCTGGCGGTGCAGGTCGTCGATCAGCACCTTGGGTTTGACCTTTTCCTGGATGTACAGTGGCGGCGCATTGACGACGAGATCTGACCAATCCTGTTGATCCTTGCCACGCCAAACCAGTTGCGGATCCAGATCACGGTTACGCAGGGTCTTTTCATCATTCAGATCGTCGCTACCTCGCGGATACATGACCTTCACCGGCGCTTGCTCGTGGTGTTGCATGACTGACTGATGCTCCACCGTCGGGATGTTCTTGCGTTTGGCCTCGGTATGCGTGATCTGTTCGATACCCTTGCCAGGCTTCTGGGTTTTCTTGCTTGCCATCTCAGTGTTCCTTGTTTCCCGGCGCAGCCGCTTCAATCATTTGCTTGAACTTCGTCTCGACCTCTTTGGCAAAGTCTTCCTGCATTTCGTACACGTCGCCAAACTCGACGAAGGCCCAGCGACCGTGCGTGCCGAGGTGGTTCACGCCGGGAATCCAGTAGGTGTCCATGGTGGACTTTTTCTCCTTCGCATCTTCGCGCCGGTAGCCCTTGATCTCGACGATCAGGTTCAACGGGTCGTTCTTGCCGCCACCGTCGTCCACTTGCACGATGAAGTCCGGGATGTAGAGTCGGTTGGCCGAGCCGAAGCGGTAGGGCACTTCCAGACCGAGGTTGTGGTTCTTGGTGTAGGCCAGCACCTTGGGGTGCGACTCGGCGACGCGGCAGAATTCGGATTCCCAGCCGCTATCCAGGATCACCCAGTTGACCGGGTTCTTCGGCTGGTTCTCCACGCCGAGGGTTTCCCAGCGTTCGCTGCCCGGGCGAGAGGTGTTGAAGCGCACGTGTGCGGTGCTGCCAGTCGGGTTGAATGGGTCAAGGATGGCCTTGACCTGCCGGCCTTTCTGCAACTCCTTTGCGGTAATGCCCTTGGTGATGCGCTGGCAGGCCGTGTCTGCCAGTTCGCGGTACATCAACTGCGCCGGGTAGGTGCCGCCCTTGCATTCCAGGCATTCGTCCAGCCACTGGCGCACGATGCGCTTGAGCTGACCGAACAAGGCAATTGGCGCATCCTGGCCTCGGTCGCGCCAGTGCTGGAACAGCAAGTGTTTGGTCAGCTCCATCAACAAGGTGGACTGGCGTACGTCTTGCAAATGCTTGATGTCCAGCACCACCGCCTCGCCAATGATGCCGGCGTTGTGGGTCTGGGTTGCGCCGACCATGTCCGGTGTTAGGGTGAGGTGGAGGTCGCCGTTGAACTCGGCTTCGAGTTGTTCTTCTGGTAGTTCGACGCGATAGCCCTGCACGCGAGGGAACCGGATTTCCAAAGGGTCGCGTTCCGGGCGCAGTGCCTTGACCGTAATGGTTTCGCGGGGCTTGGGCGGCGTGACGACAACCGGCTTGGCGGTGAAATCGAAGGGAATGCCGAAGACATCAGCGTACTCCACGTCGAACAGGTTTTGCTCATTCAACTCATAGGATTGGCGACGCAGGGCACGGCCAATCACCTGTTCGCACAGCAACTGGGTGCCGAACGCACGAACACCAAGGATGTGGGTGACGGTATTGGCATCCCAGCCTTCTGTGAGCATGGACACCGACACGACGCAGCGGATTTGCTCACCCAGGCGACCCTGCTTGCCAACGGTGTTCATCACTTCGCGCAGCAGTTCGCTGTCACTCAGGTTCTCAGCCTGGCGACGGTCGCCGGTGCGCTCGATGATCTCGCGCTTGAAGCGTTCGATCTCGTCAGCAGCCATGCCCCGGAAGTTGTCGTCCAGCGCTTCGCCGGATTCGAGCTGCTCGCTGTCGATCAGCAAAGTGTTCGGGCGCGCCAGCGGCTCGCCATGTTCGTCGAAGTTGCGCAACAGCTCCAACCGCCCCGGTACGCGCGTGATGGAGCCGTCTTCATTGGTGCGCTCAAAGCCGGAGATGTAATCGAACACCAGTTTGGACGTGGCGGTGTTGTTGCACACCACGATGAAGCACGGAGGTACGTTGATGCCGGCCTGCTTCCAGGCATCAAAGGTTTTGCGGTAATGCCCGTACAGGGCTTCCAGCGCGGTCTGCAATTCCACCGGGATGGCCAGCGGATCGAGCTGGGCGTTCTTGCCGCGCCCTTTCTTCGGCATTTTTTTGCCGATGTGCTTCCAGAGCTCGCGGTAGACGGGCATTTCCGCACCGGGGATGTTGTCGGCCACCGGCACACGCGGCAATTTGACGATGCCGCATTCGATGGCGTCCATCAGCGAGAAGTCGCTCATCGTCCAGGGAAACAGCGTGCCTTCCACGTAGCCGGATCCGGCCAGGAAGAACGGCGTGGCCGACAGGTCGATCACCTGTTGCAAGCCCAACTTGCGGTTGACTGCCTCCAGGCCGGAGATCCACAGCCGTGCGGCTTCGTTGTTCTCCTCGGCTTCGGCTTTCTGATCTTTGTCGAGATTCTCGTCGTCCTGCGCAGCGTGCGGCTTTTCGCGATAGCAGTGGTGTGCCTCGTCGTTGATGGCAAGGATGTTCTTCAGCCCCATCAATTCCGGCATCACCCGCTGGAGCATCTGGCCTTCGGTTTCCAGCGTGTCCAGCTCGCTGCCAGTACGGCCTTGCAGCAAGCGACGACCGCCTTTGGACAACTCCATGCGCTCGCGCAGCTTGAAGGCGTGGTAGTTGGTGATGACGATCTTGGCCTTGTCCAGATCCGCCAGCATGTCGCGGGGCACGATCTCCCGGCTGGCGTAGTAGCTGTCCGCATCATTGGGCAGCAGCACGCGCAGACGATCCTTGATGGTCAGGCCAGGGGCGACCAACAGGAAACCACGAGTGAATTTCTTGCTCTGCGGATGGCGCACGGCATTGACCGTCTGCCACGCAATGAGCATGGCCATGACCGTGGTCTTACCGGCACCGGTGGCCAGCTTCAGCGCCAGACGCATCAAGCCGGGATTGGCATCGTGACTGGCCTTTTTCAGGGGATCGAGGAAGCGCTCGCCGTTCTTGCCAAGCTGCGGGGCGACCTCAGTCAGCCAGATGGCGGTCTCGGCCGCTTCGACCTGGCAGAAGAACGGGCGCACACCAGCGAATTTGTGATTTCGCCAATGTTCCAGTAACCGGGCTGTTTCAGGAGTGACGCGCCACTGCGCTGGTGGCAAGCGACGCCAGGCATCGACCTCGCGCCGCACCAAATTGATCAGTTCAGAGTGTCGGTAGCGCTGCCCGTCGTCAGACAAGTTCTCAACTTCATCCAGCGCCAGAGCAGCCTGCTCACCCTGGTGCCGGCGTGGTTTTGGAATCGGGCTAATGAAGCTGGATGCTCGACGAGATTCGACGATTTTCTGGGTGGGTTGCCCCTTCTCGTCGAGCTCCCAGTGCAAAGACGGGTAGCCGTATGGAGAATTGAGAATAGGCTGCTTGAAGAACTGGTCACTCACTTCTTTAATCCCCTCATAATTACCCCCATTTAATCCATTGTTTACCCATTTCCCAGCGACCATCCTTGGGCAAAGGCAAATGGCAAGGGAACGGCATTCAAGGGACAACGGCTCTACCCAGAAAAGGAAAAGGCCGCCCTGTCCATTCGTTCTGCAACACCCGGCCAACTCTTCCCTATGCTGTGCTGCTGCCCTCCGCCGCACTCAGGTAGTACGGCCAGTCCTGCAACAGCGTCCTGCTCTGATCCAGCCAAAATCGTCAGACATTAAACCTAAAGTGCATTACGTCGCCATCCTTGACGATATAGTCTTTGCCTTCCAGCCGCCATTTCCCGGCCTCTTTGGCGCCGTTTTCGCCTTTGTAGCGGATGAAATCGTCATAGCCGACGACTTCGGCGCGGATAAAGCCTTTTTCAAAGTCGGTGTGGATGACGGCGGCGGCCTGGGGGGCGGTGGCGCCGACTTTGACCGTCCAGGCGCGGACTTCCTTGACGCCGGCGGTGAAGTAGGTTTGCAGATTTAAAAGCCTGTAACCGGCACGAATCACGCGGTCAAGCCCGGCTTCTTCTAACCCTAAGGATTCGAGGAACAGGCTCTTTTCTTCGGCGCTGTCGAGTTCGGCTATTTCCGCTTCGATTTTGTTGCAAACCGGCACCACTACGGCGTTTTGTTCGGCGGCAATACGGCACACTTGCTCCAAGTGCGGGTTATTGTCAAAGCCGTCTTCGGCTACGTTGGCGATATACATCACCGGTTTGCTGGTCAGCAGATGAAAGCCGTCAAGCAGACGCTTGTGTTCGCTATCTAGCTTATCCAGCAGTAGACGTGCGGGCTTGCCTTCAGCAAATAAGGCACAGAGTTGCTCCAGCAGCGCTTTTTGCGCGAGCGCTTCTTTGTCGCCGCCTTTGGCGTTGCGAGTTACCCGCTGCAATTGTTTTTCGCAGCTTTCAAGGTCTGCCAATATCAGTTCTAAATCAATGACTTCAATATCGCGCTGGGGGTCAACGGTGGCGGATACGTGAATCACGTTTTCGTCGTCAAAGCAGCGCACTACGTGGGCGATGGCATCGGTTTCGCGGATATTGGCCAGAAATTTATTGCCGAGTCCCTCGCCTTTGGAGGCACCGGCGACCAATCCGGCAATATCGACAAATTCCATGCTGGTGGGGATAACACGTTCCGGTTTTACGATAGCGGCCAGTGCATTTAACCGCGGGTCGGGCATGGCGACGACGCCGGAATTAGGTTCGATGGTGCAGAACGGGAAGTTTTCTGCGGCAATGGCCGCTCGGGTCAGCGCGTTAAACAAGGTGGACTTGCCGACATTGGGCAGGCCGACGATGCCGCAGTTAAATCCCATAATGGTTTCTCCAAATCTCCCATTGATGGGAGAGGGGTTCAAGAGAGGAAGGTTTTGCTGTGTAGGGTTTGCATGGCTGCACTGAGTTTGCCTTCCAGCACGGCAGGCAGAATATCCAGCGCGCTATCAATGGCCTGTTCGAGCCGTTGTTGTTCACCGCGTGGAGCGCGTCCCAAGACAAAGGGCGTGACCTCACTGGCCTGTCCGGGATGGCCGATACCCAGGCGCAGCCGTAAAAAATCGTGGCGCTTGCCAAGGCTTTGGATAATGTCACGCAGGCCGTTGTGTCCGCCGTGCCCGCCACCGGCTTTAAGTCGCGCGGTGCCAGGCGGCAGATCGAGTTCATCGTGCGCGACCAAAATGGCTTCGGGCGCAATCTGGAAAAAGCCGGCGAGCGCGGCTACCGCTTGACCGCTGCGATTCATATAGGTTGTTGGAATCAGCAGGCGAATATCGCGCCCTTGCTGCACAAAGCTGCCGTAAAGCCCGAAGTATTTTTTATTCGCAGTTAGACGGCAGTTTTGTTGCTGTGCCAAACGTTCGACGAATTCGGCACCCGCATTATGGCGGGTGCCTTGGTATTCGGCTCCGGGATTACCCAGGCCGACCACCAGTTGCACGGCGCTCATTAGCCCTTAGGCAGCAGGTGCGGCTTCTTCGTCTTCGCCACGAACGCGCGAAGCGTGGATATTGGCGACCGCCAAGTCGTTGCCGTGTGCCAGCGCGGTAAGTTCTACGCCTTCGGGCAGTTTCAGGTCAGACAGGTGGACAATCTTGCCGATTTCAACGGCAGCCAAATCGACCTCGATAAATTCCGGCAGGTTGGCGGGCAAGCAGGTGACTTCGACTTCCACCAGGGTGTGCGAAATTTCGCCGCCTTGCTGTTTCACGCCGATGGAAGTGGCTTCGTTGATAAAGTGCAGCGGCACGTGGGCGTTGAGCTTATGGCCTGATACCACGCGCAAAAAGTCGGCGTGCAATACAAACTCTTTGGCGGGATGGCGTTGCAGTGCTTTAATCAGCACGGATTCTTTTGCGCCTTCCACATTAAGTTCCAATACATGGCTAAACGCGGCTTCGTTTTCCAGCAACTTGGCAAAGTCTTTGGCCAGCAGGCTGATCGACTGTGCAGGCTTATCCGCGCCGTAAATCACGGCAGGCACGCGGCTTTGGTTACGACGCAGGCGGCGGCTCGCACCTTTCCCCAGGTCGCAGCGCTTTTCTGCGCTGATGGCAAATTGATTCATGGTTTATCTCCAAGATAAAAACGTCACCCACACTTGCGACCAGCGCGGGGACGGGTAATGCCCAAAGTGGGCAGGTTTTGCCAAATCCCTAACGGAACATGGCGCTAATGGATTCTTCGTTGCTGATACGGCGAACCGCTTCGGCGACCGCCGGGGCAATGTCGAGTTGGCGGATTTTGCCGCAGTTTGCTGCCGCAGCGGACAGCGGCACGGTGTTGGTGACGACCAGTTCATCGAGCACCGAACTTTGCAGATTGCTGATGGCAGCGCCGGATAATACCGGATGGGTGCAGTAGGCGAGCACCCGCGCCGCGCCGCGTTCTTTGAGCGCTTTGGCGGCGTTGCATAAGGTACCGGCGGTATCGACCATGTCATCGACCAACACGCAGGTGCGGTGTTCGATGTCGCCGATAATGTGCATCACTTCGGACTGATTGGCTTTTTCGCGGCGCTTGTCGATGATGGCAAGGTCTACGCCTAAGGATTTAGCGATGGCTCGCGCACGCACCACGCCGCCGATGTCGGGCGAAACAATGATCAGATTGTCAAAGCGCTGGTCTTCGATATCGTCAAGCAGCACCGGTGAGCCGTAGATGTTATCGACCGGAATATCAAAAAAGCCCTGAATCTGGTCGGCGTGTAAATCCACCGTCAATACGCGATTAATACCCACCACGCTGAGCATATCGGCGGCGACTTTGGCGCTGATGGCCACCCGCGCCGAACGTGGTCTTCGATCTTGCCGTGCATAGCCAAAGTAGGGCATGACGGCCGTGATACGCGTGGCGGAAGAACGGCGGAAGGCATCGGCAAGCAGCACCAATTCCATCAGGTTATCGTTGGTGGGTGCACAGGTTGGCTGGATGATAAAGACATCCTTGCCGCGCACGTTTTCGTTGATTTCAACGTTGATTTCACCGTCGGAAAACTTGCTGACGGTGGCATTACCCAAGGGAATATGCAATTGGTGCACGATGCGACGCGCCAAATCCAGATTGGCGTTGCCGCTGAAGACCATCATCTTGGACACGGAAATACTGGCCTTTTGCTGTTGGCAGGGGCGGCTGGATTTGAACCAACGCATGGCGGAATCAGAATCCGCTGCCTTACCGCTTGGCTACGCCCCTTCTACTTAAGAGGATTGGAATATGGCAGGGGCGGCTGGACTCGAACCAACGCATGGCAGGATCAAAACCTGCTGCCTTACCGCTTGGCTACGCCCCTTTAGCTTTCAATCTGTGATGCAGTGGTGAACGATTTAAGCCTTTGGCAACAAAACCTTTTAGCTCCACCGCAAACAGGCGCAGCATTCTATCAGCATCTTCTTTCTTTGCAAAGCCTGAAAACAAACAAGCGCCGGTGCCGGTTAAACGAAATTCAGCCTGTGCGGGCAACATCGCCAAAGCGCGGCGAACTTGCGGATAACGTGCTAAAACAACCGGTTCGCAGTCATTGCGCCAAGGCATGCTTAATAATTGATCCGCGCTCAGCTTTGGGCTGTTTCTGCGCAGGTTGGGGTCGCTGAAAACGGCGGCGGTGCTGATCGATACCGGCGGTACGGCGACCACAAACCAAGGCTCGGGCAAATCAACAGGCTGTAGTTGTTCGCCCACACCAAAGGCCAGCGCCGCTTTACCGTGGATAAAAACCGGTACATCGGCGCCCAATTGCAACCCTAGCGCGGCCAGTTGCTCGCTGGAAAGATTAAGCTGCCACAGTCGATTTAGCCCCTGTAACACCGTCGCCGCATCGGAACTGCCACCGCCTAAACCGGCGCCTTGCGGCAAGCGCTTATTAAGCCAAAGGTCTGCGCCTAAGCGGCAGCCGCTTTGTTCCTGTAACCGCTTGGCGGCGCGTACTAGTAGATTGTCTTTACCTTCGACACCGGCAAGCGGTGTATGCAGGATGATTTGCCCATCTTGGCGGCAGGCGAGGCCGATTTCATCGCTGTAATCCAAAAACTGAAACAGGGTTTGCAGATGGTGATAGCCGTCTTCACGCTGGCCGATGACGTGCAAAAACAGATTGAGCTTGGCCGGGGCGGGCAAAACCAGTTCGGCTTGGGCAGGAATACAAAGCACAGGTTAGCGGGCTGTTTGCGGCAGGGGGGAGGGCGCTAAGTCCCACTGTTTGATAACCAGCGTAACCAACAGGTTATGCCCGCGGATTTTCAGCCGTTCGGGCAGCCAGTAGCCTTGCTCAAACTGGTAACTGGGGTAATCAATCTGCCAGCCTTGTTGATTAAGCTGCGCCAGACGATTGTGGGTATCTAACTGTAATTGCAAGTTTTTGCCGGGTGCGGGCAGGCCGCGCAGCCACCAGTGAAGAGCATCCAGTGGCAATTCCAAGTTCAAGCGTTCGCTAAGCAGGGTTTGCGCCGGACCTTCGCTGATCTCACCCGCCGCCTCAAGGCGTGCCTGCTCTGGGTTGCCGAGCAAACGCGCGGCACCGCGTCCTAACGGGCCGCTTAGGCGAATATCAAAATAATCTTGGCTCTGCTGCCAAAAAAGATTGGCGCTGCCGGATTCGCGCGGTGCACGAATGCCGATTTTGCCGCTGATTTGAAAATGCTCCAGCCTGCGGTTTTGCTCTTGCTGCGCTTGCCAAGACAGTGGCTTATCGGCGGCGGGCGGCTGCGTGCAAAACAGGCCGCATCCGCCCAGCAGCAATAGCAGGAAAAGTAACAGCGGTGTTTTCATCAGGGTTTGGCTTTGCCGGTCAGGCGCAAGATGGTGTTTTGTAAGATGCTGTGCGTCTGGTCTTTGCCAAGCGCTTCGCGCCAGATTTTACGCGCTTCGCGGCGTTTGCCGAGTTGCCAGAGCACTTCGCCCAAATGGGCGGCAACTTCCGCGTCTGGAAATTCGGCCAGCGCTTTGCGCAGCAAGGGTTCGGCCTCATTCAACTCGCCCAGACGGTAATGCGCCCAGCCAAGGCTGTCGAGAATGGCCGGGTCGTTTGGCGATAAGGCGAGTGCCTGTTTAATCAAGGATTTGCCTTCGTCCAAGCGGTCGGTGCGGTCTACCAGCGTATAGCCCAGCGCATTGAGTGCCATACTGCTGCTAGGGTCGCGCTCGATAATGCTCCATAAATCGCGCTCAAGCTGCGCTAAATCGTTCTGTTTTTCCGCCAGCATGGCGCGCGCGTAGAGTAATTCCGGGGTGCCTGGAAACTCTTCCAGCGCTTGTTTAGCAATTATTTGCGCGCCCGGGTATTGACCGTGCTTGGTCAAAAGTTCGATTTCCATTTGATAGAGCTGCGGGCGGTACTCGCTTAAGTTTTCGCGCAATCCGGCAAGGCGTTGCTGCGCTTCTTCAGCGCGTCCTTGTGCCAGCAAAATATCGGTACTTTGGAACTGTGCGGACAGGTAGTAGTCGCTGTCTGCTACTTGTGCGTACTCAGTCAATGCCCTTTCGCTGTCGCCTTGGGCTGCAAAGGCGCGGCCAAGGCTAAAGTGC
This sequence comes from Ventosimonas gracilis, assembly GCF_001580025.1. Classification (GTDB taxonomy): domain Bacteria; phylum Pseudomonadota; class Gammaproteobacteria; order Pseudomonadales; family Pseudomonadaceae; genus Ventosimonas; species Ventosimonas gracilis. Next base: position 17,800 of record NZ_LSZO01000152.1, on the reverse strand, counting down.
GCCGCATCCAGATAGTTTTCCCGCTCGATAAGTTCTTCCAAATAAGCAATGGCTTCTTGCCAAGCCTGTTGCTCAAGGTAAATCTGCGCCAGCATGTAGCGCAGTGAGTCGTCTTCTGGCGACTGCGCCAGCAGGTGAATAAGGTCGTCATGCGCTTCGGGCAGGCGGTTTTCTTCCAGCAGTAATTTCGCGCGGGCAAAGCGCAAGCGCAGGTCGCTTGGACTTTGCTTTAAGGCTTGTGATAGCAGATCTAAGGCTTCGCTTCTGCGGCTTAAGGTTTGCAGCAAATGGCTGTGCAACAGCACGGCAGTATGGCTATTTTTTTTACTGTGCTGTTCACTTAGCAGTTGCAGCGCCTGTTCGGTTTCGCCGCTTTGCGACAAAAGCTGTGCTTTGCTTAATATGACTTGTGTGTTTTCTGGATATTTTTTTAACAAAATATCCAAGCTTTGCAATAAATCAGCGCGGCCTTGCGGGTCGTCACCCAAATGACCCAGCTCAAGAAAATCAAAGCGCTCGCTGTTGTTATCCAACGCCCGCTCCATATACTCGCTGGCTTCGATGTGCCGACCGGCCAAGGCCAAATGAATGGCGGCGCTGCGCTGCGCGGCACGCTCTTGTGGCGCGGCTTTTGCCCAAATCAGTGCGGCTTCTTGCGCCGATGGGCTGTCGCGCAGGTATTCAGCGATTTGCAGCGCCCGTTCGGCAATGCCGGGGTCTAAGGTGGCGCGTGCCTGCTCCAGATAGGTCTCCAGCGCCAGGCTTGGAAGCTGTCGTTGTCCGGCGATTTCTGCCGCCAGCAGGGCATACAGGGTAGTGGCATTGAATGAGCCATAGACTTTGGCAGGCGTTTCTTGCGGCGTGCTATCCGCTAAATCGTAGGCCTTAAGTTCGGTAGCGGGGGGTTGTGAACGGCAAGCCAAGAGCAGCAGTAATGCCAGCAGTGAAGCACAGAGTTTGTACATGACGGGCGAAAATCAGTCAAAAACAGGCGACTATGATGACACAAGCCATCCTGCGCTGCTTGCCCTCTCGACCTCTTTCGCAAGCGACTAGCCCAGTTCGCGGCGAAAGGGCGGCAGTGATTCGAGAATGGCTTTGCCGTAGGGGCGGGTGAGCAGGCGGCGGTCGAGCACGGTGATGGTGCCACGGTCGTTTTCGCTGCGTATCAGACGGCCACAGGCTTGGATCAGTTTGAGCGAGGCATCGGGTACGCTGATTTGCATAAACGGGTTGCCGCCGCTGGCTTTTATCCATTCGGCGAGGGTGGCTTCAACCGGTTCATCCGGCACGGCAAAGGGAATTTTGGCAATCACGACCTGTTCACAGAGCGCCCCCGGCAAGTCAATGCCTTCGGCAAAGCTGGCAAGGCCAAACAGAATGCTGGGCTGGCCTTTTTCAATGCGTTCGCGGTGGATTTGCAGCGTTTTTTGTTTGGAATGCTCGCCTTGGCGCAAAATGCGTTCGGCTAATTCGTCGGGTAATGCGGCAAACACTTCTTGCATTTGCCGGCGTGAAGAAAACAGCACCAAGCTGCCTTGGCTGCCTGCCAGAAGTTCAGGCAAGACGCTGCTGATGGCGGCGCTGTGTGCGGCGTTGTCGCTGGGATCGGCTTTTAGGTCGGGTACGCGCAGCAGTCCGGCTTTGGCGTAGTCAAACGGGCTGGGGACGACTTGGCAGTGGGTATTGTCCGGCAATCCAGCACGCGTGCGCAGTCGGTCAAAGCGACCCAAGGCGGTTAAGGTCGCTGAAGTCAATAGCGCGCCGTAGGCGCGTTGCCACAAATTACGGCGCAAAGTAGGTGCGGCCAAAATCGGGCTGGCGTTGACTTCAATATCATCGGTTTCGACCAGTGCGAGCCAGCGCGCGGTGGGCGGCTCGCCTGCTTGATCTTGGGCACAAAAGGCTTGCCACAGGGCAAGATTTTCCGCCGCGCGCGCTTGCAAGCTGCCAAAGAGTGGATACCAAAGTTCGGCCTGTTGGCGTGAAAGAGAGGCGCGATTTTCGCCGTCCAGTACGTCTTTTAAGCGTTCGACAAAGCCTTCCAGGCGCTGCTGTAATGCGGTAAAGCCTTGACCTAGCAAAAGCCCGGCCTCGCGTAAAGGTTCGGGGATTTTCCCCGCCGCAAAGCGCTGAACCAGCTGGCGGCTGTCATCAAATTCGGCCAATTGCTCGCAAAGTTTTTGCATGTCTTGCTGTTTGTTGCGCAGCTCACGCGCTTGTTCGGCCATTTCCATCAAGGTCTTGGCCGTTTCACCTTGTGAGGGATTTTGCGCAAGTAGCTTGGCGAGTGTTTTTTCCGTCTGCAAAAGCCAGCTTTGCGTCGCGTGTAGACGACTTTTGTGGGCAAAGTGGCTGATGGCTTTGTCCGCCAGATGATGAGCTTCATCGAATACATAGAGGCTGTCCGCCGGGGCGGGCAACACCACACCGCCACCCAAGGCGAGGTCGGCCAGTAGCAAATCGTGATTGGTGACGATGACATCGACTTTTTCCGCCGCTTCCTTCGCCAGGTAGAACGGGCAGTGCCCAATGTAGGCGCAGCGGCGTTTGGCACATTGGTGGTGATCTACCGACAAGCGCGCCCAATCATGTTCATTGAGCGGTTCTGGCAAACGGTCGCGGTCGCCATCCCAAGCGCCGCTTTCAAGCTGGCTTTGCAGGCGCTTGTAGAGGGCGAGCAGATCACTGTCAAGCTCGATGGAAAAGCCTTCTTCGGCAAACAGTTCAGCCGTTTGGTTCTGTTCTTTGCCTTCGGCCAGCAAGCTGGCAAGGCGCGCGACACAGAGATAGCGCCTGCGTCCTTTGGCAATCGCAAAGCTAAAGTTAAGGCCGCTGTTTTGCTGCACATCGGGCAGGTCGCGGTAGAGGATTTGCTCTTGCAGCGCCACGGTTGCGGTGGCAATCACCAGCCGTTTATCGGTGGCTTTGGCAAGCGGGATAAGCGCGAGGCTATAGGCGACCGTTTTGCCAACGCCGGTACCCGCTTCGATGGCGACGACGGTATCGGCGCTGATGCGCATGCCCTGTTCGTCCTGCTCGATAGCCCCCAATACTTTGGCGGCTTCGGCAATCATCAGGCGCTGCCCGTAGCGCGGCTTAAAGCCTTTAGCTTCGAGAAAGCGCGAATAGGCGGTTTGGATTTGCGCTTTAAGCGCTTCGCTTAGCATCAGGTTAGAGCGGCAATAAAAGCCGTTAGTCTACCCGAGCGCCGCGCGAACCGGTGCAAACGAGCGGCGGTGCTGGTCGGTTGCGCCAAGACGGGCGAGCGCTGCCAAGTGGGCGCGGGTCGGGTAGCCCTTGTGCGCGGCCAGACCATAGCCGGGGTAGCGTTCGTCTAACGCCTGCATTTCATGGTCGCGGCTGACTTTGGCGAGTATTGAGGCGGCAGCAATCGCGGCGACTGTGCCGTCACCGCCGACTATGGCCTGGCAGGGCAGGGCGAGTTTGGGACAACGGTTACCGTCCACTAAAACCTGTTCGGGGCGAATAGCAAGCCCTTCTACCGCCCGCTGCATGGCGAGCAGGCTGGCGTGCAGGATATTTAAGCGGTCGATTTCGGCGGCTTCAGCACGGGCGATAGAAAAGGCCAGCGCCTTGGCTTTTATCTCGATAAAAAGCTGCTCGCGGCGTTTTTCGCTTAATTTTTTGGAGTCGTTAAGGCCGTCAATCGGCTGCTTGGGATTAAGGATAACGGCGGCGGCAAATACCGCGCCAAATAGCGGGCCGCGCCCGGCTTCATCCACGCCTGCCGTTAGCAAGGCTTCGGCCTCGGGGAAAGTCAGCATCTGTTGCATCAGTCGCCTTTAAGTCCTTGCAGCACGGCATCGGCGGCTTGTGCCGAGGCGTTTTGCCGCAAACTGCCTGCGATCAGGGCAAATTCACCGGTTTGTGCGCTGCCATCATCTAATAGTGGCAACAGTGCTGTGGCCAAAGCTTCGGGGGTGGCGGCATCTTGTATCAATTCCGGCACCAAAGCACGCGAGGCGAGCAGGTTGGGCAAGGCGAACCAGCGGCTTTTGACCAAGTGACGGGCAATGCGAAAGGTAGGTGCGGATAGCTTATAGGCGACCACCATCGGTCTTTGTTGCAGTAGCGCTTCCAAAGTGGCGGTGCCGGAGGCAATCAACACGGCATCACAGGCGGCAAGCGCGAGCGGCGCCCCGCCGTCCAGTAAGGTCAGCGGCAGCTTGCGGTTGGTCAGTAATCGTTCGATTTGCGCGCGCCGCGCGGCGCTTGCGCAGGGCAGCAGAAAATGCAGGTTGGGTTTTTCGCGAAGCAGCCTTTCGGCGGCATCCAAAAACAGCGCACCAAGGCGCTTAACTTCGCCGCCTCGACTGCCGGGCATCAGCGTAACCAGCGGTGTATCGACTGGCAAAGCTAAGGCCGTGCGGGCGCTCGCTTTATCCTGCGGCTGCAAGCTATCGGCCAGTGGATGGCCGACAAAGCGCACCGGCACCCCGTTTTCTCGGTAAAAGTCTTGCTCAAACGGGAACAGGCAGAGCATCAGGTCGCAGGCGGCGCGGATTTTTTTAATCCGCCCGCGCCGCCAAGCCCAAACCGAGGGGCTGACGTAGTGCGCGGTTTTAATCCCCGCTTGGCGCAGTTTTAGCTCAAGGCCAAGATTAAATTCTGGCGCGTCGATTCCGATAAACCGATCCGGTTTATCGGCCAGCAGGTTTTTGACCAGTTGGCTGCGTCGCCAGAGAAGTTCCGGCACTCTGCCCAGCACTTCGGTCAAACCCATAACGGCCAGGCGCTCCATCGGGAAAGCGCTGGTAAGCCCCGCCGCCTGCATCTTGCTGCCGCCTACGCCGCTAAAACGGATATGCGGGTGACGCTGCTTGAGCGCTTGCATTAAATCCGCGCCCAGCAGGTCGCCAGAGGCTTCCCCGGCGACTAGTGCAATATGCAGCGGCTTGCTCAACGGACAATGCCGCGCGTGCTGCTTTTGATGGAGTCGCAAAACAGCGCGACTTCTGGCGACTGGCTTGCCAGTTCGCTGAGACTCTCCAGCGCCTCGGCAACGGTTAAGGTGCTGCGGTAGACCTGTTTATAGGCACGGCGCAGCGCCAGTATGCTTTCTTGGCTAAAACCACGGCGGCGCAGACCTTCAAAGTTGATGCTGCGCGCGCAGGCCGGATTGCCGTAAGCGGTGACAAAGGCAGGCAGGTCTTTGCCGGTTGCGCTACCCATTGCCAGATAGCTGTGTGCGCCGATATGGCAGAACTGATGCACCAGACTGTAGCCGGACAATACCGCCCAATCACCGACATGCACGTGTCCGGCGAGGCCGCAGTTATTGACAAAGATGCAGTGGTCGCCGACTACGCTGTCATGCCCGATATGTACATAGGCCATCATCAGGTTGTGGTTGCCGATAGTGGTTTCGCTGCGGTCTTGCACCGTGCCGCGGTGGATGGTGACGCCTTCGCGGATGATGTTGTTATCGCCGATGACAAGGCGCGTGGGTTCGCCCTTGTATTTCATGTCCGGCGTATCTTCGCCTACCGTCGCGAACTGAAAAATACGGTTGTTTTTACCGATTTTGCTCGGACCTTTGAGTACGACATGCGGGCCGATAACGCAGCCCTCACCGATTTCAACGTCCGCGCCGATAATGGAAAACGGCCCGACTTCTACGTCATCCGCCAGTTGCGCGGCGGGGTCGATAACAGCTCGTGGATCGATTTTGCTCATTAGAGTTTGCGTTCCGCACAGGTGATTTCTGCCGAACAGACTTCCTTGCCATCGACGCGGGCGTTGCAGGCAAATTTCCAGATGCTGCGTTTGGCACTTAAAAAGTGCGCCTCCAGCATCAGCTTATCGCCTGGTACGACCGGCTGGCGCAGACGCAGTTTGTCCGAGCCGACAAAGTAATAGAGAGTGCCATCGGCAGGCGTGGTATCGAGCATTTTAAAGCCCAAAATACCGGCTGATTGTGCCATTGCCTCGACAATCAATACGCCCGGCATAATCGGATGGTCGGGAAAGTGGCCGTTAAAAAAAGGCTCATTTACGGATACGTTTTTGTAGGCGCAAATGCGCTTGTCCTGCCCGCTTATATCCAGCTCAATCACCCGGTCGATTAACAAAAACGGGTAACGGTGCGGCAGGTATTTTCGTATTTGGGTGACATCCATCATAGCTTGTGGCCTTACGGTTTTAAATAAAAGGCAGATGCCTTATAGATATTTAAGAACTGCCTTGCAGTCCAATATCGCTGTGTTTTGTGCGATCTAAAATCGGGCGGGGTTTTAGGACGATTGATTGGCAGACCCCGATTGTTTTTCTAAATAAGCGAGGCGTTTGGCCATATCATCGAGGGTGCGCAGACGCGCGGCAGTACGCTTCCATTTATCCATGCGTTGCATGGCGGTTCCCGAGGAATAACTACCGGGCGTTTTTATTGAATGAGTGACCATGGTCATGCCGCTGATAAAGACGTTATCGCAAATCTCAATATGCCCGACCAAACCCACGCCACCGGCCAGCATACAGTGACGGCCAATTTTGCTGCTGCCGGAAATACCGCAGCAGGCGGCCATTGCCGTGTGTTCGCCAATCTCGACGTTGTGCGCAATCATGATTTGATTGTCGAGTTTGACCCCGTTGCCAATTTTGGTATCGGACAGTGCACCGCGGTCAATGCAGGTATTGGCACCAATTTCGACATCATCACCGATTAAAACGCCGCCCAGTTGGGCAATTTTCTGCCAGTGGTTTTGTTCATCACGGGCAAAGCCAAAGCCTTCGCCGCCGATCACCGCGCCGGATTGAATCACCACGCGCTGGCCAATGCGCACATTGTGATACAGCGTGACCCGTGGAGCCAGCCAGCCGTCCGCGCCAATTTGGCAGTTTTCGCCGATAAAGCCATGTGCGCCGATATGCACGTTTTCGCCAATCACTGCGCCGCTGGCTATCACCGCATAAGCGCCAATACGCGCACTGCCCGCTACTTGCGCATCTTGTGCAATCAGTGCGCTCGGGTGAATGCCGCCGGGCAGTACAGGCTTGTTGTCAAACAGCTTGGAAACGCGGGCAAAAGCCAAATAAGGGTCATTTACCAGCAGGGCGGGGCAGGGGCAGTTTTCGGCCTCCTCTGGCTTGACCAGTACGGCGGCGGCCTTTGTTATAGCCAGTTGATGACGGTATTTGGGCTGCGCCAGAAAACTGATCTGGTCAGCGCCTGCCTTGTCCAAACTGGCAAGGCCACTGACCAGAATGTGCGGGTCACCACACAAGGTTGCGTTAAGTTGTGTGGCGAGTTGTGCCAAGGTGAAGGAACGGTTCGGCATGGAAAAGAGCTACTGCTTAAAAGACCTTATTTTAATTGGTTCATCCGCTCAATCACTTGCTTGGTAATGTCCAAGGAGGGCTTAAGGTCAACCAGGGCGGCGCGGTCGAGTACCAAGTCATAGCCGCCTTTTTTAATGACCTCTTCGACGGCTTTATTAAGGTTGGGTCGTAATTTTTCCAGTACCTCGCGGTCGGATAACGCCTTGGCTTGGTTTAACTCATTGGTTTGCGTTTGCAGGTCACGCGCTTTTTGGCGAAATTCCAAGTCAAGGCGCTCGCGGTCGGCTTGGGTTAATTTATCACCCTCATTGACCAAGCGTTTTTGCAGACGCTCGGCTTCACTTTCCAGTTTTTTGAGTTTTTCAAGCTGCGGGCCAAAGCGTTTTTCGGAGTCCACCGCATAACGTTTGGCCGCATCACTTTCCAAAAGTGCCTGTTGGTAATCGAGTACCGCAATTTTAAATTCATCAGCGACAGCAGGCGCTAAAGGTGCCAGCAGTGAAGCGGTCAATAAAGCAATACGGGAAAAGTTGCGCACGAGATCACTCCTGTCCATAAAAATTTAGAAAGCTTAGAAGGTTTGTCCAAGGGAGAATTGGAATATTTGTGTTTCGGAATCGTCCGGCTTTTTGATCGGGGTGCCGACACTGAAACTAATCGGCCCCATGGCGGTAATCCAGGTGACGCCGATACCGACCGAGCTTGCCATATTGCTGAAATTAACCTTGCAGGCAGGGCTTTGTTTCTTTTGCACCGATGAGCAGTTGGTATCAAACACATTGCCCAGATCCCAGAACAATACGCTGCGCAGTTGCCTTTGGTCTTTGATAAAAGGCAGTGGGAACAGGTATTCCACCCCGCCTTGAATCAACAGGTTGCCACCAAACGGCAGGCGATCCTGGTCGGGGTCTCTCAGCGTGCCGGGTCTTGTGCCGCTGCTGGGCGTGCTGCGCGGCCCCAGTGTGTCGTCCTTAAAGGCGCGTACCGAGCCAAAGCCACCGGCGTAGTAATGCTCATAGAACGGCAGTTTATGGGTGGATCCGTAAGCATCGGCGTAGCCGATTTCACCATGCCAGCGCAGTGCGGTGCGGGTGGTCAGGCCGGTGAAAAGCTGGGCGCGGTAGTTGAGTTTATAGAAGGTTAAATCGCTGCCGGGCAGGGCGACATCCAGTACCAGACTCTGCGCATGGCCGCGGTTGGCGAACACGCCACGGTTTAGGGTGGACTCGGCCCAGCCTGCTGAGGCTTTGTAGTTCAGGTATTGTTTGCCTTCTTTATCGGTAAAGTCGAAAATTTCATCGACCGTGTAGCGACCGGTTTTGATCTTATCTTGCTGTGCGGAAAGGCCAAAGGACAGATTCGCCGTCTCGCTGATCGGGTAGCCAAAGGTCAAGCCGCCGCCGTAGCTGTCCACCGAGTAGCTGGAGACATCGACATTGAGCTTGTCGTAATCGGTGCTGCGGTAGAACATGTTATAACCGAGGCTGACCCCGTCAATCGTCCAGTACGGGTCAACAAAGGAAAAACTGTAGCGCTGTTGGTATTCACTGCGGGTAAGGCCGATGCTGACGCGGTTGCCGCTGCCTAAAAAGTTGCTCTGGCTGAGCGAGCCACCCAAGATAAGCCCGGCGTTTTGTGCATAGCCGATGCTGGCGGAAATGGAACCGGAAGGTTGTTCTTCGACCGTGTAGTTGACATCGACCTGGTCATCGGTACCCGGCACCGGTACGGTTTCCACATTGACTTCTTTAAAAAAGCCCAAGCGCTCCAGGCGCAGTTTGGATTGGTCGATCAGGTAAGTCGAAGCCCAGCCGCCTTCCATCTGGCGCATTTCGCGGCGCAATACTTCATCGGCGGTTTTGGTGTTGCCGCGAAAGTTAATGCGGCTGACGTAGGCACGTTTGCCGGGTTCTACATAAAAAGTCAGTGCAACGGTTTTGGCGTTATCGTCGGTTAGCGGCATGCCGCTAACATTGGCAAAGGTGTAGCCTTCATTGCCCAGGCGGCGGGTAATCAGGTCGCTGCTAAGCGTCATGACCTGGCGCGAGAAAATCTGCCCGGGTTGCACTAACAATAATTTGCGCAGTTCTTCTTCGGGGAGTTTTAAATCACCGGCGAGTTTGACTTCGCTGATATGAAACTGCTCGCCTTCTTCGATATTAACGGTGATATAGACGTTCTTTTTATCCGGCGAGATGGAAACCTGGGTCGAACGGATATCCATATGGATATAGCCGCGGTCGAGGTAATAAGAGCGCAGCCGCTCCAGGTCGCCGGACAGTTTTTCGCGTGAATATTTATCGTCATTGCGAAAAAACGACAGCCAGTTGGTGGTTTTTAATTCAAACAGGTCAACCAAATCATCGGTAGGGAAGGCGTTATTACCGACCACGTTGATATGCACAATATTGGCAACGCTGCCTTCTTTGATATTGACCTTAAGCGTTACGCGATTGCGTGGCTGGGTGACGACCTCGGTCTGCACTTCAGCCGAATAGCGTCCTTGCGCCACATATTGGCGTTGCAACTCGTTACGCAAGCCTTCCAAGGTCGCGCGCTGAAAAATCTCGCCTTCGGAAAGCCCTGCTTGCGCCAGACCTTTAAGTAAGTCTTCGCTTTTAATGGCTTTGTTGCCAGAGAGCACGATACTGGAAATGGTCGGGCGTTCGGTCAGGGTAATGACCAGCACATTGCCATCACGCCCCAATTCAATGTTCTCAAAAAAACCGGTTTTAAACAGTGCGCGGGAGGCTTCGGCGAGCGCTTTGTCATCGACTTGACTGCCAACATCAAGCGGCAGTGCCGCAAATACGCTACCCGCAGAAACCCGCTGTAAACCATTAACTCTAATATCAGAAAGGGTAAAGGATTCGGCATTTGCCGAAACGGCTGCAAGCAGCGTGGCGGCACTTAGCAGCAGAGATGGCAGCAATGGTTTCATAAAGCCCCTGTTGTTTTCAGGTGGATGTTCTTTGGTCATGCGACTAACCGAATAGTCTTCCCAAATCGTTAATAACGGCCAATAGCATGACCCCCAACACCAAGGCGATGCCGATTTGCATGCCAAGCCCCTGGATACGCTCAGAAACCGGACGACCACGCACCCATTCAGTCAGGTAGAAGAACAAATGTCCTCCATCCAGCACCGGTATGGGTAAAAGATTCAACACCCCAAGGCTAATACTTAAATAGGCGAGAAAATTCAAAAAATCGCCAAACCCGGACTGCGCCGAAGTGCCCGCCACTTTAGCAATGGTTATCGGCCCACTCAAGTTTTTTACCGAAAGCTGCCCAAGCAGCATCTTTTTCAGCGAATCGAGCGTGAGTGCGCTCATCGCCCAGGTTCTTTTAACCGCTTCGGGCAGCGCCTCAAGCGGGTTAAAACCTAAGGTACGCAGCATGTTATCCGGCCAAACGGGGGCGGCTACCCCAGCGCCCAGGTAGCCAGTAGTGACTGAACCTTGCGTACGCGAAGACAGTATCAAGCCAAGTTCTTGGCGCTTGCCATCTCGCTCAAAGGCCAGTCTTATTGGTTCATCCGGTTTTTGCCGTAGCTGCTTGACCAGTGTTTGCCAGTTTTCGATGGGTTCGCCGTTAAGTTCGAGCAATAAGTCACCCTCGCGTAGCCCTGCTGCTTGCGCAGGACCTTGCGGGTCAAGTTGGGCGAGCAGTGGCGGCAGTGTTGGTCGCCACGGGTGAAGGCCAAGGCTGCCCAGCAGGTCGGGTTCGGCAACGCCACGTTGCCAGTTTTGCAGCGCCAGTGCATGGGTTTGTTCGAGGGTGCTGCCTGGTTCGCGCACGGTCACATCAAGCGTGCCGCTTTCACCCAAGCGGCGGATGAGCGCCATATGTACGGCATTCCAGCCCGAAGTTGGCTGGCCGTCGATAGCGGTAATTTCCTGCCCTTCGGCAAGCCCTGCCGCGGCGGCGATGCTATCCGGTTCGACGCTGCCAATCAGCGGGCGCACCTGTGTGCTGCCGAGCATGGCGAGTATCCAGAAAAACACCAGCGCCAGCAGAAAATTGGCGAGCGGTCCGGCGGCAACTATGGCCATGCGCTGTTTAACCGATTTGCGGTTAAAGGCTTGCTCTAATTGCCCTTCGGGTACGCTTCCTTCGCGCTCATCGAGCATTTTGACGTAGCCGCCCAGCGGCAGGGCGGCGATCACAAATTCGGTGCCTTGCTTATCGTGCCAGCGTATCAGTGGTGGGCCGAAGCCTATGGAAAAGCGCAGCACTTTAACGCCACAGCGTCGCGCGACCCAAAAATGGCCGAATTCATGAAAAGTAATCAAGATGCCCAGCGCAACCAACAGGCCAAGCACCATATATAAACCGCCAGTCATGGCAATCCCTCGATTTGCTTTTGCGCGCACAGGCGGGCGCGTTGATCGGCTTGCAGCACGGTTTCTAACTCTTTTACCGCGCAGGCAGGCTCATGTTGTAACACTTGCTCGATGATAGTGGCAATTGCGGTAAAGCCAATACGCCCGCGCAAAAACGCCTCAACGGCGACTTCATTGGCGCCGTTAAGTAGCGCTGGAGCCGTGCCGCCCGCTTCAATGGCGTGCCGCGCCAGGGTAAGACAGGGAAAGCGCGTGCTGTCCGGCGGATAAAAGTCGAGCCTTTTGATTTGCAATAAATCCAGCGCGGCAACGCCGGATTCGATGCGTTCGGGAAAAGCCAGCGCTTGGGCAATCGGTGTACGCATATCAGGGTTGCCAAGCTGCGCGAGAACCGAGCCGTCGATATAGTCCACCAGCGAATGAACCACGCTCTGCGGGTGGATAACGACTTCCACTTGGCTGGGCTTTGCGGCAAACAGGTGACAGGCTTCAATCAGTTCCAGGCCCTTGTTCATCATGCTGGCGGAATCCACCGAGATTTTGCGTCCCATCGACCAGTTGGGATGGCAAATGGCTTGTTCGGGTGTGACCTGTGCCAGTTGCTCGATCGGCAGATGCAAAAACGGCCCGCCGGAAGCGGTTAAAAGAATGCGGCGCACCCCGCACGCGGCCAGATTTCGTGCGGGGGAGGGCGGCAGGCACTGAAAGATGGCGTTGTGCTCGCTGTCAATCGGCAGCAGTGTAGCGCCGCTTTCGCTGAGTGTTTGCATCAGCAAGTCGCCGCACATCACCAAGGCTTCTTTATTGGCGAGCAGCACTTTTTTACCGGCTTTAACGGCGGCGAGCGTGGGCAAAAGCCCTGCCGCGCCGACGATGGAGGCCATCACCGTATCGACCGCAGGCTGGCTTGCCATGTCTTGCAGCGCCTGCATGCCGCTTTCGACTTCGCAAGCAATGCCCGCTTCGCGCAAGGTCTGGCGAAGGCTTTGTGCGTCTGCCTCGTTCGCGACCACGGCATGGCGTGGTCTGTGCTTAAGGCACAGCTTGGCGAGTTCGTCTAGACGTGAAAAACCACTTAGCGCAAACACTTGATAGCGCTCAGGATGCCTTGTCAGCACATCCAGCGTGCTGCGACCAATGGAGCCGGTCGCGCCCAAAATGGCGATTTGCTGTTTGCGCATTAGAAAAACAGGTTCATGGGTAGAACAAGCTCGGGCCAAACCAGATTATCAAGAAGATAAATACTGGCGCGGCGGCGGTTAAGCTGTCGATACGGTCGAGAATACCGCCGTGGCCGGGCAGCAGCTTGCCGCTGTCTTTAACCCCCGCTTCGCGCTTAAACAGGCTTTCGGTTAAATCGCCCAAGATGGAGACCAGCACTAGCAGAGCGGCTATCAGCAGGCCCCTTGCGATAAGGGCAAAGGAAAGCTGCAGATAAAGGCCATAGCCTAAGACCGGCAATAGCGCAATCAGCATCCCGCCGGCCAGTCCTTCCCAGCTTTTACCCGGACTAACGGCGGGCAGCAGTTTGTGTTTGCCAAAGCGGCGGCCGACAAAATAAGCGCCGCTATCGGCCAGCCAAATCAGTGCCAGCAGCCAAGCAATTAAATGGGTTTTATCGGAAAGACCTTTAAGCACGAGCAGTGCTACCCATGCCGGCAGCAGGATAAACAGCCCTATCAGCAAGCGCTGTATTTTTCCGCCTATCAGTACGCGGCTGCTTGGGTAGAGCAGTACCAGCAGCAAGGCGAGAAGCCACCAGATAAGGCCAATGAGTATGGGCAGCCTCCATTGCCAGCTATCTACACCGTACAGATGAGGTTGCAGGTACAGCCCCATCATCAGCAATACCACCAGCATGGCGTAAATGCCTTGGCCGATGGCATTGTTGATGCCAGCGAGCTTTGCCCATTCAAAGGCGGCCAGCATGCATACCAGACCTATAAACAGCGCAAACGGCCAGCCGTCCAGCAAGAAAAATCCGCAAAACGCCAGTGGCAGCAAGATAAGTCCGGTAATGATGCGCTGCTTCATAAGTTTGCGACCTGTTCACTGGTGCGGCCAAAGCGCCGTTCGCGGCGGGCGTAGCAGGCCAGCGCTTGCTGCATGGCCTGCTTGCCAAAATCCGGCCAGAGCAGGTCGGAGAAATAGAGTTCGGCGTAGGCCATTTGCCATAGCAAAAAATTACTGATGCGCCGTTCGCCGCCGGTGCGGATGCATAAATCCGGCGGCGCTAAATCGCCGGTAGCCAGTTGTTGCTGGAAACGCGCTGGCGTGATGTCGGCCACTTGCAGTCTGCCCTCTTTAACTTGCTGTGCAAGCCTCTGCGCGGCTTGGGTGATGTCCCACTGCCCACCGTAGTTGGCGGCGATTTGCAGCAGCAGGCGCTGGCCGCTTGCGCATTTGGCTTCGGCGCGCTGCATTTCGTCTTGCAGTTTTTGTGAAAAACGCGAGCGTTCGCCAATGATGCGTAGCCTAATGTCGTTTTCTTCCAGCTTGTCCACTTCGCGGTGCAGCGCGGATAAAAACAGCCCCATCAAGGCTTTGACTTCACTCGGCGGGCGCTGCCAGTTTTCACTGGAAAAAGCAAACAGGGTCAGTACGCCAACGCCCGCCTCGGCGCAGCTTTTCACCACCGCGCGCACCGATTCCATACCGGCGCGGTGTCCGGCAATGCTGGGCAGCAGGCGTTGTTTGGCCCAGCGGTTATTGCCGTCCATGATAATGGCGATATGCTGCGGTATACGGTCTGTTGCAGGCGCGGCTTTGCTCATGCGGGATTAGACGGCCATCAGGTCTTGTTCTTTGCCGGCCAGCGCTTTTTCTACGCTTTCGACAAAACGGTCGGTCAGTTTTTGCATTTCGGCTTCCGCGCGGCGTTCTTGATCTTCGCCAATCTCTTTGGCTTTGGCGAGTTCTTTAACCTGTGCCAGCGCATCACGGCGAATATTGCGCAGCGCCACGCGGGCGTGTTCGGCCTCGCTACGTGCTTGTTTGCTGTAGCCTTTGCGCGTTTCTTCGGTTAGCGCGGGCATGGGTACGCGGATCGTCGTACCCGCGGTTGCCGGGTTAAGTCCCAAGTCCGAGGTCAAAATGGCTTTTTCCACCGCGCCAATCAGGCTGCGGTCAAATACATTCAGCGCCAGTGTGCGCGAATCTTCAACAATCACATTGGCGACTTGGCGCAGCGGCGTTTCCGCACCGTAAGCGGGAACCATCACGCCGTCGAGAATGCCGGGGCTGGCGCGACCGGTGCGGATGCGGGCAAAGGCGTGTTCCAGTGCTTCCAGGGTTTTGCCCATGCGCACGCTGGCCTCTTGTTTGATGGTCTCAATCATCAGGGTGTTCCTCTTCTATCAATGTGCCTTCGTTGCCTTCCAATAATACAGAGAGCAGCGCGCCGGGTTTGTTCATATTAAAGACCCGAAGCGGCATATGGTGGTCGCGGCACAGGCAAATGGCGGTTAAATCCATTACGCCGAGTTTGCGCGTGAGCACTTCATCGTAGGTTAAGCGGCTGTATTTTTCGGCGCTGGGGTCTTTCATCGGGTCTCCGGTATATACGCCATCGACCTTGGTCGCTTTAAGCACAATTTGTGCGCCGACTTCGATCCCGCGCAAACAGGCGGCGGAATCGGTAGTAAAGAATGGATTGCCGGTTCCGGCGGCAAAAATGACCACTTCGCCGCCGTTTAAGTGGCGCATGGCTTTGCGCCGGTCGTAATGTTCGGTCACGCCCAGCATGGAAATGGCCGACATCACCACCGCAGCGATATTCGAGCGTTCCAGCGCATCACGCATGGCGAGCGCGTTCATCACGGTAGCGAGCATGCCCATATGGTCGCCGGTGACGCGATCCATTCCGGCCGCCGAGAGCGCCGCGCCGCGAAACAGATTGCCGCCGCCAATGACCAAACCCACCTGCACGCCGATGCCGACCAGTTGGCCGATTTCCAGCGCCATGCGGTCGAGCACTTTCGGGTCGATGCCAAAGTCTTCCGTGCCCATCAGTGCTTCACCACTGAGTTTAAGCAGGATGCGTTTATAACGTGCCTGCTTGCCGGCTGCCTGTTGCGCCATCATTTTTATCCTCGAAAAAAGAGGCCGCACCGCAAAACGGGCAGCCTCTGTTTGTTGCGCTTAGACCTTACTGCTTAGCCGCAGCCACTTGGGCGGCGACTTCGGCGGCAAAGTCGGTTTCGCCTTTGTCGATACCTTCGCCGACTTCAAAGCGAACAAACGAGAGCACTTGCGCGCCGGCTTTTTTCGCCAAATCGCCGATGTTGATTTCCGGTTCTTTAATAAAGGCTTGCTGGATAAGGCAGCTTTCGGCAAGGAACTTGGTAATGCGTCCGGCGAGCATTTTCTCGACGATATTTTCCGGCTTGCCGGCGATTTTGTCGGCGTTAAGGCTTAAGAAAATTTCCTTTTCCTTGGCAATGGCGGCGTCAGACACATCTGAAGGCTGCAAATACTGCGGATTGCTGGCAGCAACGTGCATGGCAATATCGCGAGCAAGCTCGGCATTGCCGCCTTTAAGGCTAACCAGCGCACCAATGCGGTGGCCGTGCAGGTAAGCGCCTAGCGTTTCGCCTTCTACTCGCACCAAGCGGCGGATATTGACGTTTTCACCGCATTTGGCAACCAGCGCTTCACGGGCGCTTTCGCGGCTTGCAATCAGCGGCGCGGCATCGGTCAAGCTGTTGGCAACGGCTTCATCTAGGGTTTCGGCGACAAAGCGTTTGAAATCATCTTGCAATGCGAGGAAGTCGGTCTGCGAGTTGACTTCAATCATGGTTGCGCTTTGGCCGTTAGCTTCCAGTTTGACGGCAATTGCGCCTTCGGCAGCGATATTACCGGCTTTTTTCGCTGCTTTAATCGCACCCGATGCACGCATGTCATCAATGGCTTTTTCGATGTCGCCGTTTGCGGCAACCAGTGCTTTTTTGCATTCCATCATGCCTTGGCCGGTGCGCTCGCGCAGCTCCTTAACCAGTGCGGCAGTGACTTCTGCCATAGGTAAATCCTCCAAAAATGGGTCTAAAAAGTAGCGCCCCTCTTATGGATGGGAGAGGCTCTTTTATCTCCCTTCTCCCGTTTGCGGAAGAAGGGTAGGGGAGAGGGATTAGCCGGCAGTGGCTTCCAGCGGCGCTTCTTCGATAAATTCATCCGCCTGGCCGTCACGGTTCTGCCCGCGCAGCACGGCATCAGCGGCAGCGGACAGGTACAGCGAAATGGCACGGATGGCATCGTCGTTACCGGGAATCACATAATCGATACCGTCCGGGCTGCTGTTGGTATCGACAATACCAATCACTGGAATGCCGAGCTTGCCCGCTTCACTAATGGCAATACGTTCGTGTTCCACGTCAATGACAAACAGCGCATCCGGCAGGCCGCCCATATCTTTGATACCGCCGAGACTGCGCTCCAGCTTGGCGAGGTCGCGGCTACGCATCAGTGCTTCTTTTTTGGTCAGCTTGTCGAAGGTGCCGTCTTGCGATTGGGCTTCCAGTTCGCGCAGACGCTTAATCGAGGCGCGAATGGTTTTGTAGTTGGTCAGCATGCCGCCCAGCCAGCGATGGTCAACATAGGGCATGCCACAGCGCTGCGCTTCTTGTGTCACCAGTTTGCTGGCCGAACGCTTGGTGCCGACAAAGAGGATTTTGTTTTTGCCTGCGGCGAGTTTTTCCACAAAGCGCAGTGCTTCGTTAAACATCGGCAGGGTTTGTTCGAGGTTGATAATGTGGATTTTATTGCGCGCACCGAAAATGTAACGCGCCATTTTCGGGTTCCAGTAACGGGTTTGGTGGCCGAAGTGCACACCGGCCTTGAGCATATCGCGCATGCTGACTTGAGACATTTAATGCTTCCTTAAGAAGGTTGGGTTTGGCCTCCATCCATCCCGCTTTCCACCTTGCACTGGTTAAATGCACGGCACCCAGAAAGTCGTGTCGATGAATGTGTGGTTTGAGTTGGCTGATACAACCGCCAAGAGCGAGCCGCAAAAGCGGTGCACTTTATAGCAGAAAAGCACAGGTTTTGCCAGTTGTTTTCCCCTCTTTGTCAGTGATAAGTAATCTGTCCGCATCAGTAGCAAATGAACTGTCCGGTTTTACTGACCGCCGAGGAGGTGGTCATGAAACGGACGC
>NZ_LSZO01000151.1 GCF_001580025.1 Ventosimonas gracilis | reverse complement strand
TTTTCGAACGTTTGAAGTACCTATTTTTACCAGTCATATCAGGAAGTTATCATGCCATAAAAACATGTTTGCTTCCTAAGACCCTTTGTATTTCAACCGCGATTACCGCAGTGGTTCGGCTGACCGCAAAGAGTGGGGACAAGGTTTTGAACTGGATGCCCGTTCGGGTTACAGCGAAGGCAGGATAGGTTTTGGCATCGATGCCATCGGCTGGTTTGCGCTCAAGCTCGACTCGGGGGCAGGGCGTACCGGGACGGGGCTGTTTCCTCGTCATGATGACGGCCATTCGGCTAATGAATACAGCCGTTTAGGGCTTACCGGCAAAATGAAATGGTCGGCCACCGAGTTGCGCTACGGCAGTCATCTGGCCGACATCCCCCTGCTGGTGGTTTCCAACACTCGCCGCTTGATGCCGCAAAGCTATGAGGGTGTCACGCTGGAGAGCCGCGAATGGGGCGGATTGTCCTTGTCTGGCGGACGGCTGTCCAAGGTGATTGCACGCGATTCGACCGATGCGCAAAAACTGCGCATCAGTGCTCGCAATAGACGCTATCCGGCGGGCATTGAGGCCGATCTGCTGTTTTTTGTCGGTGCCGATTACCGCTTTAACGAGGCGTACAGCGGGCGCTATTGGTATGGCGAACTGGAAGACATCTATCGCCAGCATTTTTTCGGGCTGACTTCCAGACACAAGCTGGGCAACGGCACATTAAAAAGCGACTGGCGGCTGATGGTCAGTCGAGACAGCGGTCAAGGCAAAGCGGGCAGGGTGGATAACCGCGCCTTTAACGCCATGCTCAGCTATACGCTGAAAAGTGGACAGGGTCTGTCGCTGGGCTGGCAGCAGATGAGCGGTGCGACCGGTTTTGCTGGCGTAGCGGGAAGTGCGCCATATCTTCTGAACTTTGTACAAATCAATGATTTTGCCAATGCCGGTGAACGTTCCTGGCAGCTACGTTACGACTATGACTCTGCCGCACTGGGCGTGCCGGGTCTTGCCTTTATGACCCGTTATCTACATGGCGACCACAGCAAAACTGGCATGACCCGCGAGCGCGGCAAAGAGTGGGAGCGCGACATTGATATTCGCTATACGGTGCAGCAGGGTGTACTGAAAAATGTCTGGCTGCACTTTCGCAACGGTATGCTGCGCAGCGATTTGGCAAACGATGACATCAACGAAAACCGCCTCTATATCGGCTACAGCTACCGTTGGTAGTCCTGTAACCGTCTTATTTATCTTCCATGCGGTTAATGGCAAGACAGATACAAACAAAATCTTACGGTTGACACGGCGGCTGCCAAACTCAAACAGCGGTTTTAGCGGAAAACGGGTGCCGTCATACCTTGGTCATAAAGGTTGCCAATAATCCGTTTTGCTTGGCTTGGGTCGCACGGGTTGACTGGTACCGCTTAACCTACTTGTTATTTCTTTTTACGCTAAAAATAAAAATTTAAATTATTTTTAGCGATTAAAAAGAATAAGGTAAGGTTATGCCAACGGTTGTCTGTGTCCGCCAATAAGGGGCACGAAAAACCACAGTCCCAGTTTTATCCGTGGACTTCAGTGCCCAGTTTCGCTGAATGCCTGCAATCAAAACCGTATAGGAGAACTCCTCATGCATCGCTCAATAAAGCCTGCTTTGTCGCTGCAAAGCGTTCGTCCACCCGCGGGTTTCTGCATGACATTGGCGGCAGCTTGGCTGCTGGCAAGTCCGGCGGGATGGGCGGATTTTATCGGCGATAAAAAAATCACCCTAAGCACCACCAATCTCTACTTCAACCGTGATTACCGCAGCGGCCCGGACGACCGCAAGGAGTGGGGGCAGGGTTTTGCGCTGAATGCGCGTTCGGGTTATACCGAAGGCACGGTAGGCGTTGGCATTGATGCCATCGGCTGGTTTGCCGTCAAACTCGATTCCGGGTCTGGGCGCACGCGAACCGGTTTGTTTCCTCGCCATGATGATGGGCATTCGGCGGATGAGTACAGCCGCCTGGGGTTAGTCGGCAAGCTCAAGCTATCGCAAACCGAGCTGCGTTACGGCAGCCATGTAATGGATAACCCGCTGGTGGCCTCCAGCACCAGCCGCTTGATGCCGCAGACCTTTGAGGGTGCAACGCTTGGCAGCCTTGAATGGGCGGACTTGTCGCTGTCCGCCGGACGGCTGTCGAAGGTGATTGGGCGCGACTCGACCAATGCGGAAAAACTGCAACTGTCATCCAGTAACGGGCGCTATCCGGGCGGCATTGAGGCCGATGATTTTTCCTTTGTCGGTGCGGATTACCGCTTTAACGAAAATTACAGCGGGCGCTACTGGTACGGCGAGTTGGATGACATTTACCGTCAGCACTTTTTCGGGCTGACTTCCAGTCATAAGCTGGGTACCGGTACGTTAAAAAGTGACTGGCGATTAACCACCAGTCACGACAGTGGCAAGCACAAAGCAGGCAAGGTCGATAATCGCGCTTTTAACGCCATGCTTAGCTACAAGCTGCAAAACGGCCATGGGCTATCGGCTGGCTGGCAGCAGATGAGCGGCGATACCGCTATGGCCTATATTGCAGGCAGCGACCCGTACCTGATCAACTATGTGCAAATCAGCGATTTTGCCAATGCCGGTGAGCGTTCTTGGCAAGCCCGCTATGACTACGACTTTGCTGCCATCGGCGTACCTGGCCTTACCTTTATGACCCGCTATTTACGGGGCGACCACGCCAAAATTGGCACGACCCGCGAGCGCGGCAAAGAGTGGGAGCGCAATATCGACATTCGTTACACCGTACAACAAGGCGTGCTGAAAAACGCCTACGTGCGTTGGCGTAACGCCGTGTCGCGTACCGACTTGGCGGATGATATGGACGAAAACCGCGTTTATATCGGTTACAGCTACAGTTGGTAGCGTAGCTGCCCCTCGCCCATAAAAATGGGCGAGGGGAGTTGCATCCTGTCTATTGAAAGTACGTGCTTTCCTCCCCTCGCCTGCTTGCGGGAACAGACCCTAAAGCATCGTCAAAAGCTGCCCGCAGTCTTTGGCGAACAGATCGGCAAGCGCAGGCCAAGGGTTCTCTGGCAGGCCGACCAGAATCGCAAGACTGCCCGCCGCTTTGGCGCATTCAAGGTCAAAGCGGTAGTCGCCGACCATCACCAAGTCTTGCGGGCTGACCTGCCACTGCGCGGCCAGATGCAAAAGCCCAGCAGGGTCAGGTTTGGGCGGCAGTTCGTCGCGGCCAATCACATCGGTGGCGGCAAAGCAGCCTGCAAGGCCAATGGCTTGCAGGGATAGCAGCGCCAACTCGCGGCTGTTGCGCGTCAAAATGCCAAGTTGACAGCCGCGCCTTTGTAGTTCGCGGACCAACTCTAGCGCGCCGGGTGTGGTGCGGGCGGCGAGTGCCAGCGTTCGTTCGTGCTCCAGTAGCCATTTGCGTTTGCTGGCGGCCTGGTTTTTGGGCAAGGCGGCCAGATGGTGCAAGATGTCCGCTTCCGGTGGAATGTCGAGCGCCTTGCGGATGGCGGCAAAGTCATGCACGGCACAGGTTAATGTGCCGTCCAGGTCAAATACCCAGTGCCGTGCGTGGCGTAATTGTTCAATAGCCAAGCGATGCCCAATCCTTGCGTTGACGCATTAAGCCTTCTTGCGCGACTTCGGCGACTAAAACACCTTCTTGATTGAAGTATTGCCCACGGGTAAAGCCGCGCCCTTTGCCCGTCCAGGGGCTGTCCATCGCATAGAGCAGCCATTGGTCCAAGCGCGGCGGCTGGTGGAACCACAGCGCGTGGTCGAGGCTGCTGATTTGCAGGCTTTTGTCCCACACGGTGATGCCATGCGGCAGCAGCGCGGTCGCCAGTAGACTGATGTCGGACATCCAGGCGAGCAGCCTTTGGTGCGCGGCAACATCATCCGGCATCGCGCCGCTCGCGCGTATCCAAATGTACTGGCGCGGCTCCGCCGTACCGTCTGGCAGCCATTGATGCGGCACTTGGCGCACTTCTACCGGTGGCTTAAAGGAAAAACGCGCGAGAAAACCTTTCGGTAGCTTGTCGCCGACCGTTTCTTTTAAATAGTCCAGTTGCGAGGGGACGTCCTCAGGTGCCGGTACATCCGGCATCGACTGCTGATGGACATAGCCTTGCTCAGGCTTTTGAAAGGACACACTGGCGAAGAAAATCGGTGCGCCTTCCTGCTGCGAGGCCACTACCCGCCGCGTGCTGAAACTGCCGCCATCACGCACCGGCTCTACCTCATAGAACACCGGCTGCTTGGGGTCGCCCGGGCGCAGAAAGTAACCGTGCATGGAATGCGCCAGTCGCTCGCTATCGACCGTCTGAATGGCCGCCGACAGCGCCTGCCCTAGCGCCTGCCCGCCAAACAGTTGGCGAAAGCCCAAATCCACACTGGCACCGCGAAACTGATGGTCATCAACCGCCTCAAGTGCAAGCAAACTGAGTAATCCCTTTAACATGGCCGACATCACGAAAAATCCTCTTAAATAAGCCGGTGCATTCATAAAAGTACTAATAACCCGCCAGCGCACCCCAATACCGGCAGAAGCGACAAAGTACAGAAGCGGCGGTTGTTTGTATACTTACGCGCTTTATGAATGCCTTGCTTAAGCAAATCCACGCCATCGATGCCCTGCTGCCGCAGACCCAGTGCGGTAAATGCGGCTATGACGGCTGCCTGCCTTACGCAAAAGCGCTGGTAAAAGGTGCGCCGATCAACCAATGCCCGCCCGGTGGGCAGGCGACCGTGCGCCAGTTGGCCGAACTGCTGCAAGTGCCGGAACTGCCGCTGGCACAACCGCAAGCACCGGTGCAGCTTGCCTTTATTCGAGAGGATGAATGTATCGGCTGCACCAAGTGCATTCAGGTTTGTCCAGTTGATGCGATTGTTGGCGCGGCCAAATGGATGCACACGGTCATTGCCGATGAATGCAGCGGCTGCGAACTCTGTCTTGCACCTTGTCCGGTCGATTGTATTGATCTGCTGCCGTTATCTGCCGAACAAGCCAATAGGCAGCGCGGACGGGCGGAGCAATTTCGCAGTCGCTATCTGGCGCGGCAAAGCCGCTTGGAGCAGCAGCAAAATCAACCCGAAAAGGGCAGGGCGGCAGCACCTCTAACAGTCACTCCCTCCGCCGATAGCAAACGGCTAAAAATTGAGGTCAATATGACCCGTACGACGCTGGCAAAGGCTGAAAAACAACTGGCGCGCTACGGTAGTGAGGCTCTGCAAGCCCAAGTCGAACAACTACGCCAAGCGCTATTTAGCGCTGAACGCGCCTTGCAGGACAGCCTTAACCCATGAACGCGGCCAAGCGTTTGGAGATTTTCCGTCGTCTGTGTGAAGACAATCCCAATCCGACCACGGAACTTAACTATCAAACGCCGTTTGAACTGTTAATTGCCGTGATTTTATCGGCGCAGGCAACCGATGTTGGGGTCAACAAAGCCACGCAAAAGCTTTTCCCCATCGCCAATACGCCAGATGCGATGCTCGCTTTGGGCGTTGCCGGGCTTTCTCAATACATCAAAACCATCGGCCTTTATAACAGCAAGGCGAAAAACATTATCGAAACCTGTCGTTTACTCATAGAAAAGCACGCCGGTAGAGTACCCAATACCCGTGAAGCCTTGGAAGCGCTGCCCGGGGTAGGGCGTAAAACCGCCAATGTGGTGCTCAATACCGCTTTCGGGCAGCCGGCGATGGCGGTCGATACCCATATTTTTCGCGTCAGCAACCGCACCGGCCTTGCTCCGGGTAAAAACGTGCTGGAAGTCGAAAAAAACCTGCTGCGCCATGTCCCCAAAGCCTATTTGCAAGGCGCACACCACTGGCTGATTTTGCACGGACGCTATGTTTGCAAAGCGCGCAAACCCCAATGCGGCAGTTGCCGGATTGAGGATTTGTGTGACTTCCCGGATAAACCTAAGGATTAAGGCCGCTGCTTCCCTTGCCTCTCGCGTATCCTCTTGGTTTTTCAGCTTGACGGGCATTTTACAGGCTCTTAGAATATTCACCCCTAAATTGGCAGGGCGTTTGGCTTTGCCATTTATTTTTGTGTCTCGTCTGGCGAGGCTGGTATCAGCTTAAGTATTGCCAAGACCCCACGGAGCAATCGATGGCAACAATCAATCAACTGGTGCGCAAGCCGCGCAAGCGCGTTGTGCAAAAAAGCGACGTGCCGGCGCTGCAAAACTGCCCGCAGCGGCGCGGCGTTTGCACCCGCGTTTATACCACTACCCCGAAGAAGCCGAACTCGGCGCTGCGTAAAGTTTGCCGTGTGCGGCTGACCAATGGCTACGAGGTCACTTCCTATATCGGTGGTGAAGGCCACAACCTGCAAGAACACAGCGTGGTGCTGATTCGAGGCGGTCGTGTAAAAGACTTGCCCGGTGTGCGTTATCACACGGTGCGCGGTTCGCTGGATACCACCGGCGTTAAAGACCGCAAGCAAGCGCGTTCCAAATACGGTGCCAAGCGCCCCAAATAAGCGCTTAAATCTTTTTTAATTTATTAGTTTGAGTCGATAAGAGTAAGGCCGGGCAAAGTTCCGGGCTGACCTGAAGACCCATTGAGGACTTATCCATGCCAAGGCGCCGCGTAGCTGCCAAGCGGGAAATTCTGGCCGACCCGAAATACGGGAGCCAAATTCTCGCCAAGTTTATGAACCACGTAATGGAAAGCGGCAAAAAAGCCGTAGCCGAACGCATCGTTTACGGTGCGCTGGAAACGGTCAAAGCACGCAAAAATGCCGACCCGCTGGAAATCTTCGAAAAAGCGTTGGATGCCATCGCCCCGCTGGTCGAAGTAAAAGCACGTCGCGTCGGCGGTGCGACCTATCAAGTGCCGGTGGAAGTGCGCCCGTCGCGCCGCACCGCGCTTGCCATGCGCTGGCTGGTGGATTTTTCGCGCAAGCGCGGCGAGAAATCCATGGCGCTGCGTCTGGCCGGTGAGCTGCTCGATGCCGCCGAAGGCAAGGGCGCGGCGGTGAAAAAACGTGAAGACGTGCACCGCATGGCCGAAGCCAACAAGGCGTTCTCGCATTATCGTTTCTAAGGAGAGCGTTGCTAAAACGCTTTTCAAATCTTGGCAAGCATTGTTTTTGCAGTGCTTGCCAAAAGCGGCCAAGTCCGCTTCTTACCGAATTATTGATAGGATTTAATCCTGTGGCTCGTACAACCCCCATCAACCGCTACCGCAATATTGGTATCTGCGCCCACGTGGACGCAGGCAAAACCACCACGACCGAGCGGGTTCTTTTTTATACCGGCATCAACCACAAGCTGGGCGAAGTGCACGACGGCGCGGCGACCACCGACTGGATGGTGCAAGAGCAAGAGCGCGGCATCACCATTACCTCGGCAGCGGTCACAACCTTCTGGAAAGGCTCGCGCGGCCAGTACGACGACCATCGCGTCAACGTAATCGATACGCCCGGGCACGTGGACTTCACGATCGAAGTGGAGCGTTCGCTGCGCGTGCTCGATGGCGCGGTCGTGGTGTTCTGCGGCACCTCCGGCGTTGAGCCGCAGTCGGAAACCGTCTGGCGGCAGGCCAACAAATACCAAGTGCCGCGTATCGTCTACGTGAACAAGATGGACCGCCAGGGCGCCAACTTTTTGCGCGTGGTCGAGCAGATCAAAAACCGTTTGGGACATACCCCGGTGCCGGTACAGCTTGCCATTGGCGCGGAAGAAAACTTTGTCGGCCAGGTTGACCTGATAAAAATGAAGGCCATTCTGTGGAATGAAGACGACAAGGGCATGACCTACCGCGAGGAGGAGATCCCCGCCGAGATGCTCGCGCAGGCTGAAGAATACCGCTCGAACATGGTCGAAGCGGCAGCGGAAGCCAACGAAGAGCTGATGAACAAATACCTCGAAGAAGGCGAATTGACTGAAGACGAAATCCGCTTAGGTCTGCGTCTGCGTACGCTGGCAAACGAGATTGTTCCTGCGGTTTGTGGCTCTTCCTTTAAAAACAAAGGTGTGCCTTTAGTGCTCGACGCGGTAATTGATTACCTGCCTGCACCTATTGATATTCCGGCGATTAAAGGCAGTCATCCGGACAACGAAGAGCAACACGATGAGCGTCATGCCGACGACAAAGCGCCGTTCTCGGCGCTGGCGTTCAAAATCGCGACCGACCCGTTTGTCGGTACTTTGACCTTTGTTCGCGTCTATTCCGGCGTACTGTCTTCTGGCGACTCGGTGATTAACTCGGTCAAAGGCAAAAAAGAGCGCGTGGGTCGTATGGTGCAGATGCACGCTAACCAGCGCGAAGAAATCAAAGAAGTGCGCGCCGGTGACATTGCTGCTCTGATTGGCATGAAAGACGTTACCACCGGCGATACGCTTTGCGTGGCTGAGCAGCCGATTGTGCTGGAGCGCATGGACTTCCCCGAGCCGGTGATTTCCGTCGCGGTCGAGCCAAAAACCAAAGCCGACCAGGAAAAAATGGGCATTGCCCTTGGCAAGCTGGCGCAGGAAGACCCTTCGTTCCGCGTCAAAACCGACGAAGAGTCCGGTCAGACCATTATTTCCGGCATGGGCGAGCTGCACCTTGATATCATCGTTGACCGCATGAAGCGCGAGTTCAATGTTGAGGCCAATATCGGCAAGCCGCAGGTCGCCTACCGCGAAACCATCTCCAAAGACGGCATTGAGATTGAAGGCAAGTTTGTTCGCCAGTCCGGCGGGCGCGGCCAGTTCGGCCATTGCTGGATTCGCTTCGCAACGCCCGATGTGGATGAAAAAGGCAATATCACTGAAGGGCTTATCTTTACCAATGAAATCGTCGGCGGCGTGATTCCGAAGGAATATATCCCGGCCATTCAAAAAGGTATTGAAGAGCAGATGAAAAACGGCATCGTCGCCGGATACCCGCTGATTGGTCTGAAAGCGACCGTCTATGACGGCTCCTACCATGATGTGGACTCCAGCGAAATGGCGTTTAAAATCGCCGCCTCGATGGCGACCAAGCAGCTCGCGCAAAAAGGCGGTGGCAAGGTGCTCGAACCCATTATGAAGGTGGAAGTGGTCACGCCTGAAGACTACATGGGCGACGTGATGGGCGACCTCAACCGCCGTCGCGGGCTGATTCAGGGCATGGAAGACTCGGTTTCTGGTAAGGTAATCCGCGCCGAGGTTCCGTTAGGAGAAATGTTCGGCTACGCAACAGACGTGCGCTCCATGTCGCAAGGGCGTGCCAGCTACTCCATGGAATTTTCCAAATACGCCGAAGCGCCGTCGAACATCGTCGAAGCGCTGGTTAAAAAACAAGGTTGATTTGAACTTAAATTAAGCAAGAGGTGCACTACCGTGGCTAAAGAGAAATTTGAACGCAACAAACCGCACATCAACGTGGGCACCATTGGGCACGTTGACCACGGCAAAACCACATTGACCGCTGCGCTGACCAGA
>NZ_LSZO01000150.1 GCF_001580025.1 Ventosimonas gracilis | reverse complement strand
TTAACTCTTAGGCTGGTGAAAGAAACTATATCCATGGTGGTTTTCCTCGTGTGATTAAAAACAAAATGTACCCATACAGTAACACGCTATCATCACCCCTTAGCAAGGCAAATGCCTCCCGCAGGGGAGCATTGCAGGGCGCAGCCCCGAACGGCAATTTACTTCGTAAATTGTGTAGTGAGTCCACATATCTTTGATATGGGGCGCGGCACGCGGTACACTGGCGT
>NZ_LSZO01000149.1 GCF_001580025.1 Ventosimonas gracilis | reverse complement strand
CCTCGGTACCAATTATGAAACGACAGACAAAGACAATTTCCACTTTTAAGCGTAAATAACTGTTTATGCTTGACTTGTCTGCTTGGCTAGACGACAAAAACCGTCATTTCCTGATTATTGTGTGCTATCGTTTACGCCAAATTTACGCCAATGGGTAAGGCGGGGGATGGCAACGTACAGAAAGCGCAGTGGTGGCTGGCGAGCTGAGGTATGCAAAAAAGGCGTACGTGACTCGAAGACCTTCCCTACCAAAGCACATGCTGTCGCTTGGGCAATACAACGCGAGGCTGAAATTCTTGCGGGTACAAGCCAGCAGAAGGCCTCTGATTTCACCTTTAAACAAGCGTTGGAAAAGTACCGCGATGAAGTGTCGCCCACCAAGGCTGGGAGTCGCTGGGAGACGTTGCAAATTAACCGCTTGTTGACGGTGAATTTTGCTGAAGAATCCATCAAGGAAGTCGGCGCTGACCTAATAGCCGCATGGCGGGATGCACGGCTAAAGAAAGTGAAGACATCCACGGTTAGGCGGGAAATGAATTTGCTGGCCAGCATTTTTGAGATTGCACGGACAGAATGGAAATGGTGCAAAGGCAATCCGGTTCGGGAAATCAAGCGTCCACCTAATCGCCCCCCACGCGACCGCCGAATTAGCGCCGAAGAAGAGAAGCTTTTGCTTGATGCGCTTGGCTATGTGGAGGGACAGCCTCCGCGTATCCAAAAGCAGGAAGTGGCCTACGCCTTTTTAATTGCACTGGAAACCGCCATGCGTTGCGGCGAGATACTTAATCTGACTTTGGATAGAGTGCATTTAAAAGAAAGCTATGTGCGCTTGATGAAAACCAAAAATGGAACGGCTCGTCATGTAGCGCTATCAAAGCGGGCGGTTCAGTTGATGGGTGTACTGGAACAAGTGGCACGGCAGCAAGAACGCGATAAATTGTTTACCGTAAATTCGGCCAATGCTGACGTGCTGTTTCGGGGTGCGCGCGACCCTTTGCCGATAGAAAATCTGTGCTTCCACGATACGCGGCACGAAGCCATTACCCGCCTTGCCCGCAAGCTGGAAATTTTGGATTTGGCGCGAACCATTGGGCATAAAGATTTGCGCTCACTCATGACTTATTACAACGCGACCGCTTCTGAAATAGCCGGACGGCTGGGTTGACGTCCTCGCGCCTTTGATTTGGGTAGCTTCCCCTTGTTTTGTTTTGCCCAACGGATAACGTCCCCGGCAAACCAGCGCCTCACTGCATGCTTGCCTGTGGCACAAGGTTGTATGGCTTCGGGAAACTCTGGCCGAACAACAACCCTGCGTTCAACTGTAGCGGTAGATAATTTTAGATAAGCAGCTATATCTTCACATGTCCATAATTCATCATCCGCCGCGATATTGGGGCGCTTAAGGAAAAGTACCAGCTCATTTAATACGGAAGCTATATCCTCTTGAGTGGTAGCACTCTGCTTAACGATCTCAGCAAGATTATTCATAATTAATCCTCACTCAAAACGGAAGGTCTTCATCAAAATTCACGGGATGGCTATAACTTGCACCGGCCATGTATCCCTCTTTGTAGGCTTTGTAGTCTTTGCCGATGGTTTGGGGATTGTTGGGCTGCGCCTCTTCTTTATTTGGCGTGTCTTCTTTTTTTCCTAGCATTTGCAGGTGGTCTACGTGGACTTGGGTGGTGTAGTGGGCAGTGCCGTTGTCATCTTCCCATTTGCGGGTGCGTAGGCGACCTTCAATGAATATAGGGCTGCCTTTGGTTAGGTAGTCTTTGGCGATTTCGGCCAGTCTTCCTGAAAATACCAAGGCGTGCCATTCGGTACGTTCTTGTGGTTCGCCTTCTTTATTTTTCCAGTGTTCGTTGGTAGCAAGACTGACAATTGCAATGCTATTGCCGTCTTCAAATTGGCGTACTTCTGGCTCGCGGCCTAAGTATCCCATTAGCATGACTTTATTGAGATTGCCCATTATTTATTCTCCCCATAAAAATAGTTATCTATCGCTGCTCTACTGCGCTCTGTAAAAACATGGTTATCTCGAATGACAGCCCATTGTTCGGGTGTTAATTCCATACCTTTCGCCAAGCACTCAATTGAAAAACCCATTTCAGCATAATAAAAGCCTCTAAACTCTTGTAGGGCGCGGAATGCCATTTCATTTATTTGGCGTTCATTCTCTAATTGAGCCAGATAGGCATCGATACGGGCGCAAGCATCTAGGGCGGCTTCTCTAGCTTCTATCGCACTGCTATAAATGTCTTTTGCTTTTGCGCTAAGTTGTTGGGTTGGCATGGCTGTCATCCTTTAATAAAAACTTCCTGTGCATTTCGGCTAACCTGCGTTCTTCTTTGGCGTAGATAATGGCCTCTTGTTTGGCGCAATAATTTAACCAATCCGTATATTGGACGAGCCGCTCCATTGGTTCGCTGTGGTGAATTTCATCCTTGGTGTAATCAACTAAATTGGCAACAGCCATAAGCATTTCTACGCACACCTCGCGGTTATTATTAATAAGCTGTTGCACCGCTTTTCGGCGGTAGACCGCAGGTTCTTCTAGCATAATTTGCTGGGCATTTTGTTCAAAAATTAATTCGGCTTGAGTATTCATACTTGATCTTCCTGTTCTTTAAGCTGGCGAATTAAGCTCAGCAATTGCTTTGCGTCGGTTTCTGCTTGCTTGGCTTTATCCAGATAAGTACCGGCACGGGCGCAAGCATCCAGGGCAGCTTCTCTGGCTTCTATCGCACTGCTATAAACGTCTTCCGCTTTTGCGATAAGTATTTCAAGGTTCATGAGTTTGAGTTCCTTCTTTGGTATTTGTAGGCAGAGGTTTTTGTATGGTTTCCAAGTACGACTATATCTTTCCCAATGCTTATGTTTATTTCTTTGACTTCATTTAAGTTGGCTATGGCGGCTAATACCGCATCTCGTACTTTTTCTATTTTTGCTGACAGTTCTTTTTTATTGCTTTCAGTGTCATCAGTCGCGTGTATGCAATCAAAGAAAGTGCTAATGATTATTTCTTTATCTTTGACTACACAGTGCCAATTTGGCAGGTTTGGGCTGGTTACGAGGCAAATTGCAGTATTTGTGCCTTGCACTGCATCTATTTCAAATAACGTTTCCGCAGCCAAAAACGCCTCACGCTGAACCTCTTGCAGGTCTTCCCCGCTCACCGCCAGTCCGTTGATATCCGGGCTGTTGGCCCAAAACGTCTGGCTTTCGTTATCAAAATGAATGTGCAGTCTGAAACGTTGGCTTGTTAGGCAGCTCATGCCAGCGCTCCTTTTCGGGTGGTGCTAACATAGGCACTGCGGAAAATGGAAAAGGGGTTGGTTATGGCGGCGTTTGATACGGCTGAACATATTGAAGAGTTGGAAAAAGCAGGCTTTGAGCACAGGCATGCACGTGCTATTGTCAGGCTGGTGTGGCGCTCGCATGAAGCGCTCTTGAATAGCAAGACAGAGCATAAAATTGATCTTCTGCGTAAAGACTTGGACGCTGTTGAGGAGAGGCTCAATACCAAAATAGATGGGCTAGAAAATCGCTTGCTTGCCAAGCTCGGCAAACTGATGCCACATGCCTGACCCATTTCCTGCTTTTTCATGGCGTTGTCCTTAAAGCCCTGCTGCAAAGCGGGGCTTTTTGTTGCTGGGGGACGTCTTTTGAGGTGCTAACATAGGTACATTGAAAAATGCACTGGCTAAGCGAGGAAAAGAGATGAGTTCAGCCGCTTTTAATTCGTTTGATACATTGCAA
>NZ_LSZO01000148.1 GCF_001580025.1 Ventosimonas gracilis | reverse complement strand
GTTGGCCGCGCGGTCGCAGCGCAGCGCTATATCGATGCCATGTTCTTTTAGTAAGGCGCGATGACGGTAATAAGTAGGTTCAGATAAATTAGCGCGTAAGTCATGCCCTGATTTCCAGAGCATATAAGTGCCGCGAATGGCTTTGGGTAAGTTAAACACTTGTTCGCTGTTGAGCTCGATTTGTTCGGACATGTCCAGTCCTCCCACGTGTTGACTAAATAAGGATTTGAGTTTTTCAGGTGTTAAGTTGTAAGCCCATTGAAGG
>NZ_LSZO01000147.1 GCF_001580025.1 Ventosimonas gracilis | reverse complement strand
AAGGTTGTACACATTGGCTGCATGCTGCGCCTAGTCTGGCGAAATTTTGAGCAGCAGCGCGGCTCGCGTTTGAAGCGGGAACAGACCCTAGCTTCTGGGTTTGAGGTTTTCCGGGTCGTAGAGTGGTTTGTAGCCTACGGCGGCCACTTCTACCGGGAAGGTTTCGCCAAAATATTCCACGCAGAGCCTGCGGCCTTCTTCGCAGAAGGCGTGCGGCAGCGGGGCGAGAGCGATGTTTTTGCCGATAGTAGGGCCAAAGGCGACTGAGGTGGTGTAGGAGCGCCTGCCGAGTTCATCGACCAGGGTTTGCCCGCTTTGCGGGTCGATCACCGGCATATTGCCAACCGGATAACGCACCACCCCTTGGCTGTCGGTGGTATCGAGCAATACCAAGGTGCAGAGCATGGCCGGTTGATGGGCGCGGGCGCGGTGCTCTAGATGTTTGGCCTTGCCGCGAAAGTCGGCTTCTTTGACTTTGGGGCGGGCGAGGCCACATTCGAGCAGGTTGTATTCGGTCAAAAGGTCGGCGTTTTGCAGGCGCAGGCTTTTTTCCAGACGACGCGAGTTGGCGTAGGTTTCCACGCCCACGGCGGTAATGCCGATGGCGCGTAGCGCGTCCCACACGGCAAGGCCGTCTTCATAGCGCATGTGCAGCTCGCAGCCTTGCTCGCCGACGTAGGAAATGCGAAAGGAGGTGACTTCACGTCCGGCGATTTTAAAGTCGCGCAGGGAGGCGAACGGGAAGTTTTCCGGCAACAGGCCGTCCGGGTTATCCACGACTTGTTGCAGATTGGCGCGAGCGTTCGGCCCCCACACGCCGATAGTGATGTATTGCTCGGTGACATCCTCAATCTGCACGTCAAAGCCTTTGCGCTGCGCCTCACGGCGCATGTAGTGAAAGTCGCGCGGGCCTGCGTCTGCGCCGTTAATCAGGCGGCAGCGGTCTTTTAGGCGCAAGATGGTGAAATCCGCGCGAACCATGCCTTCATCGTCGAGAAAGTGGGTGTAAATACCTTTGCCGATATTGTTATCGCCGCCGACTTTGGCGGCCGACAGCCATTCGAGCAGGGCAACATGATCCGGCCCGCTAATGTCGCAGATATGAAAGTGCGACAGGTTAATCATGCCGACATCTTCGCTTAACTTAAGTTGTTCGGCATTGGAAACGCGCCAAAAGTGGCGGTTGTCCCATTCGTTTTTACGAACCGGTACTTGGTCTTTGAATCTTTCCAAAAGGTGTTCGTTGGCGGCGTAGCCGTGGGCACGCTCCCAGCCGCCCAGTTCCATAAAGTAGCCGCCCAGTTCTTTTTCTCTTTCATAGAAGGGTGAACGGCGAATATCCCGGCCTCCGGCAAAGGGTTCGCGTGGGTGCACTGGCGGGTTGTAGATTTTTTGCGCGGTTTCCGTGCAGCGCTGCTCGATATAGTCGGCTTTTAATTGGAACGGGTTAAAACGCGCAAAGTCGATGGCGTGATGGTCAATTGCCGTGCGTCCGTCGGTCATCCAGTCGGCGACCAGCTTGCCAAAGCCCGGTGCGTCCTTGACCCAAATGCCGACCACGTACCAAAGCCCGCGCACTTTTTGGCTTTCGCCGACCGCAGGACCGTTATCGGTGGACACTTGTAGCAGGCCGTTAAAGGAATGGCCTTCGTTGTAGCCAAGCTCGCCCAAAATCGGCGTGAGTTCCATTGCGCGTTCCAGCGGCTCCATCACCTGTTCCATATCGAGGTCGCGCTGCGACGGCGACAAACGCGCCTGCTCTTTGGGCAGAATGTCGCGTGGGTGCACCAATCTGGGGTTTTGTTCCTCGTAGTAACCCCATTCAATCTGCCCGCCTTCGCTGGTTTTCGGGTCGCCGGTATCGCGCAAATAAGCGGAATTGCCTTGGTCGCGCAGCAGCGGGTAGCCGATTTCAAGACCGCTGCCGGCAAATTCTTGATAAGGACCGAAGAAGGTTAGCGGATGGTCAACCGGCATGACCGGTAGGTCTTCACCGGCTTTTTCTGCCATCAGGCGACCCCAGAGACCGGCGCAAATGACGACGTAGTCGGCGCGAATCGTGCCTCGGCGCGTCACCACCGCTTTGATTTGCCCGTCTTCAATAAGTAAGTCATCGACTGCGGTATTGGCAAAGACCTTGAGCTTGCCGCTCGCCTCGCATTGGTCTACCAGTTTTCCGGCCACGGTTTGCGAGCGCGGCACGACCAAGCCCGCGTCAGGGTCCCACAGAGCGCCCTGGATAACGGCTTCTTCGAGCAGCGGGAATTTCTTTTTGGCCTCGCTTGGGTCAATTAAAGTGGCGCGAGTGCCAAAGGCTTTGCCGGAGGCGACTTTACGCTTGAGTTCGTCCATCCTTGCATCGTCACCGACACGGGCGACTTCCAGCCCGCCGATACGCGAGTAGTGGCCTAATTTTTCAAAGAAGTTAATGGAATAGAGCGTCGTCCAGCAGCTTAAAAAGTCGTGACTGGTGGCGTAGCAAAAGTCCGAAGCGTGCGCGGTTGAGCCGACATCGGTGGGAATGCCGGAGGCATCAAGGCCCACGATGTCGGTCCAGCCGCGTTCGATTAAGTGATGGGCAACCGATGCGCCCACGATACCGCCAAGACCGACGATGACCACCTTGGCCTGTTCGGGAAACTTTGACATCGGATGTTCTCCTGTATGAGATGTTGTTATGCACGGCTGCGAGTATAGGAAGCTGTTGTTGCCCGCCTTGCCTGAAATCGACCCGATATGTTCTTTTTCTGCCAGCTTTGGCAGTTTTTGACTGGTTTTACTTGACAACCGGGCAGCGCAATCTTCGCTGGCTAGGGTCTGTTCCCGCTTCAA
Organism: Ventosimonas gracilis; assembly: GCF_001580025.1. Lineage (GTDB taxonomy): Bacteria > Pseudomonadota > Gammaproteobacteria > Pseudomonadales > Pseudomonadaceae > Ventosimonas > Ventosimonas gracilis. Next base: position 3,894 of record NZ_LSZO01000147.1, on the reverse strand, counting down.
ACGCGAGCCGCGTTGCTGCTCAAAATTTCGCCAGACTAGGCGCAGCATGCAGCCAATGTGTACAACCTTGGCAAATGCTGCAACGCCGTATGGCGAAATTTTGGGCGCAGCCCGAAGGGACGGGGCAGATTTTTCGCGCTGCTGTGTTGCTCGTCGTTCATTTGCATGAGCAAATTTCTCTTCTCGCGCCTTGCCGCGCGTAAAATCTGCCTCCGTCGCGGCCACGTTTGGAGCGGGAACAGACCCCTATGCTAGACTGCGCCGCCTATTTTCGCTTCAAGGCAGTTTTTATGCAGCGCCCCAGTGGCCGATTGGCCCATCAGTTACGCAGGATTGAAATCACCCGTCATTACACCCGTCATGCCGAAGGTTCGGTTTTGGTCGCCTTTGGCGATACCAAGGTCATTTGCACCGTTAGCATTGAAAACGGCGTACCGCGCTTTTTAAAAGGACAAGGGCAAGGCTGGCTCACCGCCGAATACGGCATGCTGCCGCGCGCAACCGGCGAGCGCATGGCGCGCGAGGCCAGTCGTGGCAAACAGGGTGGGCGCACGCTGGAAATCCAGCGGCTGATTGGCCGCTCGCTGCGTGCCGCGCTGGATTTAAAAAAGCTCGGTGAAGTCACTTTGCATGTGGATTGTGATGTTATCCAAGCCGACGGCGGCACACGCACCGCTTCCATTACCGGTGCAATGGTTGCGCTTTGTGATGCGCTTTCGGTCTTAAGCAAACGCGGCGCATTGAAAAAAGGCCGTCCGTTAAAATCCATGATTGCGGCGGTTTCTGTCGGCATCTGGCAGGGCGAGCCGGTGCTGGATTTGGACTATCTGGAAGACTCCAATGCCGATGCCGATGTCAATGTAGTGATGAACGAGGCCGGGCAGTTTATTGAAGTACAAGGCACCGCTGAAGCGGCGCCTTTTGCAGCGGATGATTTACAAGCCATGCTATTGCTGGCAAGCAACGGCGTTAACGAATTGATAAAGGCGCAACGTGCCGCGCTGGAATGCTAATCTTTAGCCTTCATCTTAAAGACCAACCACGCAAGGAGTAATAGCTTATGACTGAATCAGTACAGGGCGCAGCCCCCGATAATCCGGAAATTCGAAAACACGCCATGATGTGCCACTTTATCGCTCTAGCGGCCATTATTATGCCCCCAGTCGCAATACTGGGTCCGCTAATTTATTGGCAGCTTAAAAAAGGGGTTGACCCTTTTGTGGATGAACAAGGCAAAGAGTCGCTTAATTTTCAGCTTAATGTCTTTGCTGCGTGCATCGCATTGTTTATCTTATGCATTATTTTTGTGCGCTTGCCGGTGATTGGTGGTTTTTTTGCGGGCACTTCCTTTTTGGCGGGACTGGCCATTGGCATCGCTGGTATTGGATTTGCCGTATACGCGGCCATCAAGATTAATGAGGGAAAAAACTGGCGTTATCCGCTGCCCATTGTGCGCTTGATTAAATAAACCTGATTAAAGCAACATAAAAAGCCAGCCTTTAAGCTGGCTTTTTTATCAGGGCTATAAGCGTCCTTTTTAGTTTATCTTCACCCGTTTTATCCCTGTTCCAGTTTTTCCTTCAAAATCGCATTAACCCCCGCCGGGCTGGCTTTGCCTTTGGAGGCTTTCATCGCCAAGCCTACGAAAAAGCCGAACATTTTGCTGCGTTTGCTTTCATCGCTTTGGCGGTATTGCTGAACTTGGCTTTCGTTGGCGGCGAGGACTTGGTCAATAAGCGCACCAATCGCGTCGCTGTCGGTGACTTGGCGCAAGCCTTTACTTTCGATAATGGCATCGGCGCTTTTACCCTCGCCGCTCGCCAGTGCTTCAAAGACTTTTTTGCCGATGGTGCCACTAATACTGCCGTCCTTTATGCGCAATAACAGGCCGGCTAATTGCTGCGCGCTGACCGGGCTTTGTTCGATGTCGATAGCTTCACGGTTAAGCAGGCTGGACAGTTCGCCCATTACCCAGTTGGCGGTGAGTTTGGCGTCTAGGCAAACTTCAGCGACTTGCTCGAAGTAGTCGGCCATATCGCGGCTGGCGGAAAGCACGCTGGCATCGTAGTCGGACAGTTGGTAATCACGGATAAAGCGCGCCTCTTTTTGCGCGGGCAGTTCCGGCAGTTCGCGGCGCAGCCTGTCTAAAAAGGCAGGCTCAATCACCACCGGCAGCAGGTCGGGGCAGGGAAAATAGCGGTAGTCGTTGGCTTCTTCTTTGCTGCGCATAGAGCGGGTTTGGTCTTTGCCGGGGTCGTACAGACGGGTTTCCTGCACGATTTTTCCGCCGTCTTCGAGCAGGTCAATCTGCCTTTGCACTTCGTAGTTAATGGCTTTTTCGATAAAGCGAAAGGAGTTGACGTTTTTAATCTCGGTGCGCGTGCCAAATTCGCTTTGTCCGACCGGGCGTACGGAAACGTTGCAATCGCAGCGCAGCGAGCCTTCGGCCATATTGCCGTCGCAGATTTTTAAGTAACGCAGCAGTGCGTGGATGGTGCGCACATAGGCGACCGCCTGCTTGGCGCTGCGCATGTCCGGCTCGCTGACGATTTCAAGCAGTGGCGTTCCGGCGCGGTTTAGGTCGATGCCACTCATGCCTTGAAAATCTTCGTGCAGGCTTTTGCCGGCGTCTTCTTCCAGATGGGCGCGGGTAATGCCGATACGCTGGGGCGTGCCGTCTTCCAAACGAATATCGAGATGGCCGCGGCCGACAATCGGTTGCTCAAACTGGCTGGTTTGGTAGCCCTTGGGCAGGTCGGGGTAGAAGTAGTTTTTCCGTGCAAACTGATTGCGCGGGGCGATTTCTGCTTCTATGGCAAGGCCAAACAGGCAGGCCATGCGCACCGCCTCGGCGTTTAATACCGGCAAGGTGCCGGGCATGCCAAGGTCAATCAGATTCGCTTGAGTGTTCGGCTGCGCACCAAAGGCGGTGGCGGCCGGGGAGAAAATCTTTGAGCGGGTGGCAAGTTGGGCGTGAATTTCCAGCCCGATAATGGTTTCCCATTGCATGTGAGGTCTCGCTTAAGCAAAGTCAGGCGGGCAGGCCAGGTGCCAGTCGGTCTGTTGCTGGTACTGGTGGGCGCAGCAGAGCAGGCGGCTTTCGGCAAACCAGGGGGCGATCAGCTGAGCGCCGACCGGCAATCCCTGAACAAAGCCGCAAGGCATGGATAATGCGGGCAGTCCGGCGAGATTGGCGGTGATGGTGTACAGGTCGCCCAGCCAGGCGGCGGTGGGGTCGTCGTTTTTTTCGCCGATAAGCCAAGCAGGAGCAGGCACGGTCGGGCTAAGCAGCATGTCCACCTCGGTGAAGACCTGTGCAAAGTCGTTTTTAATCAGTCGGCGGATTTTTTGCGCTTTTAGGTAATAGGCATCGTAGTAACCGGCGGACAGCGCGTAAGTGCCCAGCAGAATGCGCCGTTTGACTTCGCTGCCAAAGCCTTCGCCACGGCTGCGCAGGTAAAGGTCGTGCAGATTTTGCGGATGTTCGCAGCGATAGCCAAAGCGCACGCCGTCAAAGCGCGACAGGTTGGAGCTGGCTTCGGCGAGTGCAATCACGTAGTAAGCGGGGATGGCGTGCAGCAAGGACGGCAGCGAGACTTCGCATAACTCGGCGCCTTGGGCTTCGAGCACATGGGCGGCGCTCATCACTTGTTCGGCAACGCGGCTGTCCAGGTTTTCGGCAAAGCACTCTTTGGGCAGGCCGATACGAACGCCTGTTAACGGCGTACCCAGTGCGGCGGCGTAATTTTCTGTCTTCTGTTCGCTGCTGGTGGAGTCTTTTTCGTCAAAACCGGCCATAGCCGACAGCAACAAAGCGCAATCTTCGGCGTTTCGCGCGATCGGCCCGCCTTGGTCGAGGCTGGAGGCATAGGCAATCATGCCCCAGCGCGAGAC
>NZ_LSZO01000146.1 GCF_001580025.1 Ventosimonas gracilis | reverse complement strand
TCAACCAAACCAAAGCCTTCCCGCGCTCTATATCCCTTAATCGCTATATTGGTTTCTATCCTTGTCCCTGCCAGCCTCTTTAGCATTTGAGCAGCTAAAACATACTCCCTGCCACCTGTACCTCTATTTGTAGATTTTAAAAAATCATACATAGTAAATCTCACTTTTCTATTTATTATTTCTCCCCGATTTTTAGCTTCTACAAGTTGGCTAATGCAATAAAGCCAAATATCTTTGTCATGTATTGTGGCGCAACCGTCATAGCCTGGCTTTATTGTTAGCGTGCAACCATTGCGCTCATAGACGCGCACT
>NZ_LSZO01000145.1 GCF_001580025.1 Ventosimonas gracilis | reverse complement strand
GCCGCCGGTATCCGAGCCGGTAGCGGCGGGCAAGAGTCTTGCAGCAACGGCCGCAGCGCTGCCGCCGGATGAACCGCCGGGTACGCACAGGGTATTCCAAGGGTTTTTCGTGGCGCCAAAGTGGCTGTTCTCATTGCCCGAACCCATTGCAAACTCGTCCATATTGAGCTTGCCCAAGGTCACGCAGCCGGCCGCTTCGAGCTTTTCCACCACGGTCGCGTTATACGGGGCGATAAAGTTTTCCAGCATCTTCGAGCCGCACGAGGTGCGCACGTCTCGGGTGCAAAACAGGTCTTTATGACCGACAGGAAGACCCAAGAGTGCGCCCGTTTCACCGGCGGCGCGGCGCTTATCGCAAGTTTCGGCCTGCTTTAGCGCAAGTGCTTCGGTGACGGTAATAAAGCTGTTTAACCCAGCGTCTTTTTCACCGATGCGTTTAAGCAGTTCGCGCGTTAATTCCACTGAGGAAAACGCCCCAGCGTTAAGTTGTTGGCTGATTTGTGCCAAGGTCAAACGGTGCATCAGTGGTCTTTCCTTATTCAATGACTTTTGGCACGAGGTACAGGCTGTTTTCCACCGCGGGGGCAATAGACTGCCAGCGCTCGCGCTCGATAACGCCACAGACTTGATCGGCGCGCAGGCGCTGCACGGCATCGAGTGGATGGGCAAGCGGTTCAAGCCCCTCGGTATCGACCGCTTGCATTTGGTCGATCAGTTTTAGAATTTGATTAAGCTCAGAGGTCACTTCATCGGTTTCTCGTTCATTTAGACCAATGCGGGCGAGATGGGCGAGTTTTTCTACTTCAGGACGGGCAAGCATGGGCAAGCTCTTTTAAATAAAGGCGGGCAGGTAAAAAATGCGCAAAAATCGGCGCGAAAGCCAAAAGATGGGCAATTTAGCACAGTGAGCCAGTTGCTCAAAATGTCGCCGATTGATAGAGTTTGCCGCGATTTTTTGCACTTTGCCGTATTGCTTTGCTGTCAAAAATCCATCCCCTCGGTTATGCGCTTTATTTCTTCATTTTTTTAGTTTTTTTAGGTCTTTTTCATTATGTTTAAAAAGCTGCGCGGCATGTTCTCCAGCGACCTTTCCATTGATTTGGGTACCGCCAACACGCTGATTTATGTACGCGAGCGCGGCATTGTTTTAAGCGAGCCTTCGGTCGTTGCCATCCGCTCACACGGCAACCAAAAAAGCGTCGTGGCCGTGGGCATGGAAGCCAAGCGCATGCTCGGGCGCACGCCCGGCAACATTACCGCCATCCGCCCGCTCAAAGATGGGGTGATTGCCGATTTTCGCGTCTGTGAAGAGATGCTGCACTACTTCATCAAAAAGGTGCATGAACACAATTTTTTAAACCCTTCGCCGCGTGTGTTGGTCTGCGTGCCGTGCAAATCCACTTTGGTCGAGCGCCGCGCCATCCGCGATTCCGCCTTGGGCGCGGGTGCACGCGAAGTATTTTTGATTGAAGAGCCAATGGCTGCCGCCATTGGCGCGGGTCTTCCGGTCGAAGAAGCCAGCGGCTCGATGGTGGTGGACATCGGCGGCGGCACGACGGAAATTGCGCTGATTTCGCTAAGCGGCGTGGTCTACGCCGAATCGGTTCGCATCGGTGGCGACCGCTTTGACGAGGCGATTGTCACCTACGTCAGGCGCAACTACGGCAGCTTGATTGGCGAGTCCACCGCCGAGACGATCAAGCAGCAAATCGGCACCGCCTTCCCCGGCGGCGAACCGTTAAAGATGGAAGTGCGCGGCCGCAATCTGGCCGAAGGTATTCCGCGCAGCTTTGTGCTCAAATCCAGCGAAGTGCGCGAAGCCTTGCAGGAATCCTTAACCGCCATCGTGCAGGCGGTGCGCAGTGCCTTGGAGCAATCGCCGCCGGAACTCGCCTCGGATATCGCCGAGCGGGGTTTGGTGCTGACCGGCGGCGGTGCGTTGCTGCGCGATATGGATAAACTGTTGGCACAGGAAACCGGTCTGCCGGTGATTATTGCTGAAGACCCGCTCACCTGCGTGGCTCGTGGTGGTGGCAAAGCGCTGGAAATGATGGGTAAACGCGCGATGGAGTTGTTTTCCAAGGAATAATCCGCTTGACGAGGATTTAGACCATTAAGCCACTGTTCACCAAAAAAACTTCGCACGGACTGCGATTTTTATCCTTCGCATTGCTCTCCATCGGCCTGATGTGGGTTGATGCGCAGCATGAGGTGCTTCAGGTCGTTCGCACCGCGCTGGGACAAGCGCTGATGCCGTTGCATCAGCTGGTTAACGCGCCAGCACAGGGCTGGCAGCGGCTTGCCGCGCAATTTACCGAGCGTCAGGCGCTGCTCTCCGAAAATGAACGACTTAAGCAGGAAGCGCTGTTACTGTCGCATCGCGTGCAGCGGCTCGCCCCGCTGCGCGAACAAAATCAAAGGCTGCGCGAACTTTTAGGTTCGGCGCGGCAAATGGACGAAATGGTGTTGATTGCCGAACTGACCGGCACTGACCCCGACCCGTTCAGCCAGCGCATTTTGATTAACAAAGGCAGCTTTGACGGGGTATTTTTGGGTCAACCGGTACTGGATGCGCGCGGCCTGCTGGGTCAAGTCGTTGAACTGATGCCGCGCAGTGCGCGGGTGCTTTTGTTGTCGGACAGCAATCACAGCATTCCGGTACAGGTCAGTCGTAACGGGCTGCGTGCGATAGCGAGCGGCACCGGCGACCTTACGCGGCTTGAGCTGCGTCATCTGCCGAGCACTGCGGATATTAAAGAGGGCGATTTGCTGCTCTCTTCAGGCTTAGGGCAGCGTTTTCCCGCCGGCTACCCGGTCGCGCGGGTTAAACAGGTGATGCACGACCCCAGCCAACCCTTTATTAGCGTGCTCGCCGAACCCACAGCGGTATTTGATCGCAGCCGCTACCTGCTGTTGATATTCCCGCCGCCGGGCAAAGCCGGTGATGCGCAGCAAGCAGGTAAAGTGCCGGTTGCCGCTGCGCCGCCGCTTGAGCCATGAACGCCTCCCCGCTGCGGCTCCCATTGCCCTTATGGCTGTCCCTGTTTTGTGGATTGCTGCTCGATATTGTTCCGCTGCCCGATTTTATGCAGCCGGGCAGGCCGCTTTGGCTCGCCTTGATCTTAAGTTTTTGGGTGCTCTATCTACCGAGCTGGGTAGGTTTTTTCACGGCTTTTGTGCTGGGTCTGTTTGCCGATGTGTTGTTCGGCACTTGGTTTGGGCAGCACGCGCTGGTGCTGCTTTGGCTGGTGTTTTGTCTGCGCTTGGCTGAGCGGCGCTTGCTGCGCAGTACGCTGTGGTGGCAAAGCCAGTGGCTGTTGTTGATTTTTGCCAGCGCACAGCTTATCCACCTGTGGCTGGGCGTTCTGGGCGGCAGCCGCCCGGCGCTTTTATCCTTTTTGCTGCCCGCGTTTATTAGCGCGGTGCTTTGGCCCTGGATATTTTTGCTGCTGCGCGGCCTGCAACGGCGGCTTAATCTGGTCGAAAATTAGATAAAAGATTAGATCAATGAGCGAAGAAATCCTGATCAACGTCACCCCGATGGAATCCCGTGTCGCGGTGGTGGAAAACGGTGTAGTGCAGGAAATCCACCTCGAACGCACACAGCACCGCGGTATTGTTGGCAATATCTACCAAGGCAAAGTGGTGCGTGTGTTGCCGGGCATGCAGGCGGCTTTTGTCGAGATAGGCCTTTCGCGTACCGCCTTTATCCATGTGGCGGATTTAGTGCAAGCGGCGAGCAGCAGTAGCAACCTTGCAGAGCAATCGATCAGCCATCTGCTGCGTGAAGGACAAAGCCTGTTGGTGCAAGTCAGCAAAGACCCGATTGGCAGCAAAGGGGCGCGGCTTTCGACCGAGCTTTCCATTCCCTCGCGCTATTTGGTCTATATGCCGGGCGGCCATCATATTGGCGTGTCGCTGCGGATTGAGGATGAAGCCGAACGTGAACGGCTGCGGCAAATCCTCGGGCAAGCACTGGAGGCTGAAGGTGTCCGCGAGGCGGGCGGCTTTATTTTGCGCACCGTGGCCGAGGGCATGAATGCCGAGGACATCCGCGCCGACATCCGCTACCTGCGCCGCCTGTGGGAGCAAATCCAAACGCGCATCGGACAGGCCGCCTGCCCTGCACTGATTTATGAAGACTTGCCCTTGGCGCTGCGCACATTGCGCGATTTATTCAGTGCGCGCACGGAAAAACTGCGCATTGACTCGCGTGAAGTGTTCCAAAAGATCAGCCGCTTTGCTGAAGAACTGGTACCCGAAGCCGCCTCACGCCTTGAGCATTACCCGGGCGAGCGACCGATTTTTGACCTGTACGGCATTGAAGATGAAATCCAGCGCGCACTGGAGCGCAAAGTCCCGCTCAAATCCGGCGGCTATCTGGTGATAGATCCGGCCGAAGCGATGACCACTATCGATGTCAACACCGGCGCGTTTGTCGGCCATAAAACGCTGGAAGAAACCCTGTTTAAAACCAATCTGGAAGCGGCCACGGCGATTGGCAGGCAGCTTCGGCTGCGCAATTTAGGCGGCATTATCATCATCGACTTTATCGATATGGCCGGTGAAGAGCACCGCCGCCAAGTGCTACGCACCTTGGAGCGCCAGCTTGAGCGCGACCACGCCAAAACCCATATCGTCGGTATTACTGAGCTTGGCCTGGTGCAACTGACACGCAAACGCACGCGCGAAAGCCTCGAACAAATTCTCTGCGAAACCTGCCCCTGCTGTAGCGGGCGCGGTACACTGAAAACCGCTGAAACCGTCTGCTATGAAATCTTCCGTGAAATTTTGCGTGAAGAGCGTGCCTTTGGCGCAGGCGGCTACCGCGTGCTAGCGAACCAGACAGTCGTTGACCGCCTCTTGGATGAAGAATCGGCCAACGTGGCAGACCTTGAAGCCTTTATTGGTCGCCCCATCCGCTTCCAGGTGGAAAGCCTGTACAGCCAGGAACAATACGATGTGGTGCTGCTTTAAATCCTGCTAACCCGAAAAGAGGTGCCGCGCTGATGAAACCTTTCGGCGAATGGCTGCTGAAACTACTGCGATTATTGACTTCACTTTGCGCTTGCGCGCTGATTTTGCTGGCCTGCTGGGTCAGCCTTGGCCGCGAGCTGATGCCTTGGCTCGCCGATTACCGAGCAGAAGTCGAAGCACTGGTCAGTAAGGCAACCGGCGAGCCGGTGCATATCGGCAGACTGGAAGGGCGCTGGCAAGGCTTTGCGCCGATTTTTACCGCCTACCAAATTGAAATCGGCGAAGGCGAAAAACACCTGGCGCTGGAACAGCTTGAACTACGCCCCGACCTTATCAAAAGCCTGCTCGCGCTAAAACCGCGCCTCGCCTATACCGGCCTTAGCGGATTAAATCTGCAAGTCAGCCAAGATACGAAAGGAAGCTGGCAAGTGGCCGGGTTTACCGCTTCGTCCACAAAGCCGGTGGATATGCAAGCGCTTGCATCGATTTTTTACGCCTTGCAAGCCGGGCAAATTATTTTGCAGGACAGCCGTATTCAAATTCAGGCGCAAGGAGCCAAGCCGCTGGTTTTAAGCTATGGCAGCGTTGCGTTAAGTAGCAGCGAAGAACAGCCCCAGTTGAGCGCCCGCCTGCATCTGGAAACGGGCGAAGCGTTGCTGCTGCGCCTTGGTACTCAGTCAACAGAAACGTTCGACTGGCCGCCAAGGGAGGCCTCGCTCTATCTCAAACTGCCCGCTTACGATTGGGCGCCCTATCTGCCTGCCGGGCTGCAAGATGGCGTTCTGCAAGACGGCGCTTTGCTGAGTCAATTGCACTTGGGTGGCCAGCTTTGGCTACATATCGAACAAAGCCAATGGCAGCGCGGCGCACTGCAACTGAATGCGGCGAGCATTGAACTTAAAGCTGCCAAAGGCAAAGCGCTCAGCATTACCAATCTAGCGCTAAGCGGCGAGCTTAAGCGCGATAACGACGGCTTAAAGTTACGGCTGGACAAATCCATTGCCCAGCTTGATGGTAAGGATTGGGGGGCGATACAGCTTGCGGCCCGTGAGCAACAAGGCCGTCTGCAAGTGCAAGCTGACCGGCTGGAGCTTTCCCCGTTACTCACCCTGCTGGCGCAAGTCAAACTGCCGGATACCGCCCGCGCTTGGTTGGATGGGCTTAAACCGCGCGGCCTGCTGCGCAATCTGCAACTTAGCTATCAACCCGGTGCCGCGCCGCTGAGCCGTCTGCAATTTGCCAGCAATCTGCAAAATGTCAGCATTAGCGCCTATCAACACGTTCCCGCGGCCGAAAACCTAAGCGGCAGTATTGAAGGCAGTGCCCAAGGCGGTGAGCTGCGCTTTGCCAGCGAAGACTTTGTCTTGCACGTTCAGGACGTATTTGCCACGCCTTGGCGCTACAGCGAAGCCGCTGGAACCTTGCGCTGGCAGATCGACGAGCAAGGCTTTGCGCTGACGCTGCCCTATGCCAAGGTGCAAGGCATCACGGGCGAGCAAGCCGTTGCCGATTTGGCATTGCAATTGTTTTGGGATGAGTCCCGAGAAAGCTATCTGGATTTGCGCATCGGCATTATTAAGGCCGAGGCCAAACACGCCGCGCAGTACCTGCCCAGAGTGAACGAGGGTTTCCCGCCCGCGCTTAAAAACTGGCTAAACACCGCCATTCGCGCCGCTACGGTCGAAGAAGGCTATTTCCAGTATCAAGGTTCGGTGCATGCACAGGCACCCGAGCACGCGCGGGTGATCAATCTGTATTTAAAGGCCAAAGACGCGGAACTTGCGTTCTGGCCGGGTTTTCCTTCGCTGGAAAAAACCAGCGCTCAAATTTTTGTCGAAAACAACTGGGTGCGCATTGAGCAGGCCGCCGGGCACATGCTGCAAAGTCGTTTTGCAGCGGCCAGCGCGCAAGTGCTGCCGGTTGAAAACGGTAAGTCCCCGTTGTTGCAAGTAAAAGCCAGCGTTAAACAGCGCATGGAAGATTTATTGCATCTGCTACAGCGTGCACCGATAGGCACCGGCGAGACTTTTGCCGGATGGACCGGCAGCGGCCTGCTGGACGGCCAAATCGCGCTCGACATCCCGCTTGATGGCGGCAAACCCCAAGTGCGCGCGCAAGTCAGCACAAAAGCGGCTCAGCTGACACTGACCCGGCCGGCCTTGCTGGCGATCAGCAACATTGCAGGCACCTTCGCTTACGACAGCCAAAAGGGATTGTCCTCCCCCGATTATCGCGCCGAAGCGCTGGGGCACCGGGTACAAGGCAAAATAGTCGCTTCCGGCAAAAACGCTGAGGAACAAAGCCGCATCGAGGCCAGCGGACAGATTGCTGCCGACACGCTGCAAGACTGGCTGAAACTGGATAAACCGCTGCCGATTCGCGGCACCTTGCCTTACCGCCTCGCCCTTTATATCGATAAAGACAGCCAGGAACTGCGCATTGATTCCAATCTCAAAGGGTTGCTCGTAGACCTGCCAGCGCCTTTTGGCAAAACGGACGAAGAAGAACGCAAAAGCTATCTGCGCCTGGTGCTGCCGCCAAGCGGACAAAAGCTCTGGTTTGCCAGTTTTGGCGGCCTTGCGCGGCTGGCCTTATCGCAAGGGCAGTCACTGGATACGCTGCGCGGCGAGCTGCTGATAGGCCGCGGGCAAGGGCTGCCCGACTTGCCGCGCCCGCCCGCACCCTCTGGCATTAACCTGCTCGGACGTTTGCAGCAGGTCGATATAAAGGCTTGGCAGCCGATATTTGCGCCTTATCTATCCGCCTCGTCCTCGTCTATTCACAGCCTGCTGCGCAGCATGGATATTCGTATTGATAAGCTGCAAGCAGGGGCAGGCGAGCTCTCTTACCTGCATCTGCAAGCGGCGCGTCAAGCGGATAACTGGGATATCCAACTCGACAGCAGCGAGCTCAAAGGTCAGCTGCTGCTGCCGTCTGCCAAGGACAGCCCGATCCGCTTGACGCTGGACTATCTCGCCATACCGAAAACAAACGGCGGGGCGCAGACAGACGCGCTGGCTACCTTCGACCCCAAACAAATCCCGCCGCTCAATGTGCGTATTGACCGCCTGCTTTACGATGCGCAGCCACTCGGCGCAGTGGCGTTTAACGTGCGCCCCAATGCAAACGGCATGCAAATTGATGCCATCGACCTTGACATCCGAAAGCTCAAAATCGGTGGCACCTTTGCTTGGGAAAACACCCAAAATGGTCCGCGCTCGCGCTACCAAGGTCGCCTGCACGGCAACAATCTTGCCGAAGTGTTAAGCGCCTGGCAGTTTGCGCCGAACGTCACCAGCGAGAAATTCCATCTTGATGTCAATGGCTCTTGGCCCGGCTCGCCACTTGGCTTCTCCTTGGGGCAGTTTTCCGGCGAGCTAAGCGCCAGCCTGCAAAAAGGCCAGCTCCACCAAGTCGAAGGCAGTGCACAGGCACTGCACATCTTTGGCCTGCTCAACTTTGAAGCCATCGGCAGAAGGCTTAGGCTGGATTTTTCCGACCTGTTCGATAAGGGTCTAAGTTTTGATCGCCTCAAAGGCACGCTGGCCGCTCAAAACGGCCTGTACCACAGCGTAAAACCGCTTTCCATCAAAGGCCCCTCCAGCGACCTGGAACTTAATGGCATGATTGATATGCAAAGCGAACAGGTCGATGCCACGCTACAAGTGATGCTGCCGCTCACCAACAACCTGCCACTCGCTGCGGTTATTGCTGGAGCGCCTGCGGTAGGCGGCGCACTCTTTGTGATAGACCGCCTGCTGGGCGACCAGGTCTCGCGCCTTGCCAGCATACGCTACCAAGTCAAAGGCAATCTCTACGACCCCAAAATCACCCCACTCAAACAAAGCAAAAACAACACCGCCAGCGCAAACAATGCCTCCCCGCTCCGGCTTACGGCAGAGGAGCTGGGGGAGAAGGCAAACCCATAGCAAGCAGCAAAACCCCACACAAACTGCTACCCTCGCACCCATCGTAAAGACTGCTGGAAGCTGCCCCATGCGACTGTTGCCACTGCTATTTGCCTGCCTTGCCCCGCTTGCCTTCGCCGCCCCCAAGCACGCCATCACCCTGTACGACGAAGCGCCGAAATACCCGCCAGACTTTACCCACTTTGACTTTGTCAACCCAGACGCGCCCAAAGGCGGGCGACTGAAACTGGCCAGCTACGGCGGCTTTGACAGCCTTAATCCGTTTATCCCCAAAGGCAATGTGGAAAGCCGCATTGGCCTGATTTACGACAGCCTGACCTTCCAATCGCCGGACGAACCTTTTACCGAATACGGCCTGCTCGCCGAAACCATCGACAAAGCCGCAGACAACAGCAGCGTCACCTTTAACCTTAATCCCAAAGCACGCTGGCACGACGGCGAACCGGTCACTGCAGAAGACGTGCAATTTACCTTTGAACAACTGCTAAAACACGGCGACCCGATGTACCGTCATTATTATGCCGATGTAGAAAAGGTAGAAATATTAAGCGCAAAAACCGTGCGCTTTGTTTTTAAGCGTAACGATAACCGCGAGTTGCCGATGATTTTGGGGCAACTGCAAATACTGCCCAAACATTGGTGGGCATCGCGCGATTTCTCCAAAACGTCCTTAGAGATCCCCTTAGGCAGCGGCGCTTACCGCGTAGAAAAACTGGAAGCCGGACGCAGTATTCAATATTCAAGAGTCAAAAACTGGTGGGCAAAAGACTTGCCAGTAACACGCGGCTTTAATAACTTTGACCGTATCGATATTGACTATTACCGTGATATGTCCGTCGCCTTGGAAGCCTTTAAAGGTGGCCAATTTGATTTTAACCTTGAATATTCTGCCAAAGACTGGGCGACCGGCTACGCCTCGCCTGCATTAAATGACGGGCGGATGATCAAGATGGAAATCCCCAACCATAATCCGGTGGGCATGCAGGCTTATATATTTAATCTAAACCGTCCGCTATTTAAAGATAAACGAGTGCGCGAAGCTATTGGCCTATTGTTTGACTTTGAATGGACCAATAAACAACTGTTCTTTGGCGCTTATAAACGCACCAGCAGTTTTTTTGAAAACTCAGAAATGGCCGCACACCAATTACCCAGCGCCGCCGAGCTTGCCATTCTTGAGCCGCTGCGCGGACAAATCCCCGATGAGGCCTTTAGCCAAGTCTTTACCCTGCCACAAACGCAAGGTGATGGCATTATCCGCGAACAAAAACGCCGCGCCTTTAGCTTATTAAAAGAAGCCGGTTACAGCATCCAAAACAACCAAATGACCGGCCCTGACGGCAAACCCTTAAGCTTTGAATTTATGCTGCATCAAACTAATTTGGAGCGCGTTATCCTGCCGTTCAAACGCAACTTAAGCGAGTTGGGTATTGATATGCAAATCCGCCGCGTGGATGTTTCACAGTTTATCAACCGCATGCGCTCGCGCGACTTTGATATGACCAGCGCGATCTGGTCGCAGTCCAACTCACCTGGTAATGAACAACGCGAATTTTGGCATTCCGCCAGTGCCGACAACCCCGGCAGCCGCAATCTTATTGGCCTGCGCGATCCGGCCATTGACCAACTGGTTGAAGGCTTAATCCGCGCAGATTCCAGACAAGAGCTGATTAACCAGGCGCGCGCCCTCGATCGCGTATTGCAATGGGGCTATTACGTTATCCCCAACTACCATACCGACCAATGGCGCGTTGCTTGGTGGAATAAATTCGGCCGCCCTAAAATCACTCCGCTCTACGATATTGGCTTGATGACTTGGTGGCAAAAAAGCGAAAAAGCACAACGGGCAGGCGAATAATTGCAGAATGCAACAAGGTAAAATGGTTAGTATATCTGCACAAAAGCCAAATAAACAGGAGCAATAATGCTGGCCTATATTCTGCGCCGTCTTTTATTGATTATCCCAACCCTGCTTGGTATTTTGCTGCTTAATTTTATTATTATCCAGGCCGCGCCGGGCGGGCCGGTCGAGCAGATGATTGCGCGCCTTGAAGGGCTGGATAATGGCGGAGCGACTTCACGTATTTCTGGCGGTGGCAGCGAGGTATCTTCTGGCAATTCACATTATCGTGGTGCACAGGGGTTGGCACCAGAGTTAGTACAAGAAATTGAACGCATGTACGGCTTTGATAAAAGCGCCCCCGAACGTTTTTGGATTATGCTAAAAAACTATGCACGACTGGATTTTGGCAATAGTTTCTTTCGTGATGTCAAGGTCATCGACTTAATCGCCGAAAAAATGCCGGTATCGATTTCTTTAGGCTTATGGAGCACTTTAATTATTTATCTTATCTCCATTCCATTAGGCATTGCCAAAGCGACCAGGCACGGCAGTACCTTTGATATTTGGAGTAGCTCACTGATTATTATTGGCTATGCCATACCGGCTTTTTTATTTGCCATTTTATTGATAGTGCTGTTTGCCGGCGGCAGTTATTGGGATTGGTTTCCGCTACGCGGTTTAACCTCCAGCAATTTTGATGAGCTTTCGTTGTTTGGCAAAATCCGTGATTACTTTTGGCACTTGGCTTTACCATTAACCGCTTTGGTCATCGGCAACTTTGCCACGTTAACCTTTTTAACCAAAAACAGTTTTTTGGATGAAATCAGCAAGCAATATGTGGTCACCGCTCGCGCCAAGGGCTTAAGTGAACGACGTGTGCTCTACGGGCATATTTTTCGCAATGCCATGCTGATTATTATTGCCGGTTTCCCGGCGGCCTTTATCGGTTTATTTTTTACCGGCTCATTATTGATTGAGGTGATTTTTTCACTGGATGGTTTAGGCTTATTAAGCTTTGAATCCGCCATTAACCGCGATTATCCGGTAGTCTTTGCTACTTTGTTTATTTTTACCTTGCTCGGCTTATTGGTTAAGCTGATTGGCGATATTACCTATACGCTGGTTGACCCGCGCATTGACTTTAGCGCTCGTGCAGGATAATCCATGTTATTTAAACTTTCCCCGCTCGCCCGCCGCCGCTGGTCACGTTTTAAAGAAAACCGTCGTGGCTGGTGGTCGCTTTGGTTATTTATTGCCTTATTTGTGATCAGCCTTGGCGCTGAGCTGATAGCCAATGACAAACCGCTGGCTGTGCACTATGACGGGCATTGGTATTTGCCGATCGTTAAAGAGTATCCAGAGACCGTCTTTGGCGGCGAATTTCCATTAGCTGCCAATTATCGCAGCCCTTATCTAAAAGGACTGATTGCAGAAAAAAACGGAACGATTATCTGGCCGCCCATTCCTTTTAGCTATTCCACTATCAATTATGATTTAGGTCGGCCGGCACCTTCGCCGCCTTCTACAGATAACTGGCTGGGTACCGATGACCAAAGCCGCGATGTATTGGCGCGGATTATTTATGGCTTTCGTATTTCTGTACTCTTTGCATTAACTTTAACGTTATTAAGTTCTATTGTTGGGGTAATAGTCGGCGCATTACAGGGTTTTTACGGCGGTTGGGTCGATTTATCCGGCCAGCGTTTTTTGGAAATCTGGTCAGGTTTGCCGGTTTTATATTTGCTGATTATTCTGGCAAGCTTTGTACAACCCGATTTTTGGTGGCTGTTGGGCTTAATGCTGCTATTTTCCTGGATGACTTTGGTGGATTTAGTACGCGCCGAGTTTTTGCGTGGACGTAACTTGGAATATGTCCGTGCGGCACAGGCTTTAGGGATGAATAATGCCGCTATTATGTTTCGCCATATTCTGCCCAATGCAATGGTATCGACCTTAACCTTTATGCCCTTTATTTTAACGGGTGCTATTGGCACCTTGACTGCACTGGATTTTTTAGGCTTTGGTTTACCGGCGGGCGAGCCTTCATTAGGCGAGTTGATTGCCCAGGCTAAAAATAACCGACACGCGCCTTGGCTGGGTATCAGTGCATTTTGTGTATTGGGTTTAATGCTGAGTTTATTGGTCTTTATTGGCGAGGCGGCGCGTGATGCTTTTGACCCCAGAAAATAATACTGCATTGCTTAAAATAGAAAATCTCGCCGTAGAATTTATTGAAAATGGGCAGGCACAACGCGTAGTCGATGGCGTTTCTTTCGAAATTAAAAAGGGCGAAACACTGGCGCTGGTGGGTGAAAGTGGTTCGGGCAAATCCGTTACCGCGCATTCGATTTTACGCCTGTTGCCTTATCCATTAGCCAGGCATCCAGCCGGTAGCATCCATTATGCCGGGCAAGATTTATTAAAAGCTCCTGAAGCGGAGTTAAGAAAAATTCGTGGCAATAAAATCAGCATGATTTTTCAAGAGCCAATGACTTCGCTTAACCCACTGCACAATATCGAAAAACAAATTGGCGAAGTGCTCGCCTTGCATAAGGGATTAAATACTCGTGAGGCTCGTGAAAAAATATTAAGCCTATTAGAACAAGTGGGCATTCGTGAGCCGCACAAGCGTCTTAAAGCCTTGCCGCATGAGCTTTCTGGTGGGCAGCGCCAGCGCGTGATGATTGCCATGGCACTTGCCAATGAACCCGAACTGCTCATTGCCGATGAACCCACTACGGCTTTAGATGTAACAGTGCAGCATAAAATCCTCGACTTATTGCAAGATTTGCAGCAACAATGCGGGCTTTCCCTGCTGCTGATTAGTCATGATTTAAATTTGGTTCGGCGTACCTCGCAGCGCGTTTGTGTCATGCATTGTGGGCATTTGGTTGAACAAGGCAGCGCCGCCCAATTATTTACGACGCCGCAGCATGCCTACACTAAAGAACTGCTTGGCGCTGAACCTTCCGGCGAGCCGGTGCTAAATCCGGCGGCGGATACTTTAATTAAAGTGGATAATTTACGTGTATGGTTTGCCATTAAAAAAGGTTTATTGCAACGCACCGCGGATTATATTAAAGCGGTCGATGCGGTTGGTTTTTCGTTAGCCAAGGGGCAAACACTGGGTATTGTCGGTGAAAGCGGTTCGGGAAAATCCACTTTAGCGCTTGCTATTTTGCGCTTGTTAAACAGTCAAGGAAGTATTGAATTTAATGGCCAGACACTTGACCGCTTAAAGCAAAGCCAAATGCGCCCGCTGCGCAAACAGTTACAAGTAGTGTTTCAAGACCCTTACGGCAGTTTAAGCCCAAGACTTTCGGTCGCGCAGATTATTGGCGAAGGTTTAACTATTCATCGTCTCGGCAATGAAAAAGAGCGCGAGCAAGCCATTATTAACGCGTTGCTGGAAGTAGGATTAGACCCTGATACACGCCACCGTTATCCCCATGAATTTTCTGGCGGCCAGCGCCAGCGCATTGCCATTGCCCGCGCTTTGGTATTAAAGCCTGAGCTTATTATTCTGGATGAACCGACTTCCGCACTCGACCGCACGGTACAGCGGCAAGTGGTCGAGTTACTGCGCAATCTGCAAATTAAATACCAATTAACCTATTTATTTATCAGCCATGATTTGGCTGTCGTTAAAGCCTTAAGCCATCAATTATTGGTACTTAAACAAGGTAAGGTGATTGAACAGGGCGCGGCAAAAAGCATTTTTACAAATCCACAGCACGAATATACCCGGCAACTGCTGAAAGCGGCATTTATGGTTTAGCCACCAAGTTGTACGGTTAAATCCGCCCCTGTTCCACCGCCTCGCGCAAAAGCGCATTGACGCGCGTTTGCCAGCCTTTGCCGGATGCGCGCAGGCCATAAAGTACATCAGTATCCAGCCTGAAGGCGGTAATTACTTTACGTGCTTCGGCAACAGCGCCACGCGGGCGACCACGGCGGCGCAGATCATCCGGCTTATGCACAACGGCAAATTGTCCACTTTTGGCCTGTTGCAACGATGTGCGTAAATCGGTTACTGGCATACCGGCATCGGTTTCAATAGCTTGTGCGATTTTTTCGACATCCAGCGTTTTAAGGTCGGCGAGTGAGTTAATCATTTGCGCAAACTCCTTTCAATGGTTTTGGGCGAGATGTTTTCTTGCTGTGATTTGGCGTACAGGGCTATCAATAACACAACTTTATCGACCGGCAAGTGGAAATAAATCACCCGTAAACCGCCACGTTTACCCTTGCCTTACCGTGCCAGCGCACTTTGCGAGCACCGCCGCTACCGGGGATAACATCACCGGCCAGCGGATTAACGGCAATCCAACTGATAAATTCCAAGCGCTCAGCTTCTGTCCACAGCGTATCGGCCAGCTTTTGGAATTTGGGCGTTTCAATAACGGTCAGCATGGTTTTATTGTATAAACAAATAAATTAGCCTGCAACGCACGAACCTGAGATTAATTTGTACTGGGCACAAAAAAACCGCCCGGAAGCGGCTTCTTTGCTGGAGGGTTAAAAGAGGTAAGGTGTTTTACTACTGCGCTGTACTGCTCAAGCCCATGATCGCGTATCAGGCCGATACAGCGCCGATGGACAACCGTTGCTGGAGGAGCTGAAAAAGGCCGCGTAACCGTCCGGCTCGAGCACTGGTTCAGCGCATCCTAGCGCTAACACATTCAAGACACTGTCACGAAGGTTTCATCAACGCTTTTCAGAATAGGCGCGAGCGCACGCTTTTTGCCGCACTTTTTGCCGCACTTTTTGCGCTCGCGCCTATTACTTTATGGAGAGCATGCCGATGAGCCAGTCTATTTCCGACCCGGTTATCCGTAACGCCAGCGGCAATACGCCGTTTAGCGCGATTTTGCAACGCCAGCTGTCGCGCCGCGTCGTGATGGGCGGCGCGTTGGCCTCCGCAGTGACGCTGTTTGCTGGCACGGGTCGCGCTGCCAGCGCCGCCAGCGCGAGCCGCATCCAACATGCCCCCACGCCGACACTGGGCTTTGCCTCGCTGCCGGCAGCGATGACCGACGCCTGTGTGGTGCCGCCGGGCTATCGCGCGACCGTGCTGGGCGCTTGGGGGACGCCGCTTTCCGGGCAGGCCGCGCCGTGGCGCAGCGACGGCGGCAATAGCAGCAGCGATTTGCTGCATACGACCGGCATGCATCACGACGGTATGCATTACTTTCCACTCGCTGGCAGTTCCCGCGAGGGGCTGCTGGTGGTCAATCATGAATACATCGACGAGGCGGCCTTGCATCCTGACGGCCCGACGCTGGTCGACGGCAGGCGCCCGGCCGAAGAGGTGCGCAAGGAAATCAACGCGCATGGCGTGAGCGTCATGCATATCCGCAGCACGCAACCAGACGGACGCTGGGATGTGGTGCTCAATTCTCCCTACAACCGGCGCTTTACCTCGGCCACGACCATGACGCTCTCCGGCCCGGTGGCGGGCAGCCGCTGGGTGCGTACGCCCTTTGCGCCCGACGGCAAAGCGGTGCGCGGCACCAACAATAACTGCGGCAACGGTACGACGCCGTGGGGGACTTACCTCAGCGCCGAGGAAAACTGGGCCATGTGCTTTGTCAACCGCGGCGAACAGCCGCTGCATCAAGCGCGCGTCGGCGTGGCCGCGCAAGCCGGGCGCTATCAATGGGAGACGGCCGCGGGCGACGCGAGCGAAGTGGCTGGCGAGTTTGCCCGCTTTGATGTCAGCGAGCGCGGCACGGACGCCTTGTCGGACTGGCGCAACGAAGTCAACGGCTTTGGTTATCTGGTCGAAATCGACCCCTATGATCCGGCCAGCCGCGCCGTCAAGCGCACCGCCATGGGCCGCTTTGCGCACGAGGCCGCCGCCTGCGGCAAACCGGTGGCGGGCGAGCCGCTGGCGTTTTACAGCGGCGATGATGCGCGCTTTGAATACGTCTACCGCTATGTGTCGGATGCTCTGTGGGACCCACGCGATGCCAAGCCCGCCGATGGCAACCATCTTGCCGTCGGCCACAAATACCTGGATCACGGCACGCTGTACGTGGCGCGCTTTGACGCCGATGGTAGCGGTGAGTGGCTGGCGCTCACGCCGCCTACGCGCACGCAGGATGGGCGCACGCTGGGCGAGGTGTTCGGTGATCTCGCCGCCATCCTCATCCACACCCGCGCCGCCGCCGATTTGCTGGGTGCAACGCCAATGGACCGGCCCGAATGGACGGCGGTGCACCCGCAAAATGGCGATGTGTATCTGACGCTGACCAACAACAACCAGCGTACTGAAACCAACGCGGCCAACCCGCGGGCGAATAACGTGAGCGGCCACATCGTGCGCTGGCACGACGAGCCAGGTAGCCACCGCTTTGTCTGGGACGTATTCGTGTTTGGTTCGCCTGCCGAGGCCGAGGCCGCCACCAACCGTTCGGCGCTGACCGCTGCCAACCAGTTCGCCAGCCCCGACGGCATCGCCTTCGATGAGCGGGGCATTTTGTGGATCCAGACCGATAACGGCATCGACGACGGGCGCAATAACGCCGTGGCCAAGGCGATTAACGACCAGATGCTGGCGGTCGTGCCGCAGGCGCTGAGCGCACGCACTGAGCGCCGCATCGACCCCGCTCTACCCGCGATCAACAGCGCCAATCAGGCAGACTTGCGGCGCTTTTTTATCGCCCCCAATGAAGCGGAAATCACCGGCTTTGCCTATACGCCGGACCACTGCACGCTGTTTCTGAACATCCAGCACCCGGCCAACTGGCCCGCCAGCGGTACGACGGACGCCACAGTGGCCTCGGCGCAAGCGGTGCGCCCGCGTTCGGCCACCGTGGCAATCCAAAAGCACGACGGCACGCCGGTAGGGGTGTAGCCGTCTTGTATCTACTCGCTCGCCATGCTGGTGATTTAAATCGTCACCAGCATTAGGCACTGCCCATGACCTGTCATCTTCCCGTCACAAATCTTAAGCAGGCTATGCCCAAAACTCGCAAACGGGCAAAAGTGATGGGTGACAAATCGGTCATTGATTGGCAAGCACCGGCATTGACGCGCAGGCGGATTTGGCGGTCGGGGTTAAATGGGCTGTTGCGTGCTCAGGTATTGTTTGGCGGGCTTTCCGTGCTGTTTGCCATCGCTCTGATGATGGTTTATTTGGGCTATATCGTTTGGCCGCTGTTTCAAGGTGCACGTTTGACCTTGGCTGATTGGCAGTCACCGGCTTGGCTGAAGGACCAAGCGCCCGCTTGGTTGCTGGCTGTAGAGGAACAAAACCAGTTAGGTTTTCGGCTTGGCGAAAAGGGCGAGGTGGTATTTTTTGCGCTGGATAATGGCCGCGAACTACTGCGCGAGCACTTGCCGCTGCCCGAAGGCGTACATATAAAGGCATTGGTGCGGGCGCTGCCGGAGCAGGATTTGTATGCGGCGGCGCTCTCCGATGGCAGCGCGCTGGTATTTGCACCGCGCTATCAAACGCGCTTTCAGGCGCAAGGTAAAAGCGTCCAGCCGTCGCTTGGTTTTCCCTACGGAAACACTGCGTTTGTGCTGGATAAGCAAGGCCGGGCACTTAACGCTTTGGCGCTGTCAGAACAGCGCGGGCGTTTGTTGCTGATTGCCGCTAGCGGGCAGCAATTAAACGGACTTTGGCTGCGCCGCGAGTCATCCCTTTTGGCCGGCGATCATTGGACTGCCGAGCCGCTTGATTTGCCCGCAGCAGCTTCCGCCGTCACCTATCTGGATATTGACCCGCGCGGGCGCTTTGCCTATGTGCAAAGCGGCAAAGACCGGCTGGAATTGTTGGATTTGCGCAAGCCGCGCCTGATCTCCCAATACCACTTACTGGCGGGCAGCGATTTAAAGGTCACCGCGAGCGGCAAACTAAACGGCGGCGTTTCGCTGCTGATTGGCGACTCCGGCGGTGCAGTGACCCAGTGGTTTGCGGTCGCCGATAAAGACGGCCATGTGCAGCTGAAATCAATCAGGCGCTTCCAACTGGCGGACAGCGCCATTGTGCAGATTGAGCCGGAAGCGCGGCGCAAAGGCTTTGCCGCGCTGGATGCGGCGGGCAATCTGGGACTGTTTCATAGCACGGCTGAGCGCCGCTTGCTTGATCAGCATTTGCCAACCGATCACGGCAAAATCGCCCTGTCGCCCCAAGCCGACCGCCTGCTGGTGGAAGCAGGCGGCGCGTTTGCCGTACACCCACTGCACAACCCGCATCCAGAGCTATCCTGGCAGGCGCTGTGGAGCAAGGTTTGGTACGAGAACTATGCAGAGCCCGAGTACATCTGGCAGTCTTCAGCCAGCACGGTGGATTTTGAAGCCAAGCTCAGCCTTGCCCCGCTGACCTTTGGCACGCTTAAAGCGGCCTTGGTCGCCATGCTCTTTGCCGCACCACTTGCCATTGCCGCTGCCGTTTACAGCGCCTACTTTATGGCACCGGCGCTGCGGCGCAAGGTCAAACCGGTCATTGAGTTGATGGAAGCGCTGCCGACCGTCATCTTGGGTTTTTTTGCCGCACTGATACTTGCGCCCTATGTGGAAGACCACCTGCCTGGGCTGTTTAGCCTGTTTTTAATACTGCCGCTGGGTACGCTCGCCCTCGCCTTCTGCTGCCGCCACCTGCCGCTTTCACGCCTGGATGGCTACGAAAGCCTGCTGCTGATACCGCTTTTATTGCTGCTTGGCTGGGCGACCCTGCAACTTAGCCCGCTATTGGAGGCGGCGCTGTTTAACGGCGATATGCGCCTTTGGCTTAGCGCTCGCGGCATTGGCTACGAACAGCGCAATGCCTTGGTGGTGGGGCTTGCGATGGGCTTTGCGGTGATCCCCAACATCTATTCACTGGCCGAAGACGCGCTTGCCGGTGTGCCGAAAAGCCTGACCCAAGGCTCGCTCGCCTTGGGCGCAACACTTTGGCAAACACTGCTGCACGTACTGCTGCCCGCCGCCGGTGCGGGGATTTTTTCCGCCTTGATGATTGGCTTTGGCCGCGCCGTGGGAGAAACCATGATTGTGCTGATGGCAAGCGGCAATACGCCGCTGATCAATGGCAACCTGTTTGAAGGCATGCGCACGCTCGCCGCCAATGTGGCGGTGGAAATGCCGGAGGCGGCGGTAGACAGCACCCATTATCGACTGCTGTTTTTATCCGCATTGTTGCTGCTTTTGCTCTGTTTTGTGATGAACAGCCTGGCCGAATGGGTGCGCCAGCGGCTAAGGAGACGCTATGCGGCGCTTTAATTGGGTTAAAAGCGGGCAGCCCTATATCTGGCTGTGCGCCGCCGCCACGGCGCTGGCGCTGATCATGGTCGGCGGCCTGCTGGCACTTTTGGCATTGCGCGGGCTGGGGCAGTTCTGGCCTGCTGCGCTCTGGCAGCTTGAATACCAACTGCCCGGTGAGGCACCGCAAAAGCTTATCGGCAAGTGGATACAAAGCGAGCAACTACCGCGCCAGCGCTTGGCAGAAAGCGGCTTGCCGTTGCCAGACAATAAAAGCCCGCTATTAACCCGCAAGCTGCTGAAAATCGGTGGGCGCGAGCAGTTCGGCCATGACTTTGTCTGGCTGCTGGATGATGGCTTAAGCGAAGCCTTGGCGCATCCCGCGCTTTGGGCGCTGGAGCGGCGCGAATGGGGCGATTTTTACGGCCACCTGCTGGCCGTGCAGGAAAACGGGCAAACGGTCGCCGAAGGTGCCAAGGCAGAGCAACAAGTCGCGCCGCGCCTTGCGCGGGTGCGGGCGCTGATCGGGCGAGCGCAAAAGCTGGAAACCTCAGGAGACAGCGCCGAACTTGCAGCACTTCGCCATGAACTCGCGCGCGATAGCCTGCTGATGCAGCGCGCAGACGGGCAAACGCAGGTGATCGCCCTGAGCCAAGTGGTTCGCGCTTATCAGCCCAATGCCATGAGTCTGTTGCAAAAAATCGGCTTTTATGGCGAAAAGCTTATGGCGTTTTTAAGCGAAGCGCCGCGCGAGGCGAATACCGAAGGCGGGATTTTCCCGGCGCTGTTTGGCACTTTTTTATTAACGCTACTGATGACGCTGATGGTCACGCCCCTAGGCGTCATTGCCGCGCTCTATCTGCACGAATACGCCAAAAACGGCCTGCTCACCCGCTTGATCAGGATTGCCGTACACAACCTCGCCGGTGTGCCGTCGATTGTCTACGGCGTGTTTGGGCTGGGATTTTTTGTCTATGTGCTGGGCGGCTCCATCGACCGTTTGCTGTTTGCAGACAACCTGCCCGCGCCGACCTTCGGTACCCCTGGGCTGTTTTGGGCGGCGCTGACCTTGGCGCTGTTGACCCTTCCGGTGGTGATCGTCAGCACCGAAGAAGGCTTGTCGCGCATTCCGCGCAGTTTGCGTGAAGGCGCTCTGGCGCTCGGCGCAACCCAGGCCGAAACCCTGCTGAAACTGGTATTGCCGATGGCAAGCCCGGCACTGCTCACCGGCATGATTTTGGCGGTCGCCCGCGCGGCTGGGGAAGTGGCTCCGCTGATGCTGGTTGGCGTGGTCAAACTTGCGCCCGCGCTCGCTGTTGATGGCAGCGCGCCCTATCTGCATCTGGAACGCAAAATCATGCACTTGGGTTTTCATATCTACGACCTGGGTTTTCAAAGCCCGAATATCGAAGCCGCGCGGCCTTTGGTTTACGCCACTGCCTTGCTGCTGATGCTGCTGATTGTGCTGCTTAACTTAAGCGCCATGCTGCTGCGCAGCCGTCTGCGTGACAAATACCGCCTGCTGGAGCACTAATCATGAACGCCGCCCGTCTCGACGCGCTCGCCCGCCCTACCCGCCAAACCGCTGAGGTTGGGCAGACGCTTTCCATCCATCGGCTGAACCTGTTTTACGGCGCACAGCAAGCGCTATTTGACATCGACCTTGAGCTGCCTGCGCAGCGCATTACCGCCTTTATCGGCGCATCCGGCTGCGGCAAATCCAGCCTGCTGCGCTGCTGCAACCGGCTGCACGAGTTGATTGACGGCTGCCGCATGCAGGGCGAAATCCGCTTGGGCGAGCGCAATATTCAACAAGAAGACGTCACCGAACTGCGCCGCCGTATCGGCATGGTGTTCCAAAAGCCCAACCCGTTTCCCGGCAGCATCTGGCAGAACGTCGCCTTCGGCCTTCGCATAGCGGGCATCCGTCGCAAACGCGATCTGGATGAGGCGGTCGAGCAAGCGCTGCAAGGCGCGGCGCTCTGGGATGAGGTTAAAGACCGCCTGCACAGCCCGGCCTTTGGCTTATCCGGTGGCCAGCAGCAACGACTGGTGATTGCCCGCGCCATTGCCATCGAGCCACAAGTGCTGCTGCTCGATGAGCCTTGCTCGGCGCTCGACCCGATTTCCACCTTAAAAATCGAGGAGCTGATGTTTGAACTGAAAAGCCGCTTCACCTTGCTTATCGTCACCCACAACATGCAGCAAGCGGCGCGGGTATCGGACGTTACCGCCTTTATGCACCAAGGCCGGGTGGTGGAATTTTCCCCCACCGACACGCTCTTTACCCGTCCGGCGCAGCAGCAGACGGAAGATTACATTACCGGCCGTTATGGCTGATTAACGGGCCTGGAGGGAAGGAGAAGACCATGAAAGACCACGAACGCCATATCTCGCGCCAGTTTGACAGCGAGCTACAAGCTTTGAGCAGCGCCTTTTTGGCGCTCGGCGGCGCGGTTGAGCGGCAAGTGAGCGAAGCGCTCAACGCGCTGATGGAGGCCGATTCCGCGCAAGCCGAACAAGTGCGTAGCTACCGCCCGCATATCCAGCAAATGCGTGAGCAGATTGACGAAGCCTGTCTGCGCATCCTCGCCCGTCGCCAGCCGACGGCATCCGATTTGCGCCTGGTCATCAGCATCTGCAAAGCGGTGATTGATTTGGAGCGTATCGGCGAAGAGGCCGGCAAAATCGCCAAACGTGCCATTACACTGGCCGAAGAAGGTGCCGCGCCGCGTGGTTATATCGAAGTGCGTCATATCGGCGGGCAGGTGACTCAGATGGTGCGCGAAGCGCTCGACGCCTTCGCCCGCCTGGACGGCAAGCAGGCGCTTGCCATTATCGAACGCGATAAAACCATCGACCGCGAATACAAAAGCGCCTTGCGCGAACTCTTGACCTACATGATGGAAGACCCACGCGGGATTTCCCGCGTGTTCTCGATTATCTGGACACTGCGCTCACTGGAACGCATTGGCGACTACGCACGCAATATCGCAAGACTGGTGCACTACCTGCTGCACGAGGGCGAGGTAAGTTAAGCTCCCGCCTCGGTGGCGACAGGGTCCGGCAGGGTGACGTTCAGTTCCAAAATGGATTGGTTGTCTTTGCTTTCCAGCATCACCTGCACCTGTTCGACATCGACTTTGACGTAACGCTGGATCACCTCAATCAAATCGCGCTGCAAATCGGGCAGGTAATCCGGCTGGTTACGTTGGCCGCGTTCGTGGTGGACGATGATTTGCAGACGCTCTTTGGCGACTTGTGCGGAGGATTGGCCGCCCGATGACTTTTTCCTCAGCTCCCTGAAAAAGTCAAAAATATTCATTTTTGGCCTCCAAACAAGCGCTGGAAGAAGCCTTTTTTCTGTTCGTCGGTAAAGCGCAGATCCATCTCTTTGCCCAGCAAGCGTTCGACCGCGTCGCTGTAGGCCTGCCCTGCATCGCTTTCTTCATCGAGGATAACCGGCACGCCGTTGTTGGAGGCTTTAAGCACCGACTGGGATTCGGGAATAACACCAATCAAGCGAACGGCGAGGATTTCTTCGACATCTTTAATACTCAGCATCTCGCCTTTGTTGACGCGGCTTGGGTCGTAGCGGGTCAGCAGCAGGTGTTCTTTAATCGGCGACAGGTTTTTTTCCGCGCGGCGGGATTTGCTGGCGAGCAAGCCCAGCATGCGGTCGGAATCGCGTACCGAGGAGACTTCCGGGTTAGTGACGACTATCGCTTCATCGGCAAAATACATGGCCAGATGCGCGCCTTTTTCGATACCGGCGGGCGAATCGCAGACGATGTAATCGAACACTTCAGAAAGCTGGTTGATGACTTTTCCCACGCCTTCGAGCGACAAAGCGTCTTTGTCGCGCGTTTGGCTGGCGGCGAGGATGTAGAGGTTTTCCAGGCGCTTGTCTTTAATCAGCGCTTGCTTAAGGCTGGCTTCCCCATTGATCACATTGACAAAGTCATACACCACGCGGCGCTCGCAGCCCATGATAAGGTCAAGATTGCGCAGCCCCACGTCAAAATCCACGATGACCGTTTTATGGCCGCGCAAGGCAAGCCCGGTGCCGATGGCGGCGCTGGTGGTGGTTTTACCCACCCCGCCCTTGCCGGAAGTGATGACCAGTATCTTTGCCAAGCTGTTACCCCCCGTTCTTAGCCGAAGAAATCGGGCTAAATTCGCTAAAAAATATGAAAATCGGCGAAGTATCAGCTAAAGAGGGCTGACTTTCAACTGCTCCCCGTCCAGTATTAGTTGCGCCGATTGCCCCCAGCGCGGGTCGCGGCGCAAGTCTTCCCCCAATTTGTAGATACCGGCGATACAGAGCAAGTCGGCGGCAAGTTGCTGGCAGAAAATACGGGCGCTGGCATCGCCTTTCACGCCCGCGAGCGCCCGTCCGCGCATCGGCGCCCAGATATGGATATTGCCATCGGCCAACAGTTCCGCACCGGTGCTGACCGGCGCAAGCACCACTAAATCGCGGTCTTCGGCATAGATTTGCATACCGCTGCGCACCGGGCTGGTAATAAATTGGGTGGGTAATTTGGGCGCGGCGTCTTCTACGATTTTTTCGGCGACGGGCTGCGGATTGCCTTCATTTAAGCTAATGAATTTCTCGCGCATGCCAGAAGGCGGCAGTACACAAAGTTGTTGTGACTGTGCGAGGGCGATATGGGCGGCTTGTTCCGTGCGCAGCGCCATAATCTTTAAGCCGTGCTGCTGGCACAACCGCTGCACGGCGGGCAAGTCTATCGCGCTGTCTTCGGGCAGTTTATCGAGCGCCAGCACTAGCGGGATATGCTGGAAAAAATCCTTGGCCTGCTCGACTTTTTCCTGCAAAGCGTTATCGATTTGCTCAAGGTCGCCGGTTTCCAGCTGCAAAATACTGATGGCCAGCATGCTGCCCTTAAGGACAAAAGCGGGCGGGGTATCGGCTTGACTCATAAGCACCTTGTACAGCAGATGGAAAGGGCTGCAACTTATAGCGCGGCGGTTGGCACAGTGCAAGCCGATGCCCTTCGACTTATACTAAGCCCGCGTCAATCAACGATCAGTGAAACCCTTTGCTCTATGTGCAAAGCCGATAACGCTAATGATCATGACTATTTTGATATTATCCTGCGCGTTGCTGTTGCTCGGTTTGATATGGCCGGGTATTACTTTGGCTAGCTATCAATTGATTGCCCGTCTTGATTGCCCGGATGGCGAGTTTGTGATTGATGCCAGGCCTTATGACCCTACTCTGGCCGGTATTGCTTGGTTAGATATTCGTTATCGTTATCGCGGTATTGTGCTAACAAGCATTCTTTACAAAAACCATGACAAGTATCTGCTTAATTATCTGCACCAGATGCCCCCTGATCTTCGTGAACAAATTACGCGTGCAGGGCGTACGTTGTATTTCCCGCCTGAGCAGTTTGACATGGATCAGGTTGACCGCTTGGCCGCTTGTCTCAATGCCAATCAAAGGGAGCTGGAAAAAGCCTCAGAAAAAATCATTGTAGGGCGCTTTTTATTGGGTCTACTGCCAAACCGGGCGAAGGTTTCGAGTTACAAGCCGCATGAAATTGATCTGCTTATCCGCGCGAATTCACCCATTGCTGATTTATACGGCAATGGTAACTTGACCATTATTATTGAGCGCGAGGGCGCTGTGATATTGCTGATTGAGCCAGCAGGGACGAAGGTGCCTGCTGAAGCGTTCAGCTGGGGGAAAGTGTTGCCGCCGCGTTTTGGTTTTGGCAGACCCCGATTAGAGCTGCATCCCGTCATTTTTAATGGAAAGACTTACGACAGCCAGTTTGCCAAGTTGCTGGGACGGCATACGAACGGCTTAAATTCCCGCACGTTAAATCAAAATTACAAGGTAGTGCCGCCGATAAGCACAGACCGCTAAAATCCCCCGCCCATATTGTTGATAAAGACCTGCAATGGCCGCTCCCCATTTTCGTCCTGCCTTTTTGCATCCGCGCTACTTTCCTATGTGGATGGGGTTTGGCCTGCTCTGGCTGCTTGCGCAGTTACCTTTTAGCCTGCTGCTTAAATTGGGGCGTGGCTTGGGCGCGGTGGTTTACCGATTGGCGCAGCGCAGGCGGCAGATTGTGCAGCGTAATTTGCAGTTGTGCTTCCCTGAGCTTGACGAAAGCGAACGCGAACGCCTCGCTAAAGAGAACTTTGCCTCGACCGGCATGGCGGTTTTTGAGATGGCGATAAGCTGGTGGTGGCCGCTTGCCCGTTTGCGCAAGCTAGGTCTTATCGAAGGGCTGGAGCATCTCAAACAGGCGCAGCAAGAGCGCCAAGGGGTCATTTTAATGGCCGCGCACTTTACCACGCTTGAAATCGGCGCGGCCTTGCTGGGCGGGCAGCACAGTATCGATGGCATGTACCGCACCCATGACAACCCGCTGTTTGACTGGTTGCAACGGTGCGGGCGTGAGCGGCATAACGCCGATTCCTTGGCGATTGAGCGCGAGGATGTACGCGCAGCGCTGCGCCTTTTGCGCCAAGGCCGCGCCCTTTGGTACGCGCCGGATCAAGACTACGGACGCAAACACAGCCTGTTTGTGCCGCTGTTTGGCGTAATGGCGGCTACAGTCACAGCGACCAGCCGCTTGGCTCGATTAGGCAAGGCGCGGGTTTTACCCTTTACCCAAGAGCGTCTGCCCAATGGCCGTGGTTATCGCTTGGTGATTCATCCGCCTTTTGCGGATTTCCCCGGGGAAAGTGAACAGGCCGATTGCCTGCGTATCAACCAATGGCTGGAACAAGTCATCAGAGCGCATCCCGAACAATACCTGTGGGCGCACCGGCGCTTTAAAACCCGCCCCGAGGGTAGTCCTTCGCTTTATAACAAGGCATAAGTCACGGCGCCCAGCCGGATACCCGCTGAAATTCGCGCGTGTCCAGCAATCTTCAGGAATACGCCGCCGCACGAATGGCGGCGGCTGTGCGTGTCAGATTACGGCGTCTGCCCTTCACCTTTGTGCGACAGGCTGTACACATAGGCCGCGAGCAAGTGCACTTTGTCGTTCCCTTGCAGTTCGGCTTGGGCGGGCATTTGGTTTTGTCTGCCGTGGCGCACGGTATGCTGGATTTGCGCGTAGCTGGTGCCGTAGATAAAGGCATCCGGGCGGGTTAAATCCGGTGCACCCAAGGCGGCCATGCCTTTGCCTTCCGGGCCGTGGCAGGCGACACAGATGGTTGCGAAGGTTTGCTTGCCAGCGGCAAGGTCGGCCTTGGCATCAGCGGGCAGCGGGCGTTTTGCCAGTTCGCTCAAGACATAGGCGGCAACGTTGCGCACGCCCGCTTCGCCGATGGCATCGCCCCAAGGTGCCATAACGCCGTGGCGACCGTTCATGATGCTGGCTTTGATGTCTTGCGGCGTGCCGCCCCAGCGCCAAACCTCATCGGTTAAATCGGGAAAGCCGTAAGCGCCCTTGGCATCGGAGCCGTGGCAGATGGCGCAGTTGGAGGCAAACAAGCGTCCGCCCATTTTCAGCGCCTGCGGGTCTTTGGCGACTTCCTCTATGGGCATGGCGGCGAATTTGGCGAAAATCGGGCCAAAGCGGGCATCGGCACGCGCCATTTCTTTTTCCCACTCGTGCACGCCCGTCCAGCCTTTTTGCCCATCGGTGAACTGTTCGCCACTTTGATAGCCGGGGAACAGTCCTTTCCAGTTACCCAAGCCCGGGTAAAGGATTAAATAACCCACGGTAAAGACGATGGTGCCGACAAACAACATAAACCACCACTTCGGCAGCGGGTTGTCGTATTCCTCGATACCGTCAAACGAGTGGCCGACGATATTGTTGTCGGCATCCGCCCGTTGCCCACGGCGGGTGGCAAACAGCAGCCAAGTCAAGCCAATCAATGTGCCTATCGACAGCAGGCTGACGTACAGGCTCCAAAACGGGGTCATGGGTGTTCTCCAGCAGGCTTGCCCTGGCTTTTTGCCTGTTGCTCTTCGGCGGGTTTGGCGCTCAGTTCGGCATCGTCATCCACCAAGGGCAGCATGGCGGCCTGTTCAAAATCTTTTTTGCGCTTGCCGTTAAATACCCACAGCAGCATGCCAACAAAGGCGATAAAAATCACCAGCGTGCCTAAGCCGCGAATCATGCCAATGCTCATGTTGCTTACCTCTTGCTTTTAATGGCGGTGCCTAAGCCTTGTAGATAGGCGACCAGCGCGTCCATTTCCGATTTGCCTTTAACCGCATCCGCAGCGCCCGCAATGTCTTCATCTTGATAAGGCACGCCGACGGCGCGAAGTGCACGCATTTTCGCGGCGGTGTCTTTGCCGTCGAGCTGGTTTTCCACCAGCCAGGGGTAGGACGGCATGATGGATTCCGGCACCACGTTGCGCGGGTTGTACAGATGGGCGCGGTGCCATTCATCCGAATAACGCCCGCCGACCCGTGCTAAATCAGGCCCGGTGCGTTTGGATCCCCAAAGGAACGGATGGTCCCACACGCTTTCACCGGCGACCGAGTAATGGCCGTAGCGTTCGGTTTCGGCGCGGAACGGTCTGATCATCTGCGAATGGCAGCCGACGCAGCCTTCGCGGATGTAAATATCGCGGCCTTCCAGTTGCAGCGCCGTGTAGGGTTTCATGCCAGCGACCGGCTGATTGGTCACGTCCTGAAAAAACAGCGGGACGATTTGCGTCAAGCCGCCGACACTTACCGCCAGCACCATGCCAAACAGCAGCAGACCAATGTTTTTCTCAAAAACTTCGTGTTTCATCAGTGTGCTCCCGCCGGGATCAATGCGGCGCTTTGTGCGCTGGCCGGTTTGGCCGCGCGGACGGTCTTGTAGGTATTCCAGGCCATCAATAGCATGCCGAAGGCGAAGAAGCCGCCGCCAATAGCGCGCACCACAAAGCCGGGGTGACTGGCGACCAAGGCTTCGACAAAGGAATAGGTCAGCGTGCCGTCTTCATTAACGGCGCGCCACATCAAGCCTTGGGTAATGCCGTTGACCCACATCGAGGCGATATAGAGCACCGTGCCGACGGTGGCGAGCCAAAAATGCGCGTTAATCAGGCCGATGCTGTGCATGCGGGTTAAGCCATAGACACGCGGGATTAAATGATAGAGCGAGCCAATCGATACCATCGCCACCCAGCCCAAGGCACCGGCGTGCACGTGACCAATGGTCCAGTCGGTGTAGTGCGACAGCGCGTTGACGGTTTTAATCGCCATCATCGGCCCTTCAAAGGTGGACATGCCGTAGAAGGCCAAGGACACCACCAAAAAGCGCAACACCGGGTCATCACGCAATTTGTGCCAGGCACCGGAGAGCGTCATCATGCCGTTAATCATGCCGCCCCAAGACGGCGCGAGCAGGATGACCGACATCACCATACCAAGGCTCTGCGCCCAGTCCGGCAATGCCGTGTAGTGCAAATGGTGCGGGCCTGCCCAGATATAAAGGGTAATCAGCGCCCAGAAGTGAACGACCGAAAGTCGGTAGGAATAAACCGGGCGTTCGGCCTGTTTTGGCACAAAGTAATACATCATGCCCAAAAAGCCGGTGGTCAAGAAAAACCCGACCGCGTTATGCCCGTACCACCACTGAATCATGGCATCGGTTGCACCGGCATAGACTGAATAGGATTTAAACCAAGTCACCGGAATTTCGATGTTATTGACGATATGCAACATCGCCGTGACCACGATAAACGCGCCGTAAAACCAGTTGCCGACATAGATATGCCTGGATTTGCGCTTGACGATGGTGCCGAAAAACACCAGCGCATAGGCGACCCAAACAATGGTAATCAGAATATCAATCGGCCATTCGAGCTCTGCGTACTCTTTGGAGCTGGTCAAACCCAAAGGCAACGAAAGCCCCGCCAGCACAATAACGGCCTGCCAGCCCCAAAAGGTAAAGGCGGCTAAACCGTCGGAAATTAACCTTGTTTGGCAAGTGCGCTGCACCACGTAGTAAGAAGTGGCAAACAAGGCGCAGCCGCCAAAGGCAAAAATCACCAAATTGGTATGCAGCGGGCGCAGACGGCCAAAGCTCGTCCAGGGCAAGTCAAAATTAAAGTGGGGAAATACCAGTTGCAGGGCGATAAATACGCCCATACCCATACCCAAAATGCCCCAGACAACCGTCATCAAGGCAAATTGGCGAACCACTTTATAGTTATAAGAACCAGCAGGATTGATGGCTGTATTCACGGCAGAAGCTCCACAGCAAGGCTACCCGCAAAGGCTGCCACTTGGCGCAACAAGGCAGCATTTACGGACGGGAGCAAATTATAAGAGCAAAGCCAAGACAGGGCGAGCGCGGCAAAAAAGCGCATAGTATCGCGCCAAAGGCTTGCTTTAAGTCAATGCAAGAGGCGCGCGGCCTGAAGACACAAGCCAAGTCGGTTAAGCGACATCCTTCGCTTTTAATCCCCGGCTGCGCGTAGAATCGGCTTTTAGGCTCGTCTGCATTAAGACGGCAATCTGACGTTAACGCTATGTACGAAACCAATACACTGAAAAACCATTTTTTACTGCCGATGCCGCAGATGCGCGACCCCAAGTTTGCCAAGAGCCTGATTTATCTGGTCGAACACGGCGAGCACGGCAGTATGGGGCTGGTCGTTAATCGCCCCAACGGCCTTAACTTGGCCGATTTATTAAGCCAATTGCATCCGGATGAAACGGTGCCTGAGCACTGCACCCATCTGCCGGTCTATGCCGGTGGACCGATGCAGGTCGAGCGCGGTTTTGTGCTGCACGAGGCGAGCTTTGTGGCCAGCTCCACCCTGCCCTTGGGCGATTTGGCGCTGACCACGTCGCCAGATGTGCTGCTCGCCATTGCCGGTGGCGACGAGCGCCTTAATCATCATCTGGTGGTGCTGGGCTGCGCCGCTTGGGATGTCGGTCAACTGGATAACGAAGTGGCGCAAAACGCTTGGCTGCTCACGCCCGCCAGCCGTGAAATCCTCTTCGATCTGCCTTGGCATAAACGCCTGGATGCGGCAGCAGCGCAGCTTGGCATCAGCCTTGCGCAAATCGCCCCGCAATTGGGACATGCCTGATGAACAGGGTGCTGGGCTTTGATTACGGCACTCAAAAAATCGGCGTAGCCGTGGGGCAAAGCGTGACCGGCGGGGCGCGCGAGCTGGCGGTACTTAAAGCCCGTGACGGCGTGCCCAATTGGGATGACATTGCAAAACTGCTCAGCGAGTGGCAGCCCGATGCGCTGGTCGTCGGCCTGCCGCTGAATATGGACGGCTCGGCAGGTAACATCAGCCAGCGAGCGGAAAAATTCGCCCGCCGCCTGCACGGGCGCTTTAACCTGCCGGTGCATCTGCACGATGAACGCTTAAGCAGCTTTGCCGCGCGCGACGAGCGGTTAAGCCAAGACGGCGGGCGCAAATCGCGCAATAAACCCATTGATGCACTGGCCGCTGCTTTAATTGTTGAAGGCTTTTTGCAAAACCAACCAAAAGGACAACCGCTTGAACCTGCCGCAACCTGCTGAACTCTTGCCCGAAATGGCCGCTACGCTGCGTGAGCATCTGCGGCGCAAACCCATCAACCAACCGCAGTTTGTCGGCATTCATACCGGCGGCGTGTGGATTGCCAAAGCACTGCTGCGCGAGCTGAAACAAGAAGCCGCGCCGTTTGGCGTGCTGGATGCTTCCTTTTACCGGGATGATTTTGAACACAGCGGCCTGCATCCGCAAATCCGCCCCAGCGCATTGCCCTTTGCCGTGGACGGTGCTGATTTGGTGCTGGTGGACGATGTACTGATGAGTGGCCGCACCATCCGCGCGGCGCTGAATGAACTGTTCGATTACGGCCGACCGGCCAGCGTCACCTTGGTCTGCCTGCTTGACTTAAATGCCCGCGAATTGCCCATCCGCGCCGATGTAACCGGCGCGGCGCTTAGCCTGCCGGAGGGGACGCGGGTCAAACTGAGCGGTCCTGCGCCTCTTATCCTCGAACTGCGAGACAGCCGATGAGTCATCTGCAACTCAATAAAAACGGCGAGCTTTGCCATTTTTTAACCTTGGACGGTCTGCCGCGGGCGCTACTGACCGACTTGCTGGATACCGCCGACTCGTTTTTGGAAGTCGGTTCGCGCGCGGTAAAAAAAGTCCCGCTGCTGCGCGGTAAAACCTTGTGCAATGTGTTTTTCGAGAACTCCACGCGCACCCGCACCACCTTTGAACTGGCAGCCAAGCGGCTGTCGGCGGATGTCATCACGCTCAACATTGCCACCTCCTCAACCAGCAAGGGTGAGACGCTAACGGACACGCTACGCAATCTGGAGGCGATGGGCGCAGATATTTTTGTGGTGCGCCATGCCGATTCCGGCGCGGCGCACTTTATCGCGCGCGAAGTCTGCCCGCACATTGCGGTGATTAACGGCGGCGACGGCAGGCATGCGCACCCCACCCAAGGCATGCTGGATATGCTCAGCATCCGCCGTCACAAGGGCGATGTCGCCAGCTTATCAGTCGCCATAGTCGGCGACCTGCTGCATTCGCGCGTCGCCCGCTCCAATATGCAGGCGCTAAAAACCTTAGGCTGCGCCGATATTCGCGTCATTGCGCCGAAAACCCTGTTGCCGGTCGGCATCGAACAATACGGCGTGCGCGTGTTTAGCGATATTGAGCGCGGGCTGCAAGATGTGGACGTCATCATCATGCTGCGCCTGCAACGTGAGCGCATGCAAGGCGGCTTGCTGCCATCGGAAGGCGAATTTTTCGCCCGCTACGGTTTAACCGCGCAGCGGCTTAAAGCCGCCAAACCGGATGCGTTAGTCATGCACCCAGGGCCGATTAACCGCGGCGTGGAGATTGCCTCAGAGGTCGCCGATGGCGCGCAGTCCATCATCCTTAACCAAGTCACCTACGGCATTGCCATGCGCATGGCGGTGCTGTCCTTGTGTATGAGCGGGCAGACCGCGCGTCGCCAGCAACGGGAGGAGCACTGATGCAAATCCATATCAGCGGCGCACGGGTGATCGACCCGGCCAGCGGGCTTGACCGCGTTACCGAGCTTTACTTGCAACAGGGCAAAATTGCCGCGCTAGGGCATATGCCCAGTAATTTTTCGCAGGATTTGCGCATCGACGGGCGCGGGCTGATTGCAGCGCCCGGACTGGTTGACCTGGCCGCCTCGCTGCGCGAGCCGGGCTTTACGCGAAAAGGCTGTATCGAAAGCGAAACCCGCGCCGCTAGCGCAGGAGGCGTCACCAGCCTGTGCTGCACGCCGGATACCCTACCGGTGACGGACAGCAGCGCCGTGGTCGATTTAATCCTCGACCGCGCCCGTGAAGCGGGCAACGCCAAAGTTTTTCCCATTGGCGCACTGTCGCAAGGCATGCAAGGGCAACGTCTGGCCGAACTGATGGCACTTAAAGACAGCGGCTGCGTAGCGTTTAGCGCAGGGCTTGGCGGCTTTGACAACAACCAATTGCTGCTGCACGCGCTCGAATACGCAGCAACCTTTGATTTAACCGTGATTTTTCGCCCACAAGATAAAGCGCTCGCCACAGGCGGCTTGGCTCACCAAGGCAAGGTGGCGAGTTTTTTAGGCTTGGCAGGCATCCCGGAAAGTGCGGAAACCGTGGCGCTGGCGCGGGATCTGTTATTGGTGGAACAAAGCGGTGTACGTGCGCATTTTTCCGGCCTAAGCTGCGCCCGCAGCGCACGGATGATCGCTGATGCCAAAGCACGCGGCCTGCCCGTGACGGCGGATGTGGCGCTCTATCAATTGCTTTTGACCGATGAAGCGCTGGCGGATTTTTCCAGCCTCTACCACGTGCAGCCCCCGCTGCGCAGCGCCGCCGACCGCGCCGGATTGCTCGAAGCGGTGAAAAGCGGCGCAATTGATGCCATCGCCAGCCATCACCAGCCGCACGAAGCGGACGCGAAAAACGCCCCATTTGCCAGCACCGAACCTGGCATCAGCAGCATCGAACTGCTGCTGCCGCTGGCATTGTCCTTGGTGCAAGACGACCTGCTGGATTTATCCACCCTGCTTGCGCGTTTAACCAAGGGCCCGGCGAGCGCGCTGCGCCTGCCTGCGGGCAAGATTGCCGCCGGATGCAGTGCGGATTTAGTGCTGTTTAAACCAACGCAGGATTTTTGCGCGGGCGAGCGCTGGTATTCACGCGGTCGCAACTGCCCGTTTATCGGTAAGACCCTGCGCGGCGAGGTGCGCTACACACTACTGGGCGGGCGCATCGTCTTTGATGCCAAGGCCGCGCAGTAACGGCGGCCAGTCGTGGACGGCGGCGAATTCTTCGGTGTCTTTTGGCGGTAATTGGCTATCCGGCTGCTTGACCGCCAAAAGATGCAAAATGCCAAATCGCCTCGCACTGCGCAGCACCGCGAGGCTGTCGTCAATCAGCAGGCAACGCGCCGGATTGAGCTTGAGGTCTTCGCTTAACGCCGTCCAAAACCGCGCATCTTCTTTGGGATAACCGTAATGGTGACTACTAATCATTCGTTCAAAATAAGCGTCAAGCGGCACTCGCTGCATTTTTAAATGAAGCGAATCACTGTGCGCATTGGTCGCCAAAATTAAACGTTTACCCGCCCGTTGCAATGCCGTCAAGAAATTTAAAGTGCCTTCGCGAGCCGCAATGCGCTCAGCGACTTGTTGTTTGAGCTTAA
The DNA here is from genome assembly GCF_001580025.1 of Ventosimonas gracilis. Classification (GTDB taxonomy): domain Bacteria; phylum Pseudomonadota; class Gammaproteobacteria; order Pseudomonadales; family Pseudomonadaceae; genus Ventosimonas; species Ventosimonas gracilis. The sequence goes on along the minus strand of NZ_LSZO01000145.1, from coordinate 21,700 downwards.
CAATCGGCAGCGAAAGCTTGGCGCTCCAAAAATCCGTGCAATACCAATTAAGCGTTCCGCCATGCTGACGAAATAACCCGTGCAAATAACCTGTTGCCTCGCTTAATGTCATGCCTTGTTGTTTGGCATAACAAGCGGGCAGATATTCAAGCCAAAAATAATTATCAAAATGCAAATCAAGCAAGGTGCCGTCCATATCCAGCAGCACGGTATTGATATATTGCCAAGGTAGCAGACTCATGGCGTTTACCTATTTCCCTACTTGGTTAAAAAATACTTTTGTATTCATCAAGCATCATTCTTAAAGAAAGTGACAGGTCTTGACAAGGAAACGACGTGGTGAAGAGCCGTCAGCGGCTCCCGCCACCTAAGGATTCGAACGCGACCGCCTCGGCAGTGCGTCCAACTGCACGTGAGGAGGCGTTGGCTGGTCATTTCAACGAGCTGAACCGATATGACTCTGACCCTCGACCTCCCGTTTTGGCCACGCGACGCTGCCGGAAACGCTCGAATACGCCGCAACGGAATTCGGCGATCAGACCATTGTTCACGTCTCGCCCCATAAAGGCAGCGAGGACGTTCAGACCTATAGGTCACTTGCGAAAGAGGCGAACAGTCTCGCAGAACTCCTCACCTCGAAAGGCTGGTGCCGGCGACCGGATGATCTTTGTGGTGAGCAGCTCCCGGCTGTTTGCCACCTCCTTCTGGGGCTGCCTGCTGGCAGGTATCGTCCCGGCTCTCGGCGCTCTGAATCCTGAGCTTGCTGATCGAGGGATCTTTGTCGATAAAATATTAATGAAAATCATTTGTAATTCACTTACAATTAGACATCAAGATTTCTGTCAGGAGGCACATGATGCCCGGATCGACCCAATTCCTGGACACGTCCGCGCTGCCCGTGGTGCGTATGCCGGCCATGCCATCGTCCGCCGCGCAGATTGAGCAGTGGCTGGCGGACATGGAGACGCTGATGCAGGCCGGGCAAGTTTTCGTCCTGTTGTATGAGCGCTTGCCAGAGCCGGGTGAACGCGGGGACCCCGATGGCCGCAAGAAGACCGTGCTGTGGCTGAAGGCGCACCGTGAGGCCTTCGGCGCGCATTGCCGGGGCATGGTGTTGCTGTGCGGCGACGCCAATGCCCTGCCTCACGTGCAGGCGATGCTGGAGCCGCTGGAAAAGGCCTACCGCGTGCCCGTGCGCGTGGCCTGCTCTGCCGAGCAAGCCCGATCCTGTGCGCTGCAACTGGTGGGCGCGAGCTAAAGCCTTCGGGCCATGGAGAACCATGCAGTCTTCACGTCACGACGAGTCGCTTCCCATCCGCGGCGATCGGCCCCTGAGCTTCGGAAGCTTGCTGCGCATCGCGCCGTGGCCTCTGAGCGGCGCGCTCGTCACGGCCGTTGCCTCGGCGGCGCTGAGCATCGCGCCGTTCTGGTTCATCTACCGGATCACGCTGGAACTGCTCTCGGGCGGGCCGTTCAACATGGCGGCGCTCTGGCCGCTGCTGGGGTGGATGCTGGGCCTGTTGGCGCTGCGCTGGGCCTTGATGGCGGCGAGCCACGTGCTGGCCCACACCGGTGCCTTCGCCATCCAGCACCGGCTGCGGCTGGCGATGGCGCGTCGGCTGGGCGAGGTGCCGCTGTCGTTCTTCGCCGGGCGTGGTTCGGGCAGCCTGCGACGTACGCTCAACGACGACGTGAACAGCCTCGAAGGCTTCTATGCCCACATGCTGCCCGATGCGGTGGCCGCGGCCACGGTGCCCTTGGCGGCCCTGGCTCTGCTGTTCGCGACCGATTGGCGGCTGGCCTTGGCCGCGCTGGTGCCGCTGCCGCTGGCGCTGCTGGCGCAGTGGTGGTTTATGCGCCGTGGTGCCCAGAAGATGCGCGCGTGGAGCGCGCTGCAAAAGCGCATCGCCGACCAAGTCGGCGAGTTCGTGCGTGGCGTGCATGTCGTCAAGAGCTTCGGGCTGGATGCCCGTAACTTCGGTGAACTGGCCGCTGCCGTGCGCGGTGCGGTGGATTGGGTAAGCGGTTACGCGTTGGAAAGTGCCAGCGGCTGGGTGCTGTTCGTTGGGCTTCTGACGGCCAACCTGGTGGTGGTCGCGCCGCTGGGCGCTTGGCTGCACGCCCAGGCAAGTTTGGATCTGCCGACCTATGTGCTTTTCCTGCTGGTGGCCCCTGCGGTGCTGATGCCGCTGCTGCGGCTGACCTTTGCGCTGGGCGAACAGATGCATCGCGGTGAATCGCTGGGCCGCATCAACGAGGTGCTGGCCGCGCCGACACTGGCCGACAGCGCCGTGGCGCAAGTTCCTGACGGAACCCTGGACATCGAGTTCGCCGACCTGCGCCACCGCTACGGCAATCGGCTGGCGCTCGACGGCGTGAGCTTCACGGCCCGGGCCGGTCAAGTGACCGCCTTGGTCGGCCCCAGCGGCTCGGGCAAGAGCACACTGGCGCGGCTGGTCGCGCGCCTGTACGAGTTCGAGGCCGGTACCCTGCGCGTGGGCGGCGTGGACGTGCGCGCATGGCCGCTGGATGCGCTGCTGGGCCGGCTCGGCATCGTGTTCCAGGAGGTGGTGCTGTTCGACGGCACGGTGCGCGACAACCTGCGGATGGCCCGGTCCAATGCTAGCGACGCAGCGGTCGAGGCCGCTGCCCGCGCAGCGCGGGCGCACGATTTCATTCTGGCGCTGCCCCAGGGCTACGACACCCCGCTGGGCGAGCGCGGCGCGCGGCTGTCCGGCGGCGAACGCCAGCGCCTGTCGATCGCCCGTGCGCTGCTCAAGGACGCCCCCATTTTGCTGCTGGACGAGGCCACCGCCAGCGTCGATGCCGAGAACGAGGCGCTGATCCAGCAGGCGCTGGACGAACTGCGCCAGGGCCGCACGGTGCTGATGATTGGCCACCGGCTGCGTACCGTCATGCACGCCGACCACATCGTCGTGCTGGACGGCGGCCGTGTCGCCGCCCAGGGCAGGCACGACGAATTGCTGAGGGACTGCGCCGTCTACCAGCGACTGTGGCGCGACCACGAACAAGCGCGGCACTGGTCGCTTAGCGCCCCGCAGGAGGTACAGCCATGATCCGCGAGCTGGTGCAGTCCGGTTTTCGCCTCTCCGGCACACGCGATCCGCGCTTGCTGCGCGGCCTAGCGTGCTCAGTCCTCGAAGGCCTGTTCGCCGCCGCGCCGTACCCGCTGCTGTACCTGCTGCTGCGCGACGTGTTCGCTGGCAGCGCAACGGCACAGGGTGCGCTGTTCATCGGTCTGGCGATGGCCGCCTGCGTGGCGCTGCGCATCGCGGCTGGCTGCATCGCCATGCCGCTGGTGTTCAACGGTGCCTACGCGATGATGGGCGAGGCCCGGCTGCGCGTGGCCGACCATCTGCGCCGCCTGCCAATGGGCTGGTTTGGCCGCCAGCGCGGCGGCGACCTGGGCGCGCGCCTGACCTCCGACCTGGAACTGGTCGAGAACCTGTGGTCGCATTTCCTCGGCGTGTTCGTGTCGGGCATCGCGATGCCGCTATTCTTGGCGCTGTTCCTGTTCTGGGTCGATCTACGGCTGGCACTGGTGATGGTGGTGGGGCTGCCCTTGGCCTTCGGCGCGCTGGTCTGGACCCAGCAGGTGCTGGCGCGACCTGGCGCGCGCGTGATCACCGCCAATGCCCGCGCGCACGCGGCCCTGCTCGAATACGTACAGGGCATCGCGGTGATCCGCGGCTTTGGCCGCTTCGGCCAGGCCTGGCAGCGCCTCGAAGCCGTGCTTGGCGAGCAGCATGCGGCCATGCTGGCGGTGGAATCCAAACCGGCACCCTGGCTGGCGGCCTACGGCTTCCTGCTGGAAGCCGGTTACGCCAGTCTGGTCGTGGCCGGTGCCTGGTGGCTGGGCAACAGCACACTCGCCCCCGAAGTGCTGGTGCTGTTCCTGGTGCTGGCGCTGCCGGTGTACCGGCAACTGTTCGACGTGGGCGTATCCACGATGCTGCTGCGCTTCGCGAAGCGGGCACTGGGGCGTATCGAGGCGCTGCTGGCCGAGCCTGCGTTGACTGAGCCCACGCAGCCCAAGTCGCCACAAGGCCATGAGATCGCGTTCGAGGATGTGCGTTTCACCTATGAAGGCACGAACGAGAAAGACGCACCACCCGCGCTCGATGGCGTGAGCTGCACCATTCCGGCCCAGGGCCTGACCGCCGTGGTCGGCCCCAGCGGCGCGGGCAAGAGCACGCTGGTGCACCTGATCGCGCGGCTGTGGGACGTCAGCGGCGGCACCATCCGCCTGGGGGGCGTGGACCTGCGCGAGATCGGCACCCACGCACTGCAGCGGCACGTCGCCATGGTGTTTCAGGACGTGCTGCTATTTTCCGGCACCGTGCTGGACAATCTGCGCATCGGCCGCCCTGACGCCACTCGCGAACAGGCCATTAGCGCGGCCAGGCGAGCGCAAGCACACGATTTCATCGAAGCCTTGCCGCAGGGCTACGACACCGTGCTGGACGAAGGCGGCGCGTCATTGTCGGGCGGAGAGCGCCAGCGCATTTCGATCGCCCGCGCGCTGCTCAAGGACGCGCCGATCCTGCTACTCGACGAAGCCACGGCCAGCGTCGACCCTTCAGCAGAAGCCGAGATCCAGCGCGCCATGGCGGAACTTGCGCACGGACGCACCGTGGTGGTCATCGCCCACCGGCTCAAGAACGTGCGCCACGCCAACCGCATCCTGGTGCTCGACCAGGGGCGCCTCGTCGAGCAGGGCCAACATGACGCGCTGCTCGCCCGCGGGAGCTTTATGCGCGGCTGTGGAACACGCAGCAGCAGGCCCAGGACTGGCGGCTGGTGCAGGGTAAGGCGCAGTGACACAGCACAGCGCGATCCCGCCATTGCCTTATCCCTCCAATATGATCGACGCCAAACTCGAATAAGGAAGCCATCGCTTCGTGTCAGCGGGACATCCACGGCCTGTGGTACAGCATTTCCGACGGAAAGCTGCTCACCTATTCGAGCAGTCGGCGCTAATTTCTTGAAGTTAGAGTGACGCTCCACTATCGACTGAGTGGCAGAAAAAATGTTTGCCTGAAGTATGAGCGAAAAGCTTCCAACGCAGGATTGAAGGGGGCGTCGCGTGGCCAGGCAAGACCGACATCCATTGAGGGTATTAGGTCAGTCAGTTCGATGGTCTCGATGCGTTTTCCTTCAAGTGACCAAGGCCGCAACACCATATCGGACAGGATAGCCACGCCCTGACCGTCGGCCACCAATGATCGCATCGCCTCCACAGACGATGTTCGCAATACGACGTTCGGACGGTACGGCGTGGTCGTCCAGTATTTCAGCGTTGTGTGTGCGGCTTCATCCACCGTCAGCATGATATACGGCTCCTCGGCGACTTCCCGCAAACCCACTGAACTCCGAGATAGAAGCGGATGCCTCGCAGCCACCCAAAGGCGACGGCGGGAACTGATCAAAGTTTCAATCGAAAGATCCGAGTTAATGATATTTGAAGTCAGTAACACCGCGACATCGTACCGATTTGACAGAAGACCTTCCTCGATAGCTTCACGGTTAACCTCGTAGAGATGGATATCGAGGTTCGGCCAGGCGCGCCGCAACCGTCCGAGATGACTGGGCAGAAAGTACCCCATCACCGTGTATGTCGCCGCGACATTCAACCGGCCGGAAAAATCGTTTGACGGCAAAAGCAGGTTGGTCGCCTCGCGCACCTTTTCCAGAATTTCGTATGCGTGAAAAAGGAACTGTCGGCCGGCGACGGTAAGTTCCATTCCTTGGGTTGACCGGCTGAAAAGACTCTGACCAACAACCTGCTCCAGTTCCTTGATCGAGCCGGTGATGGCCGATTGCGAAATGCCAAGGTCGATGGCCGCCTGGGAAATCTGCCTATGTTCGGCCGTCGCAACGAAATAGCGTATCTGACGGAGACTTATCTTTATCTGCATAATCACGCCTCAGTAATTTTTGGAAGTCTTGCCTTATTTATCGAAAAAAATCAATACGCTCAAAGTCATACAGTGTGCTTCAGAGCATCCTTATTACCCGTAACCAATTAACATTATTAGTAAAAATGCGGGTGAGCCGCTCGTGTCGATTGCATCAGAAGTTCTGTGTATTGTCCTCAAATTATATGATTTTACAATCTCGCCTCTCACTGCCATTCTAGTTCGAACTGAAATAGGGATGATCAAATGGGTCATTCGGGGAGGAATGAGACATGGCACTCGCTGTTGTCGACATAAACTGCGACATGGGAGAGGGGTTTGGCTGCTGGCACCTTGGGGGTGCAGACGACGCTGAATTGATGACGTTCATCAGTTCGGCGAACATCGCTACCGGCTTCCACGCTGGCGACCCGAACCTGATGGATGCGACGGTGCGCGCCGCAGTTCAGCGTGGGATCAGCATTGGCGCACACCCGGGCTATCGGGATCTCCAAGGGTTCGGAAGGAGAAGAATCCATGGCAGCGCCGACGAGATCGTCAATGACATCCTGTATCAAGTAGGTGCCCTGCGAGAGTTCTGCCGCCGCCATGGCGCAAATCTCAGGCATGTGAAGCCCCATGGCGCGCTTTATATGGAGTTGGCAAGGAATGAGGCGATGTCCCGCTCATTCGTTGAGGCGATGCGCGTCACTTCACCTGGCACCTCCATCTTTTGCATGGGCGTATCCACAACCTACCGAGCGGCAATCGCGGCAGGACAGCCCACGGTACGGGAGTTCTATGCCGACCGAGACTATGACGATACGGGCTCCATCGTGTTCACGCGGCACAGTGGCCGACTGGACCCGCAGGCTGTCGCCGACAAGGTCGTCCGTGCGTGCGTGGACGGCCGCGTGCGCACCGTCGATGGGTCGGACATTGATATCGAATTCGAGTCGATCTGCTTTCACTCCGACACACCGGGTTGCCTCGAAATTGCAAGTGCAATGCACGCAGCGCTGATCGCGCACGGCATACGCATTGAACCTGTCACAAACATATAGCTTCACCCAACAAAATCATAGGAAAAATAAAAATGAGTACGATTGAAATCAAGTCACCTTTACCCGGCGTTTTTTATCGGAGCGCTTCGCCCGAAAGCCCTGTTTTAAAAGCCGACGGAGATGCGGTTGAAGCAACGGATGTCATCGGTCTCATTGAGGTGATGAAGTCGTTTCACCAGATCTGCGCCGGAATTGCAGGGCTCAACATTCGTTTCCTGGTCGATGATGGCGACGCCGTGATGGCAGGCCAAACACTGGCCGAGGTGCAGGCATGAACATGCGCTCCGTCCTGATCGCCAATCGAGGCGAAATTGCAGTACGCATCAACCGTGCTGCCAAGGCTTTAGGGCTCCGAACGGTGCAGGTTTACAGCGCCGCCGACGCCGATTCTCTTGCTGTGCGACTTGCCGACGAAGCCATCCTGATCGCCCCCCCAGCCGCCAAGAAGTCCTATCTCAACGTTGAGGCCGTCTTGGCGGCTGCGAAGTCGGCCAATGTCGATGCAGTGCATCCCGGCTATGGCTTTCTGGCAGAAAATGCAGACTTCGCTGACGCCGTCGTTGCGGCCGGGATGAAGTTCGTCGGGCCGTCAGGAGCGTCGATCCGCCTCCTTGGAGACAAAGTGGCCGCGCGCGAAGTCGCGCAAAAGGCTGGCGTTCCCACCGTTCCAGGCAGTGACGGAAGGATTGCAGATCCTGATGAGGCGGTCGCACTCGTTTTAGCGCTTGGGTTTCCAGTGATGATCAAGGCGGCCGCCGGCGGCGGTGGGCGTGTAATCCGTATCGTCCATGACCTTGAGGAATTCAAACGCCAGTTTCCGCAGGCCTCTGCTGAAGCGGAAGCGGCATTTGGCGACGGCACCCTCTACATCGAGAAGCTGGTTCAGAAGGCGCGACATGTGGAAGTGCAGATTCTCGGCGACGGAGAAAACTTTGTGCACTGCTACGAACGGGAATGCTCGCTGCAACGACGGCGCCAGAAGGTCTGGGAGGAAGCGCCAGCCATCGGTCTGCCGGATGATGTCAGAAAGCGTTTGTGCGCAAGCGCTGTCGCGCTCGCTCGGGCCGTTGGCTACCGCGGCGCCGGCACGGTGGAATATCTATACGACGAGGAAGCACGAAAATTCTACTTCATCGAGGTGAATACGCGTATTCAGGTCGAGCACCCCGTGACCGAAATGATCACTGGCCTCGACCTTGTTCAGGAGATGCTCCGGATTGCCGACGGTGAGAAGCTCTCTGTTCGACAAGAGGATATCCGCACCACCGGCCACGCCATCGAGTGCCGGATCAATGCAGAAGATCCATTCAAGAACTTCGCTCCGTGTCCCGGCACAATCGCGCGCTTCAGTGCTCCGCAAAGCCGGGGCACGCGCTTCGACACCCTGCTTTACGACGGCTACACGGTGCCGCCGTTCTATGACTCCCTGCTGGGCAAACTCATCGTCCATGGCACGGATCGCGACGACTGCCTGATGAATCTCGCGCAGGCCCTCCTTGGCCTGAAGATTGACGGCATTCCAACCACGATTCCGCTCCATGCTGCCTTGGCCGCGGATGCAGAGGTCGCTGCCGGTCGCTTCCACACGCGCTTTCTCGAAAGTTGGCTTGAAGTCAACTTTCCCCAGCCAAGCACCATTTCTGAGGAGGTGAAGAAATGACGGCACGCTACACTTTTGGCGGCGATGAGCACCTTTTCGTTGAATGCAGCGAGGAGATGTCGCTCGAAGCCTTCTTCAAGAGCCTTTCCATGGCGAAGGGCGTGCGGGAAAGCGGCATCAGGGGCGTCACCGAGATTTGTCCGGCCAATGCCTCGTTCCAGATCAAGTTCGACCCGGATGTCATTCATCCCGACGACATCCTGGAGGAAGTGAAGGCGATCGAGGGCGCGGCGGAAAAGGCCGAGCCAGTGCTGAAGACCCGCATCGTCGAGATCCCGGTCTTCTACAACGATCCGTGGACGCATGAGACGCTGATGCGTTTCCGCGAGCGCCATCAGGATCCGTCAGGCACCGACCTCGACTATGCCGCGCGCATCAACAATTACGGCTCGATTGACGATTTCGTCGCTGCCCATTCCGGTTCGCCTTGGTTCGTCTCCATGGTCGGCTTCGTCGCCGGCTTGCCCTTCATGTACCAGATGGTCGAGCGCAAGCGGCAAATCCAGGTGCCGAAATACCCGCGTCCCCGTACCGATACGCCCAGGCTGACGGTCGGCCACGGCGGCTGCTTCGGCGCCATCTATTCGGTACGCGGGGCCGGTGGCTACCAGATGTTCGGCATCACGCCGATGCCGATCTTCGATCCGGCCCAGACGATCAGCTATCTGCGCGACTTCATGGTCTTCTTCCGCCCCGGCGACATCGTCAAGTTCAAGCCGATCGACCGCGACGCCTACGACCAGTCGGTGGAGGATGTCGACAAGGGTCGCTTCGCCCCGCCGATCCGCGAGCTCAGCTTCGACCTGAGGGAATTCCAGAAGGATATCGACGGCTATAACGCCAAGCTGGAGGGTACGCTCAATGGCCATTAAAGTTCTCCACCACGGTCTTGCGACCACCGTCCAGGATCTCGGCCGTCCCGGCTATTTCCATCTCGGCATCCCGGTCGGCGGCGCGATGGACCGCTTTGCTATGCGCGCCGCGAACCTGCTCGTCGGCAACGACGAGGGGGCAGCCGGCCTCGAAGCCGTCTTCATCGGCCCGCAGCTCGAATTCACCGAGGATGCGCTGGTTGCCGTCACCGGCGCGGATATGCCGGTCAAGGTGGACGGTACTCCCCAGCCCGGCTGGACCGCCTTCAAGGTGAAGGCGGGGCAGGTGCTCACCTTCGATTTCCTGAAATCCGGCGCGCGCATCTGCATCGCGGTCTCTGGCGGCATCGACGTGCCCGAAGCGCTGGGCAGCCGCTCGACCTATCCAATTGGTGCTCTCGGTGGCTTCAAGGGCCGACCCCTTGCCGTCGGCGACGAACTGCCGATCGGCAAGGGGCGTCTTGACACTGAAGGTGCATCCCTTGCGCATGAGTATATGCGTGCGGCTGGCTCGCCGGTGGTGCTGCGTGTGGTGCCCGGCCTCTACTGGCATCGTGTGACGGAGGCATCGCTGGAAAACTTCTTCGCCGACGAATGGAAGGTGGCGAACGAAGCCGACCGCATGGGCTACCGCTTCAAGGGCGGCCGCAAGCTGGACTTCGTCGAGCGCAAGCAGCCCTTCGGTGCCGGTTCCGATCCGTCGAACATCGTCGACAGCTGCTATCCCTATGGCTCGATCCAGGTTCCCGGCGGAACCGAGCCGATCATCCTGCACCGCGATGCGGTGTCGGGCGGTGGGTACTTTACCTTGGGGGCGGTCATTTCCGCGGACATGGATTTGATCGGCCAGATGCAACCCAACACACCAACGCGGTTCGTGAAGGTCAATATGCAAGAAGCGCTCCAAGCGCGTGCTGATCGAGCTGTACTCCTGAACAGGGTGCGGAACTACCTGCAGGCATAGCCAGCGGGTAGCCACTGGCAAGCCTCGAAAATCTAACCGATACTAGGAGAAGACATCATGGCTGGACAGATTTCAAGTACTGAGGTTGATGACCTCGACTACTCTGCAACGGCAGTTCCTGCAGACAAGCGCATGCCCAAGATGGCGCTTACCATGGCTTGGTGGGCGGTATGCAGCGCCGTCTTCTATGTTGTCGTCGGCGCGGCGATGGCACTCAATTTCGGTACGCGCAACGCCATCATCGGCCTGGTGCTGACGATAATCGTCTATGGCGTCATCAATACCGTGCTGAGTCGTTTCGCTATTACGCCGTCTTCGAAGGTGCGGTCATTGCTGTCGGCATCACTACCATCGCGCCGTCGATCGCTTATCCCATAGCGGCGCTGATCGTGGTGCTCTATAGTGTGCCGCTCATCTTCGGCAGCATCCAGACTTGGCTCGACAAGTTCAACGGCGTCCTGTTGCCCTTCTATATCCTCGGCCTCATCGTTGCCGTCGCGCTCGCCATCGGCGAGTACGGCTACAGCGACAAGTGGCTGAACTTGGGGCCGCAGACGGGTGAGCCTGCTGGTGGCTGGTGGTCCTGCTTCGTCTATTACATGGGCATCTGGGTACTGATGATGTTCACCTTCGATTATGCCCGCAACGGTCGAGAAGAAGACGTCGGCTATCACGCCTGGTTTAATTTCGGAATACCGTTCTATGCCATGGCCTTCTTGGTCAGCGGGCTCTTCGGCATGTTCATGATCGGCACCGTACCGGATATCGGCGCGCTCTCGGAGGTCAGCGTACTCCTCGCGCTGCTGAAGCTTATGGGGATCTGGGGCCTGGCCTTCGTTTGGGTTAGCCAGACCCGTATCAACACGGCGAATTACTATCTCGCCGCCGTCAATCTGGAGGCGCTTGTCCAACTGTTTGGCCGGCTTCGCTTCGGGCGGATCGGTTGGGCGATTGCGGTGGGTGCCATCGTCTATGTACTGATGCTGGCTGACGTGTTCAGTTATCTCCTGCAGGCCTTGGCCTATCAAGGTATCTTCGTCGTTGCGTGGGTCGCTGTGGCCATGGCTCATATTCTGAGCGATCGTTATGATCGCCTGTCGGGCGGCACTCTGGAATTTCGATCGAGCCACGTTCCTAATCCACTCGGAATTACCGCATGGATCTTGGCCGCGGTCGTCGGGATCGGGCTGCACGTTTTTGGCGGCGGCTACGCCGAGCTTTCTGCGCCCGCGACGGCGCTTATTGCTTTCGCGATCTACGCCATCGGCCTAATGTTTGCGCGACGCGAGTGGTTTTTTGCCGCCGAGTAAGGCCCCAAGGCCGCCCATGGAATCATCTTACTATTGAGTGGGCGGTTCACCTTCAGGCGCATCCCAATCCCTCGAACGCGCCTCGCCGGTCTGGTAAAACTGCCTGACCAGTTTGACATAGGCCATGAAATCCCCATTCTCCTCAGCCAGCCGGTTGACCATGTTCCAGTCGATTTCATTGCGTTCACGCGCGGGAATCAGCACCTGGCTGTCAGCGGGATTGTCAACATCCAGTTTGATAACACCAATGCCATGCGCTGCGAACAGCATCCGCAATTCTTTCAACGTGTCCTGCCCGTTGATTTCAGCCGCCACCAGATAGCCGAAATTGGCCCATGACGAATTCGACACCGCCTGAAAGAAACACTCGCGCACATTCGAGCGATTGATCAGCCGCTTGACTTCAAACGACCACACTCTGGTGCGCTTGTCAGAATACTGTTTGACGCACTCGCGTACTTCCCGGTGCCAGTCCGCGCCCAAATCCTCCAACCCGACCATATCGGGATATAACCATCGGTTTCCATTGGGCCCGCGTTTGTTCGATGCGCGCTTTTCGTCAATACGTTTGCAGAAAACGCCAAATTCATCCCGGAGATATTGCGGGAGCAGGATATACAGTGTGCGTTCATCGGGAATTGAAGTATTGCCATCGGTTGTGCCGGCCCCCCATTCGCCCTCGGCTGCGGCAACCTCTGCGCTGTCTGATTGTTCCGAATAGTAATACCTGCGTGGTTTCCCTTCAGTTGTTTTGATAGCAGGGCATCTGGCCTGTATGCGCTGGCGGGACGAGCCGATTTCTGCGACGAGTTGCTGCATCAAATCGGCATCCGATCTGATCCGGCCCCTCAGGCTGTTGGCGCGTTTTTGCTCGCATTGCTCAGGATAAGTCGCAAATATCCACCTGGCAATTTCCCTGGCCGTGAATTTTTCTCCGGGCCGGGCCTGCAAATACGCAATGACCGTTTTTGCGAGATTCAGCGCCATATGCTGGCTCCAGTTTGTTTTTCTGTATCGTATCGACATGCTCGATACGTCGGTTTGCAACTATATCAGCACCCATCATCATCAGCGCATGCGCATGGTTCTGCCGTCATTTACCAATACAGAAGGGTTTATTGATTCGTATCTTTTTTAAATGATATTACAAGAGGTCACTGGCGTGCTTGGATCTATTCTTGGACCCAAAGCTGATATGTGTCTTTTGATGGACGTACATGGCGTTTCTTGGATGATCCGTACACTGCCTACGCTGATGTAAGTGCGCTGGCCGACGCCCCCTTGTCATGTCACATCAACCTTCAGACATCATCACCCCGAAAGCCTTGTTGCTGGATGAGCAGCTGACACCGCTGGAGCGCAATGCGTGGCTGACTTTCCGTGCGCAATCAACCGCTGACCTTCGTCGAAGCATACCTGGAAGACGACGATTACCTGCAGTTGCTCGAACGGGCACTCAACCACCGACATGAAAACCTCTATCTGCCCTTGCTAAAATGGCTGCGTGAACAGCCGGTATGAGCGGGGGGAGTACGACCCGCCCGCCAAGATGATCACTGCCGGTATGCGGGAGGCGCATACCGGCAGTGCGGTATCGGTGCCATCGGCTGACGACTTGGCTCACAGGGTGCGCACGATGTTGGCCAGCCCAGATAAGGAGCAGGCACGCTCCGCCATCGTCGGCCTGTTAGCGGTGTTTGCTCATGAGTAGCGATGGCAAAAAACTTCTGGTCGTACTGAGCGGCCCGGCGCGCGCATAGGACAGGAAACAATGGCACAGAACGACAACAACGGCGGCACCCTCGGTTTCGAGCTAGACAGTGTTGTTGCCGCAGGCCGAGGCACTGTCGGCCGGGTGGGTTTAGGGGCAGATGGATGACGGATATTCCTGCTTTCCTGCAGATTTCGCACGGGTATTGCTCATGACCGACCAACTTCAAGCTCTACCCGGCGAATTCCTACTCTACGAGACCGAGGATGGGCGAACCCGAGTCGAATGCCGCTTCGTAGCCGATACGCTGTGGCTGCCACAAGCGGGCATGGCCGAGTTGTTCCAAACCAGCAAGCAGAACGTCGCCAAGCACCTGAAGGCAATCTTTGCCGAGGAGGAGCTGCGGCCAGATGCAGTTGTCAACCATTGGTTGACAACTGCATCTGACGGCAAGAACTACCGGGTGGCCTACTACAGCCTGGAGGCGATTCTGGCGGTCGGCTACCGGGTGCGCTCCCCACGGGGCACACAATTGCGCCGCTGGGCCACGGAGCGCCTGGCGGAGTACCTGGTCAAGGGCTTCACGCTGGACGACGAACGCCTGAAGAATCCGCCTGTCGCCGGTTCCGCCGTTCCCGACCGTTTCGACGAGCTGCTCGAACGTATCCGCGACATCCGGGCCAGCGAACGCCGGATGTACCTGCGAGTGCGCGAGATATTTTCGATGGCGGCGGACTATTCGCCCACGCTGCCGGAAACCACCCAGTTCTTCCGCTTTATCCAGAACAAGCTGCACTTCGCCGTCACCGGCAAGACCGCCGCCGAACTGATCGCCGAGCGTGCCGACAGCCGCCAGCCCAACATGGGGCTGACGACCTGGAAATCCGGCAGCGTACAGAAGGCCGATGTGAGCGTTGCCAAGAATTACCTGCGGGAATCGGAAATCAGCGAACTCAACCGCATCGTCACGATGTGGCTGGACTTTGCCGAGGATCAGGCTCGTCGGCGCAAGGAGGTGTTCCTGAAGGACTGGGCGCAGCGGCTCGATGCCTTCTTGACCTTCAACGAACGCGATGTGCTCGCCGGCGCAGGCCGCATCTCCAAGAAGCAGGCCGACGCCCACGCTGAGAACCAATATGAGCAGTTCGCCGTCCAGCGGCGAGCCTTGTTGGAGGCCGAAGGTGCAAATGCCAATGTGCGAGCATTGGAGGACGCCGCCAAGGCGCTGCCCAAGCAGGGCAAAAGCAGCAAGAAGAGAAAATGAATTGCCGGGCTTGGCCCGGTAATCCCCCCCCGAAAACCTAGCACGATGCGCTCCATTTCGTCGTAATCAATGATTCCGGTCTTGGGATCGAGCACATATGGCACGATTTTGTAGTGACGACCAGAAAAGTTGGATGGGTTGCCGTGGGTCAGGTGACCACCCTGTGCCAAATTCATACCCATCACCGTGTCGCCAGAACTGGTCAGAGCCAGGAACACCGCAGCGTTGGCCTGGGTGCCAGAATGAGGCTGAACGTTGGCATAGTCACAATCGAACAATTCCTTGACCCGCTCGATCGCAAGGCGCTTGCCCACGTCAACATACTCGCAGCCACTGTAGTAGCGCTTGCCTTCGGCGTACTTGTTGGTGAACACGGAGTTCTGGATAGCCATCACCAGCGGGTTGGCGTAGTTCTCCGAAGCGATCAATTCCGCATGATCTTCCTGACGGCGTTCTTCGTTTTGAACAGCGCGTACCGAACTGGCAGATTGACCCGCTCAAACACAAGCTGGTTCAGGCGGTGATGAAGCATGTGCCGATGGGGCTGGATTCTTGGCATGTCTATCGCGCTTTGCTGCAATCCTACGAGAAGTTGGGGCAGCGTCCGGCCATTCATGCCGTACGGCCAACGAATCTGCATCTGGCCGCGCGATTGGTCGCAGAGCGGTGCGTCGAGGCGGATGTCGATACACAGGTCGTTTGACGTTGAGCCTGTCGATGAAGAGGCGTGCGTGGCGATGCACTGAAGCGCCATCCAAAATTCGGGGCGGCAGACTCATCCGCCCCGAATGCTGTGATGCTTTTTCGGTCTAACAGCATTCCAAAAAAGTCTTACAGAGGCGTTTTTTGGGGCAATTCCTGAGGTTCAGAGGGCAAAAAACGCCTTTTCGCGCCCTGTAAGACCTTTTCCGCATCACAGCAGACCGAATCGATCTTGAACCTTGCGCCCAAGCGCATGACGCTCGGGCCATCCATGTCCGTCAGGCGTTGACAAATACCATCACAACACAGTCGCTTGAACGCAGCCAGCATCAAACCGTCAGCGTACATTTCGGATTGTTGATGGCGATTTACACCGATTCCGGTTGACATGGAAACCCTGCCGTTTCGCGCTGACCAGCGCCAAGGAGAACGCCGTGTCGAACCCCGAACAAATCCAGGAACATCCCCCAGTCGAACACCGCATTTTGCGGTTTGATGAAGTCCAGGCCAAGACCGGCTTCAAACGAGCGCATCTCTATAACCTGATGCAGAAAGGCGAGCTTCCCAGAACCGTGCGGCTGGGCGTGCGGGCGGTGGGCTGGAACTCGGTGGAAGTCGAACAATGGGTGCTTGAGCGTCTGGCGCGTCAGGTGTAGCCATGCAGGTTATCTCGATTATTTCGACCAAGGGCGGCGTGGGCAAGACCACGACCGCCGCCAATCTGGGCGGTCTGCTGGCCGATGCGGGCTTGCGCGTGTTGTTGTTGGATTTTGATGTGCAGCCTACGCTGTCGTCGTACTACACGCTGGAACAGCGTGCGTCTGGCGGCATCTATGAACTGCTGGCATTCAATGAGCGGCGACTGGAAGAACTGGTGTCCCGCACGACTATTCCAGGTCTGGATTTGATTGTGTCCAACGACCATCGGGGCGAGCTGAACACGCTGTTGCTGCACGCCGCCGATGGCCGCTTGCGCCTGCGTCACCTGCTGCCAACGCTGGCTCCGCATTACGACCTGATGCTCATCGATACCCAAGGCGCACGCAGTGTCTTGCTGGAAATGGCCGTGTTGGCTTCCGACCTTGCGCTTTCGCCCATCACACCGGAAATCCTCGCCGCGCGGGAGTTACGACGCGGCACCTTGCAATTATTGGAGGACATCGCGCCGTATCGGCATCTGGGCATCCAACCGCCGCCACTGCACTTACTGATTAACCGCGTCCATCCGGTCTCTGCGAATGCGCGGATGATTCAGCAGGCGCTGCGCGAGTTGTTTCAAGGGCAAGCCAGCATTCGCGTGTTGGATACCACGGTGCCTGCCATCGAAGCCTATCCTCGCGCGGCCACACTGGGCTTGCCGGTGCATCGGGTGGAACCCCGAAAACCTGCGGGACGGGTTGCGCCTGCTGCTCTGGATACTTTGCGCATGTTGGCGCTGGAACTGCTGCCGCAGCGGCAGACGCAATTGCTTGCTGTATCGGGTTCTGCTCGTCCGCCACGGGAGGCAGCCGTATGACCACCGCCTATGAACTGGAGCACGGTAATGAACGCCTGCGCAAGCTGATTGAATTTGCCCTGCGCGAAGGCTGGCAAGTCAGACGCACCTTGGATGGTCGCCTTATCTTCACCAAGGGCAGCGCCAACATTTACACCGGCGCAACGCCAGTCGCCCAAGGAAACGGTCATGGCTGAAGTGACTCCCCAAAACCTTGCCAACAAGTTGCTGGCAAGCGGCTTTGAGCGCAGCAGCCCATCAGCATCTGCACTGACCGACCCGATTGTCGATACCCCGATGGTGGTGACGCTGGACGAGCTGCGCCCCTACGACCACGACCCGCGCGTCAAACGCAATCCGGCCTACTAAGAAATCAAAGCCTCCATCCGCGAGCGCGGACTGGATGCCGCGCCTGCCATTACTCGCCGCCCAGGCGAAACCCACTACATTATCCGCAACGGCGGCAATACCCGGCTGGCGATTCTGCGCGAACTATGGTCAGAAACAAAAGACGAACAATTTTTCCGCATCTCCTGCCTGTTTCGCCCGTGGCCCGAGCGCGGCGAAATCATCACCCTGACCGGCCATCTGGCCGAAAACGAACTGCGCGGAAATCTGACCTTTATCGAACGCGCGCTGGGCGTGGAACGAGCGCGCGAACTGTACGAGCAGGAAACCGGCAAACCGCTGTCGCAGTCTGAATTGGCACGAAGATTGGGCGCAGACGGCTATCCGATACAACAATCCCACATCAGCCGCATGAGCGATGCCGTGCGCTATCTGCTGCCCGCCATTCCCACCGTGCTCTATGCCGGATTGGGCCGTCATCAGGTCGAACGCTTGGCGGTCATGCGCAGCATGGGCAAACTCGTCTGGGAGCGCTACGCCAAAGACCGCGAGCTGACCGTCGATTTTGACAGTTTCTTTCAGGACGTGCTGGCACAGTTTGACGTGCAAGGGGAAGAATTTTCGGTGCCGCGCGTACAAGACGAACTGGTCGGGGAAATGGCGGAACTGTTTGATGTGAGCTATGACATGCTCACCTTTGAATTGACCGAGCCGGACGTTCGCCAGCATGCCCTGCGTACCGCACTGGCCGTGCCGTTGACACCGCTTCCAATCTGAAAACTCAGTCGCTTTCCGCTTCTTTTCGCAAGGCAAGGAAGGCCTCTTTGAGAGCCTGACTAACTGATGAATCAGGTTCATTCAACACCAGTCCTTGATAGGCGTTCAGATAATCTGTCCGGATACGGTGAAACAGATGTAGGAAATGGCGGATAAAATCAATGCAATCGATAATGGCAACTTCCGTACCGGATGTTTTTTCATAAAAACTGGCCGCGTACTCTGCAACCATCGGGTCTATGCGGTCAGTGGTGACAAACAGATAATTGTCCACTTGACAAGATGCCTTGGCAATCTTGTTGACGGCGTGGTCAATATCATCTCGCGTCACTTGCTTCATCTTCATTTCATAAGCCGTCACAGTCTTGTTTTCACCGGCCAGACAAAGCTCAATATCACCCAGCGCACCCGTTTGCAGGTCAGCGGCGTTATGCCCGTGCAGTGGTCTGATGTACTCGGCTAGTTTTTCACCGGCGGCTTGATAGGCGGCGGCAACGACCAGAACGGGCAAGCGGCTGGCGTGTTTGCATGCCAGATGCTGCTTGATAAGCGTAACAATATCTTCTGACGAAAGCGGCAAACTTCCTTCGCCGTGCTTGATTGATCTCAGCAACGAATCCATGCGGGCATCTTGCTCATTCCGAATAGTTATCAAGACACGCACGATTTCCGTCAATACAACGTTGGCAGGGATACGTTGTAAGGCTACGTCTTCCAAAATTTTCAGCGCATTATTGTAAAGTTCACGCGGTCTGCCAATCAGTTCTCTACCCGTTGTCAATGGCTGGTTGATATTACGCAATGTGGGCGTCAAAAAAGCCGTCGTTGCATTGACAGGGAGACGGTTTGCGTGGATGAATGCAGTCAAATACTGTTCGTCATAGCTACGCCCAGAAAAACAATCGTCGCTTCCGATTTCCGTGTAAGGCTTGCGCGGGTCAACATCCGGCTTGTCCAGCTTTGCCAGTAGACATGCCATGATTAGCCGAACCCCAGAACGGTTGCTTGTGCAGCGACATATATAATCGATGCTTTCCCTTGTGGCAACGCCCTCCAGCAGCGACGTAGCCAAAGATTTTTCTGCATGCTTCTGAATGTTTTTCAGGATGTCTGCGGGGTTCATGTTTTTCAAGAAAACAGCTCTTTTTGCTGATGTGGGTCGTAGTTTGTCCAAAGAAATTCGGCGCGCTTGTCTTTTGTCGAATGTATGGTTTTATCCGCCCCCTTGGTTTTCATCCATTTTTTCTGTGGGAACAGTTCATCCATCAACGGATGTTCATATCCTGATACGGCAACCATGCCTTGGCAGTCATTGAGCACCTGTGCCAGGTCTTTATGCTGGCTTTCATCCATTTCAAAGCCGTAAGCTTTGCTGTCACCGCGTGTTGCATGCAAATAAGGAGGATCACAATAAAAAAGGGTTTGCGGACTGTCATACAAACGGATGACATCGACCGCCGGTCGGTTTTCTATTTGCACCCGCAACAGGCGCTGCGCGATGGAATCCAAGGCTTCCACGCCACCCAACCATCTTGAAACAACACCGGACATGCCGCCACGGCTGGTATTTTTGCAATTAGCCCAGCGCCCCAAAGAAGCAGTTTGCGCCAATCCGGTACGAGTTTGTCTAGCCCTTATATAAAACCGACGGGCGCGTTCTACAGCGTTAAGTTCCTGTGTGTCCTCATAAATGGCTTGGTGGTATTCTTCGCGCGAAAAAGGGGTGAGAGCAATCGCGCGGATTAACTCGTCAGGCTGGTCGCGCAGAACCCTGAAAAAATTGACCACCTCACCATCAATATCGTTATAGGTTTCCACGCTGGCAGGTGCGCGGTTCAGCAGTACGGCGGCTGAACCTGCAAAAGGTTCACAATAATGGTGGACGTGGGGAGCTTCCGGCAACAAATCGGGCAACCAATCCAGATGTGAAAATTTTCCGCCGTACCAGCCAAATGCAATACGGCGTTTTCTGTTGCGAGAAAGTGTGGGAACTGCGTCAGAAGGATTATCCAAATAAACAGGCGACAGCTTGGATTTATTCTGTACGGGAGAGGCGATATTTTCCATGCCCTTGTCAAATGAGAAGGATGTGCCGTGCATTGTACCTGACCGCGTCCTATGCTGGGAGCATGATTTCTCTAACGCTTAGCACAAGATAGATAGAAATGCAAGCTTCCTTTGGCTAACAGCCTTCACTTTATGCAGGCAAGTCCCTGCGTCTGTTTAGCAGACGCCAATCAAACGGCCACTGGTGCTATGCCACGGGTATAGTGCAACACCCCACTTTCCCAATATTCTTGAAATCGCCTACTCATGCCTGCTCCCGACACCGACTTATTCACCGACGAAGCTGGTCTCGTGCGTTGTTGGTGGTGCCACAGCACCCCGCTGTACCGCGACTATCACGACCGGAAATGGGGTTTTCCGGTCAGTGATGAGCGCCGCCTGTTCGAGAAACTCTGTTTGGAGGGCTTTCAGGCGGGGCTGTCGTGGCTGACCATCCTTAACAAGCGCGAAGCCTTCCGCGCGGCGATGGCGAATTTCGAGGCGGATGAATTGGCGTGTTTCACGGAAGCGGATGTCGAGCGCCTGCTGGGCAACGCGGGTATCGTGCGCCATCGGGGCAAGATTGAATCGACCATCAACAATGCGCGGCGCGTGCTGGAACTGCGGCGTGAATATGGTTCGTTCGCCCATTATGTCTGGCGCTACGCGCCACAGGCGGCGCAAGGTAGGCCGCCACGCATCACCGGCGATGCGCTGCGCACGCTCACCACATCAGCGGCATCCACCGCATTGTCCAAGGATCTGAAAAAACGCGGCTTCAGCTTTGTCGGCCCCACGACCATGTACGCCTTCATGCAGGCAATGGGTCTGGTCAATGACCATATCGAAGGTTGCGACACCCGCGCCGCCGTTGAAGCCGCACGCGCCCAATTCGTGCCGCCTGTATAGGTGCGGTACTTTTCCAGCAACATCCACTGGCGCGATGACGGAACACACAGCCTATCCAAAACAGCGCTCTATGGCCGTGTATGGAGCTATCCCCAGGGGATAGTTTCCACTGAGCACAGCGATTGAAGGGTGTACAAGTTTTGGTGATAGCCTCTTGGCATGCCATGAGTCTGTCCCCGAGGTCTGTTTGATGTGCAGGCGTTACGGTCTGCAAAACAGTCAGGCGGCATTGACCATATCGAAGGTTGCGATACCCGCGCCGCCGCTGAAGCTGCACGCGCCAAGTTCGTGCCGCCTGCATAGGTGCGGCACTTTTCCAGCAACATCCACTGGCGCGATGACGGAAAACACAGCCTATCCAAAACAGCGCTCCTTGGCCGTGTATGGAGCTATCCCCAGGGGATAGTTTCCACTGAGCACAGCGATTGAAGGGTGCTCAATCAGGTACAAATTTTGGTGATAGCTTCTTGGCATGTCATGAATCTGTCCCCGAGGACTGTCTGATGTGCAGGCGTTACGGTCTGCAAAACAGTCAGGCGGCATTGACCATATCGAAGGTTGCGATACCCGCGCCGCCGTTGAAGCCGCACGCGCCCAATTCGTGCCGCCTGCATAGGTGCGGCACTTTTCCAGTGACATCCACTGGCGCGATGCCGGAAC
>NZ_LSZO01000144.1 GCF_001580025.1 Ventosimonas gracilis | reverse complement strand
AAAACAGCGCTCCTTGGCCGTGTATGGAGCTATCCCCAGGGGATAGTTTCCACTGAGCACAGCGATTGAAGGGTGCTCAATCAGGTACAAGTTTTGGTGATAGCTTCTTGGCATGCCATGAGTCTGTCTCCGAGGTCTGTTTGATGTGCAGGCGTTACGGTCTGCAAAACAGTCAGGCGGCATTGACCATATCGAAGGTTGCGGCACCCGCGCCGCCGTTGAAGCCGCACGCGCCAAGTTCGTGCCGCCTGCATAGGCGCGGCACTTTTCCAGTGACATCCACTGGAGCGACGGCGGAACACACAGCCTATCCAAAACAGCGCTTTATGGCGCTCAGTGGAAGTGTCCCCTGGGGACACTTTTGACCAATAAGCATTTACGCGGAAAACAACCGGGAGCATCCCGATTGCGGTTTATTGACTGACAGCCTTCCCGCTCATCTTGAAACTGACGGCTCGTTTATTTCTACCGCGAGCCGTCACCATGTCCAATCCCGAATCCTTGCAACTGAACCTCGGTTCCCTGCGCAGCAATATGTCGCTGACGCTGCATACCCACCACGCCTCACGTATCTGGCATGGCCGGGCGGCCAGCGAAAGGCAGGCGGCGATTGTCGGGCTGAACGGCTATATCGCTGCAATGAACAAGATGAAGCGCGGCAGCGAGCAGGACGATCCGTATTCCGACTGGTGGATGCTGCGCATTGAAGACAAACTCGACCAGACCAAGGCGACCTTGCAAATCCTGCGTGAACAGGTCGAACAAGTGCTTGTCAATGTCCCACCGGCCTTGGATTTGGGCGAGAACCTGAACGTGCAGCCGGTGAAACTGCCGCTGTTTATCAGCGCCCAACTGGGCTTTGCCGCAGTTTACCTGCTGGCCGAATACGACGACATCGCTCGCAAACTGCTGTTGGCGCATCACGCGGCGCTGATTGACCGCCCCACACTGGACGGCTGGCTTAACGACGGTGCGCACGCTTTGCGCAGTCTGTTTGCGCTGGCACAGCATTACCGTTACTCCGGCTGCACCCGCGACGATTTTGCCGCCAATAACGCCGCTGCCCGTGCCGCGCTGGAAAAGTTTGGCGAACTGCCGCAAGACGTACTCGAAGGCACCCGTCGCAGCCGCTTTGCGCCGCCCATTGTGCGGCGAGGGGGATTACAAACAAAGAATGACAGCACGTCGGCACCTGAGACAGAGGACATCGAAGTCACAGCGTCCAGCGAAGCCGAACGGGTTGTATCCGATCATGAGGAATCCGCATGACCCCGTGCGACAGCCCCCAACCCAGACACTTCCAACCGCTGGAACAGACCGCCTTCCGACGGCTGGAACACGCAGCCTACCTAAAAGGCCTTTTAAAGCCTTTTAAAGGTAAGGGGAGTTTGAAAGTCTGGGCCAACCAGTGCGTAGCGCTGCGCGATGCAATGATGGGTTTGGCAGAACATCACATCCTGCCACAGGTTCGCAGCTACCCCTACAGCCTGCTGGGTGTGCAACTGGCCCAACAACACACTGGCGCAGGCACAACCTTTCTGCGCTGGCGCAACCTCGACCGTTCGGCGATGGGCGTGGTGCTGTGGCAGCAGGTGATGATGAGTCCGGCAACCCCAACGACGCTGATTGATGACCTTTACGTCATCGAACAACAACGCATCGTGCTGAATATGCAAATCAGTTTGCTGCATACGCTGGCACGGCAGGCACGAGAATGCGCCAACAAGGTAGCGGCTGCCGAGAACGTATATCTGCGCCGAATGGCAGAGGCTGCACAATGAGGCCGTCCCCCGAACACTGGCTGGACAAAACCCACGCGGGTGATTGCCTGGGATTACTGCAACGCATGCGTGATGATGGTGTGCAGGTGCAGACCTGCATTACCAGCCCGCCGTATTTCCGGCTGCGCAGCTATCTGCCATCAAACCATCCCGATAAACCGCTGGAAATCGGCGCGTGTGCAACGCCCGAACAGTACATAGACCGTCTGGTGCAGGTTTTTCGCGTGGTGCGCGAAATCCTCACCGATGACGGCACGTTGTGGATTGTCATCGGTGATAGCTACGCAGGCAGTCGCAGCGCCCGCTCTGGCAGTGTTTATATCGGCGGCAAGCATGGCAAAGCGCAAGCAGCAGTCAACAGGATTACACCCGTCGGCGACATCAAACCCAAAGACCTGCTCGGCATCCCGTGGCTGCTGGCATTCGCCTTGCGCCGTGATGGTTGGACGTTGCGCCAGGACATCATCTGGCACAAACCCAACGCCATGCCCGAAAGCATGACCGACCGCTGCACCCGTTCGCACGAATACCTGTTTTTGCTGTCCAAATACCCGCGCTATTACTTTGACCAGACCGCCATGCAGGAACCCGCTGCATATCCGCGCGGACCGGGCAATCTACATCCCGCACGCCAACCACCGCATGAGCATTTACGGCTACGCAGCAATCTGCACAACATCGGGACGCGTGCTGTTCGCAACAAACGCGATGTCTGGACGGTCGCCACCGGCGGTTTCAAAGGCAGTCATTTCGCCGTCTTTCCGGCCAGATTGATTGCGCCTTGTGTACTGGCGGCCTCGCGTGTGGGCGACACCGTGCTTGACCCGTTTATGGGCAGTGGTACTACGGCTGCCGTGGCGTTGCAACACCAACGCCACTTTATCGGCTGCGAGCTTGTTCATGAATTTATCGCGCAACAGCGTCTGCATGTTTGATGCAGGATTTTTCCACCCAACCGGAGTTTTTGATATGAGCACCTATTTCAGCGGCGAAGGCAATATCGGTTCCGCGCCCGAATACCGCGAGTTCCCTAGCGGCAATGAGGAACCACGCCGACTGCTGCGGTTAAACGTTCATTTTGATAATCCCGTACCAACCGGCGATGGAGAATTTGGAGACCGTGGCGGTTTTTGGGCACCCGTGGAAATCTGGCACAGGGATGCTGGACATTGGCAAACTCTGTACCAGAAAGGCATGCGGGTATTGGTTCAGGGCCGCATGGTGCGCGACGAATGGGAAGATGCCGACGGCAAGTCGCGCGAGACCTTCAAAGTACAGGCGCGGCGCGTGGGGATTTTGCCCGTGCGCATCGAAACCATCACGCTTACGTCAAAACCGGCGGATGCGCAGCAGAACGAATAAGCGATAGGGAACACGCACCAAACTATCCCCGGGGGATAACGCCATACTGCGCCAAGGAGTTTCGTTTTCCCGTGCTTGAGACCTGTCCCCTGGGGACAGGTCTCAAAAACAGACACGGCCACATTCGGTTTGTTGACTGTCAATTACCGTCATTTCCGACATTCTCCCATCCAGAATTGATTCAACAGGATGCGAATAACCCATGCGGCTGTTTTTATGCGAGAAACCTTCCCAAGGCAAAGACATTGGCCGCGTACTGGGCGCAACCCAGCGCGGCAATGGCTGCCTTAATGGCGCCGGTGTCACCGTGACCTGGTGCATCGGTCATCTGGTTGAAGCCGCCGCGCCCGAAACCTACGATGCACAACTCAAACGCTGGGCTATCGAGCAGCTTCCCATTATTCCCGAGCGCTGGCGGGTGGAGGTCAAACCCCAGACCGCTGCGCAGTTCAAGGTTGTCAAAGCGCTTCTCGCCAAGGCAACCCACCTTATCATTGCCACCGACGCTGACCGCGAAGGCGAGCTGATCGCCCGCGAGATTGTTGAGCTATGCGGTTATCGCGGGTCGATTGAACGGCTGTGGCTGTCTGCATTGAACGATGTGTCCATTCGCGCGGCGTTGAATAAACTGCGGCCATCGAACGAAACCATGCCGCTGTACTACTCGGCGCTGGCGCGTTCGCGGGCAGACTGGCTGGTCGGCATGAATTTGAGCCGCCTGTTTACCCTGCTGGGGCGCAAGGCCGGTTATGACGGTGTGCTGTCCGTCGGGCGTGTGCAAACGCCGACGCTGAAACTGGTTGTGATGCGTGACCGCGAAATTGCCAAGTTTGTCGCTGTGCCGTATTGGGCGATTGACGTGGAGTTATCTGCCAACGCGCAGGCATTTTCTGCACAGTGGCTTGCGCCAAAAACCAGCGCCGATGATGCCGGACGGTGTTTGCAGGAAACCATCGCACAACAAGCCGTGCAGCGCATCCGCAGTGCAGGTACCGCACAAGTTGTCTCCGTCGAAACCGAGAGAATACGCGAAGCGCCGCCATTGCCTTTTGACCTTGGCAGTTTGCAGGAAACCTGTTCAAGGCAGCTTGGTCTTGATGTGCAGGAAACCTTGAATATCGCCCAAAGCCTGTACGAAACACACAAGGCCATCACCTATCCGCGTACCGATTGCGGCTATCTGCCTGAAAGCATGTTGTCCGAAGTCCCCACGGTATTAAACAGCCTGCTCAAAACCGATGCCACGCTGCAGCCTATCATCGGCCAGCTTGACCGCAACCAGCCCTCGCGTGCCTGGAATGACAGAAAAATCACCGCCCACCACGGCATGATTCCTACACTGGAACCGGCCAATCTGGCTGCGATGAACGAGAAAGAATTGGCCGTATATCGGTTGATTCGTGCGCATTATCTGGCACAGTTTCTGCCGCAGCATGAATTTGACCGAACCGTTGCCCGTTTCTCCTGCACGGGTGAAACCCTGCAGGCCACCGGCAAACAAGTCGTTGTACAGGGCTGGCGTTTGGTACTGGCAGAGCCGAAGGATGCGGATAACACACAGCGCAGCCAAAACCTGCCCGCACTACATGAAGGCTTGAGTTGCCAGGTATCCAACGTCGAACTGAAAGCGCTGAAAACTCAGCCACCAAAGCCCTATACGCAAGGCGAGCTGGTCAAGGCAATGAAAGGCGTTGCCCGCTTTGTCACCGATCCGCACTTGAAACAAAAGCTCAAAGACACCACCGGCATCGGCACCGAGGCGACCCGCGCCAATATCATCAGCGGCTTGCTGGCACGCGGGTATCTGCAAAAACAAGGCCGCGCGGTGCGGGCTTCTGATGCCGCATTTACCTTGATTGATACCGTCCCCGCCGCCATTGCCGACCCCGGCACGACGGCGATTTGGGAACAAGCGCTGGACATGATAGAAGCCGGACAGCTTGCACTGGATGCGTTTATCGATAAACAGGCGCAGTGGGTCACGCAGCTTGTTCAGCAATACCGCGATACCGCTTTGACAATCAAGCTGCCCGAATCGCCCGCTTGTCCATTATGCCAAGCAGCCATGCGCCAGCGCAGCGGCAAAAACGGCGCGTTCTGGTCATGCACGCGATACCCTGATTGCAAAGGCACGTTGCCGGTGGATTCCGGCAAAGCCGTGACCATACGCAAGCGTCGCCGAGCATCCCAATCATCTTGACCATTCCCCGTCCTGCATTCCCCGCAGGACAGCCAGCGCGCTTTGCCTTCCAAGATGTGCGCGTTTCGCAAGGCTGCGGAACCAGAAGGCCGATTTCTCCTACGCCTGCGCGTGATTGTTCTGATGATGAGGTTGGCTGCGAAGGGTCTTCTGATGCTTTTCTGGATGAGAGCCATCAGAAGACCCTTTGCGGTCAGCGGTATTCGATGCCTGCACCCGCAGGCGAAACAACGGGTGCCTTTTGTGCGCGGATGTGTGCCAATTGATACCGATTCCAGCCACGACAAGAATCGGGTGCGAGTGCTGAAAACAGCAAACGGTTTAGCGATGGCCGGTGCTGCGTCAGCCCACGGGTGTGTCTCTTTCCCAGCCGAAGGCGTATTCGCCTTCGGCATCTTGGTCTGCTGTCACAAAAAACGCCATGACCGATTGCGTATTGATGCGCGACAAATGCTGATCGCCGCGCCATCCTGATTCCCGCACTTGCTGACTGACTGTCAGCCCTTGCCAGCAGCCAAGGTCGCTCGGGCTGCGTCACGTTTTGACGTGCCGACCACTTTCTTCATCGGGCTTTGCCCATTCCCCCTATCCATCACGGCAAATCGGCTCCATGCGTTCGCGCATCGGGGACGGCTGCGCCTGTTTTTTCCAAGGAGTGACTCCCATGCGTACCATCTCGTTAAAGACCAATCAGCACCGCCTGATTGCCAATCTTCGCCATGCCTTTACCCCGCGTTCCATGCTGGGCGAGTTGTTGCAAAATGCTCGCCGTGCCAAAGCCAAACGTATCGATGTCACGGTGGACGGCGATACCCTGACCGTCAGCGATAACGGCTGCGGCATTGCGGATTTGCAGACGCTTATCTTCATTGCCGAATCCGGCTGGGATGAGCCGACCAAATCCCGCGAAAACGCTTTTGGTCTGGGGGTCTTGTCCACGCTGTATTTCGCCAGAACCTTGAGCGTGCATTCGGGCGAGCAGGCGTTTGCGGCAGAGACAGCGGCCATCATCAACGGTGATGACATCACGGTTCATGCAAAGCCACCGCGCATCGGCACACAAATCCGTCTGAGCGGCGTGCAGTCACCCGACCCCGCCAAGCGCCTGCGCGTTTGGGTCGCCAAAGAGTTGCAGCGGCTGTGCAAAGCCTTTCCGGTTCCTGTGTTTTGCAACGGTGCTGAAATCGCCCGTCCCTTTGCCGATAAAACGTTGCCGTGGCGTAAAACCAAAATGGGCAAGGTGCTGATAGACCTGAAGGCTTCACCCCATCAATGGCGTGCCTTTCTACAGGGCTTGCCGATTGGCGTTAAGGAATCGTACAACGATCATGGCTGGCACCAGACGGTGTTGCTGCCGGATGGCACGCTCGCCAAACTGCCAGATCGGCAACACTTACTCAACGAAGAGCAAGACAAGCGGCGCATTCAGGCCGCTGTCAATACGGCCTACCGCGAGGTATTGATGGAAGCCAAGGCCAGCTTGTCGCCTGAAGCGTTCATCACCCAGCACGCCAGACACTGCCTGGATTCCCGCAATGCCGACCTGCTCAACGATGTGCCGTTTGCATCATTGAACTGGTTTCGGGATTGGGACGATGAACCGGCAGGGTTTCGCCATGACTGGAACCGTTGTTATCGTGACGGCCTGGTTTCGCGCAAGGAAATCGAAGCGCGTGGTGTCTGGCGCATGGCCGCAAGCGACGACGAGCGCGACACCTTTGCCGCGCAGGTTTATCTTCAGGCTGCGCAGGCGTTTGTGCTGGAAGAAGAGCGTCTGGCTCACGGTCACTGGCTGCATGATGCGGCCAAAACCGTTGAACTGCCACGTATCCAGGTGCGTCATGGTGCCATCCGGCACCGCAGCCACGCGGTCGGTCTGGAAGACGCCGTGGAACTGGTTTTGGTCGATAGTCTGCATGTGGGGATGCAGGGGCTGCCTGAATATGTCGTGGATGCAATACGGCATCACGACGTGCTCTATCTCACCACCCAGGCCAATGCCCCTACCCAGCTCGTGTCCGATTACATCTTCAACGAGGCTTACGAGGAAGCGGCTGAAGATAACGATGCTGACCGCATCCGCACCTTTATCGCTATCGCGTGCGAGGATTCGCCTGCCAAGGTACTGACGGCGTTGCTGCCGTATTCCTTGCGCTATGCCGGGCAATCCAAACTCGCCAACGCGAAGGTTCAACTGCGCTTTGATAACGAGGGCAAGTTGATCTGGGTGGATTGAATCGGGTTCGGTGTTTCTCTGCGGCTCCCCCTTATCCGGGGAGCCATTTTTTTGCGCGTCAAAAAAACGGAAAGCAGTGCGTTCGGATTTTTACATGACTGGCCAGTCTCCATGCCTGATGCTGCGTCCATGCGTTGCTGATGTATTCAGCGCATGCCAGCAGTCAAGGGTTTCAGACTGCCGCGAGAGTCTCTCTCGTGCTGCCCGACTTCACCCACCCACCTGCGGGAACGCCTTTCCCGCACGGGACAAGGATATTCCGCATTTTTTCAGGAGCTTCCACCGATGTCCCAATCCACCACTTACGGCCATCTGGCCTGTGTCTTCACCGGTCAGACCCATCCATCCAAACCGGAGTGATTCACATGAGCACAACGCTACCTGATGGCGCTCTCGAACAGATTGAACGCGAGCAACAGCATTTCGAGCTTGCACCCCACGAGTTTTTCCACGCCTGGAAACGCGGCGTTGAAATTGCTGGACCGCAATGGTTTGGCGAGGGCAGCCGCGAAGGCTTGAACCGGGCGAGCAGTATTTGGGATTTACGTCCCAATCTGCCCATGATTGCCGAAGCGCTGGATGTGCTCAGTCGCGGCGAGCGCTTGTTTCTGGCCGCAATGGTGAGTTTTTATAACGCCCACGACAGCGCACCGTTACTCAAACGCTGTGATTTTGAAGGACTGGCCGATTTGGGTCGTCTTGATCTTGAACGCCGTCAAGTGATTACCGATCTGGTTTTGAACTACCACGGATGGTAATCGCTGTTGACGCGTTTCTTTCACCCATCGGGGTTCAATCCCCGGTGCGGGGATTGGCTCCATCACCCACTTTTGGAGAAATCCCATGTCTCAATCTTCCAACGCTTCCAATCCCTTTGTACGCGGTTATTTGAATCTGCGCGTAGTGCAAACCCAAGCGCCGGTGTATGCCATCTACGGCGATGATGTGGATGGCCGCGCCGTCCACATCGGCGATGCCGATTCCGAACAAGCCGCGCAAGCGGTTGCGCAACGTCTGGGGTTCAGTACAGGCATCTACAGCCGCTGCTGGGAAATCAGCTCGGCGCACCTGTGCGAATCGTCCAACCACTACCTGATGCAACTGGCCGATATTGCCACGCCCGAGCGGTTCCTGTTGATCGCCTTTCGCATTCCGTACAGCCCGGCCATCGGCGTAAAACTGATGGCCACACCGTGGACGGATGCCAACCTGCTGCATGTGGACGGCATCACTGCTGACGACTTGCGGCAGATTCACCGCGATAAAGGCATGCCGGACGATTTGACGCAGGTGCTGTTTCTGGCTTCTGAGGCCGACGTGCGCATTCTGATCTTTGATGCCGATGCACCATTGTTGCCGGGGCTGCCGGTCTACGAGCTTGAGTAGAAAACAGGTATCACCCAATCCCGTTTTCTGCGTGCAAAGCGTTTGATGCTGCTACAACATCCATCCCCATGTTTGTCGGCGACGCTGACAGCATCCCAGGCAGTCAAGGCCATCAGGACTGCGGCGCGGCAACTGTGCGCTGGCTGGTTTTTTCACGGACGCTATGCGTCTTTCACCCCAAGGGACAAACCACCCCTTGGGGCTGGGGAGTCCCATTTTTATTTGGAGATTCCCCATGAATCGTTCACTTCTTAAAGCCCAGTTGCAAACCTTGCTCAGACCCCATGTGCCGAGCAATGCTCGCGGATTCAAATACGGCATTATCGATGGTCTGCCCCAGCCATCCATGCTGGGGATTGCGTTTGACCCGAAGCCGTTTGGCGGCAAGGTTGTGGCGCTGACCGATGAGGCGATTATCGTCAAAACCGGCCGCACCCAATTTATGGTGCTTGACCGCCGTTTGGCGAGCGTGATTCCCGATGAAGGCACCAAGGTCTTTGTGCGTCCCTACGCCCGCCGCCGTTTTGACGGTTTGCGGGCGGATACGCCGGAAGAACGTACCGAAATCGGGTCAGATGGCGTGTCGCATACCGTAACCACGCAAATTCTCGGCGCGGCCCCGGCCAGGCTGCCGGTTCCCAAACCGCAGTGCCTGGAACTGGCGCAGTTGATCGAACAGATGGAACACCTGCCTGCACCCGACGGATTCAGGAAGATTACTCATCTATTGGTCGATGCCAATGCACGAGATTTTACGTGCGTTGACCCAAAGCCTGCTGACATCATCCGCACGCCGCCCGCCATCAACTTTACCGTTTCGACGGCGAAATTTGCGGGCCAGGTCTCGGTGCTGTATGACCGGGGCGCGGATGTGTATGTGGTGGAACTGCACCAGAACGGCGAGTTGGTTGTTCGCCGTGATGAGGTCTATTTCAATGACCTTGGCGCGGTGCTGGCGGATTTGATTGACGACGGCACCTGGCGGCAAATCGTGATCGATGTGGTTGACGGCAAAACCGCCAAAATGCGCAAGGCGGCGTAGGTTTTCTTCACCGTTTCATCCCAGAAGCCTCCGATTTTTCGGGGGCTTTTTTAATGGAAAGATAAAACAGTCACGGCTTGATGCCGATTGTTTGTCGCATTGCCTATTTACAAGGCGCTTTCGCATGTGACGCTGGAAACGAATGCGTTGCCGAGCATGGAGGTCGCCCCTTGGGCGCTGCGCATGGCAACGTCACCCGATACGCGCTGAAACGAAAAAGCAGGGATGGTCAGAAACCGAACCTGCTTGGAATTACATTGTGATGTGTCTATCGGGCGACTCCCGCAACAATATGCTGTCCCTTCGGGAACTCAGGTAAGGCCAACTCGGAAATCCCCATATTATTGGCAACCAGATGTCGTGGCGCGTTGGACAGCCAATCAGGGAGATTGCTGATTTGATAATCGCCACTATCCAGCGCTCCGAGAATTTCTGCGGTTTCGTTGCCAATATTGAGTATCGAATGGCCGCAGTTGCTTGGAATATAGGCAATATCTCCCGCGCCAATATCGGCGACGGCGACTCGTTTGTCGGGAGAAAACAACGTTATGCGCACCTTGCCTTTCAGGATGTAGTGCCATTCGTTGGCATTGGGATGCCAATGCGGCTCCTGCATGGCACCGGCATTCAGCCGCAACAAGAGGCTGCTGAACTCCTGCGCCAGTGGAAACTCCTTGCGCGTTGCCAGATAAAGCTCACCGCCCGCGTTCTGAACCAAAGGCGTACTTGCGATCAGGGGATAACGGTGCGTTTTTTCTGGTGCAAGTGGCCGCGCCTTGCGTGCTTGCGGTCCGTCAAGTGCCAGCACAGGCCCTTGCATGATGTAGGTTTCGCCCAAGGGCTGTTGCGCAATGATTTCCTGTGACACACCCAAAACCTTTGACAGCACCGCAGGTTCATAACGACTCATCCAGTCGCTGATACCGAAGGTGCCGTGGTCGGAATACAGACCGTCGTTGAATGCAAGAATGGCGTGGCACGGCTTCTCGCCCAGCGTCTGTACCGAGTGCGCATGCCCTCTGGGGAAATGCCATAAATCCCCCGGATTAAGATTGACCACTTCGGTTTCGCCATGCGGGTCAACCACTGTCACCTGACAATTCCCGCCCGCGATATAACCCCATTCCACCGAATCGTGCCAGTGCATTTCACGCGCGCCGCCCGCATTGATGAACAGGTGCGCACCGGCAATGCCGGTGGCAATCGGCAGTTCCTTGACGGTGACATCTCGCGCCCAGCCGCCAGTGGTGGCTTTGATGGGGCTTTTATCCAGCGCATAGGTAAAGACGACCGGATCGCCGGTTTTTCTCGGAATGGTGGACAGGAACTCCGTAGCCGCAGCTACGTTGTAGCCCGTCAATTCATTCGCCCATAGGCGTGTTGTCATGCCCGATGTCAGGCCTAGCGCGAATACTTGCATCAGGTGTCGTCGATTGGGTTGCATGGTTGCCTCCTTGTTGTTTGCTACTCCATGTTTTTATCCATGCGGTGGATAAAGCCTTTCAAACCCCCGGTTTTTGTCAATGCAGGCATTCCTCCTCAAGTTTCGTTATGGGCAACCAGTCGCGGTATGTTCCTGAAACGCTCGGGGAACAACTGCTTGAGGTTGTCCACCTTGGGCAGGTCATTGATGACGATATAGGGCTGGGTGGGGTGTTTGGTCATATAGTCTTGGTGATAATCCTCGGCAACGTAAAAGGGTTTGTCCACTTCAATGGTGGTGACGATGGCGGCGCGGTAGGTTTTCGCGGCATTGAGCTGGTCGATATAGGCGCTGGCAATTTGTGCCTGCTCGATGTTTTGCGGGAAGATGGCCGAGCGGTATTGCGTGCCTCTGTCCGGCCCTTGGCGGTTGAGTTGGGTCGGGTCATGCGCGACTGAAAAGTAAATCTGCAAAATCTCGCCATAGCTGATGACCTTCGGGTCATAGGTCACTTGTACCGCTTCGGCGTGACCCGTGCGACCGCTGACGACGGCGCGGTAATTGGCGGTTTTGGCATCCCCGCCCGCGTAGCCGGAGACCGCATTTTCAACGCCCTCAACATGCTGGAACACGCCCTGCACGCCCCAGAAGCATCCCGCCGCCAGTACGGCTACCTGAAGGCCAGAGGCATCGGTTTGGTCGAGTTTGGGCGCGGGAATGGCAATACCTTCCTGTGCGCCTGCGGGCAAAGCGCCGCTGAGGCCGACGAATAAGGCTGTGGCGGCAACCACGGCGAAGAAGGATGGGATTTTGGTTTTCATGATGTCACTCCTCTAAATCAACCAAAGGTGAAGGCATAGGCTTGAACGCCCGGGTCAAGAAACTGGATGTCAAAGCGGTGTTCGCCAATCGAGCCATCGTTTTGACGGATCAGTTGATAGAGGCGCTCTTCTTGCACCACGCCTTCGCCCTCGGCGTTGATGTCCACACCATGCACGACACCGGGCGGCACGCCGTCTATGGTGACTTTGAAGCGCACCGGCTTGCCGCCCTCGCCTGGGCCGAGCACCAAGTGCAAATCCCGCGCGTGAAAGCGAAAGGTAATGCCGCCTTGGGAACTTTTGAGGCTGGCGTGCTCTTCACCCACCTGCCACTGGCCGCTCAAGCCCCATTCGTTTAAGCGTGGCTCGTCCGTGGTGTAGTGCTTGATACCACCGCGCATAAAGCCGCCCGGCGAGATGAAATTTCTGGCACGCTGAAATCCCAAGTAGGTTTCCGGCGACAGCACATTCTGAAAATCCGGTGCGGCTTCAGCGCCGGTCGCAACGATGGTAATCACGTCGTCTGCCACATCCGATTGTCCGGCTTCACGCAGCAATTGCTGGATGATGCGTTCGGACTGTTCGTACTCGCCCTCGCCAAACTGGTGGTGACGAATCTGCCCCTTGGCATCGATAAAATAATGTGCAGGCCAGTATTGGTTGTTGAACGCGCGCCAGACGGCATAGCTGTTGTCCACCGCGACCGGATAGGTAATTTTCTGGCTGGCAATGGCGCGTTCGACGTTGCTGATTTTGCGCTCAAAGGCAAATTCCGGCGTATGCACGCCGATGACGACCAAGCCTTGGTCTTTGTACTTTTCTGCCCAGGCACGCACATGGGGAATGGCACGCAGGCAGTTGATGCAGGAATACGTCCAAAAATCAATCAACACGACCTTGCCGCGTAAAGATTCCACGGTCAGCGGTGGGGAATTGAGCCATTGCGTCACGCCATCCAATGGCGGCAGCGTGCCTTCCACGGCAAGCGCGGCGTTTTCTGCCAATGCGGGGTCTGCGGCCATCATCGCGGGATTGGCGCTCATCATCATGGCGGGATTGGCCGCCATCATCGCGGGGGACGCGGGATTTTCAGCCGACGGTTCGACCGGCATCGGTTTCAATCCGTCCAGCAGACGCTGTTCAATCGCATTGGTGCTGGCGAGCGACAGTTGGGTCAACAGGCCGGTATCCAGCCCCAATGCAATCGCACCGACTGCCACCAATACCAGAGCGCCCATGCTGCGGCGCATCCATTCGCCTAGCCCCAAGGCGCGTTTCATCGCGGCAAACACCTTGCCACCGACCAACAACGCCAACGCCAGTGAGGTGGCAGCGCCCAAGGCATAGGTCAACAGCAATAAGCTGGTATTGACGTTGGGGCCGTTCAAGGCCGCTCCGGTCAAAATCAAGCCCAGAACTGGTCCGGCGCAAGGCACCCACAACAGACCGGTTGCCACGCCCAATAATGCCGAACTGCCGACCCCGCCGCCATCGGTTTTGGCCGATTTGGCCGACAAACGCCCGCCCAATGCGGCCACAGGTGCGGCCAGCCGCGCCGCCAAACCCGGCCACAACAGCAGCACGCCAAAACCCGCCAGCAACACCATGGCGGCCAAGCGCCCATAATCATTGACGGCAACCACCCAGCCACCAGCCACGGTTGCCAGCGAGGCGACCAGGGCAAAACTCGCAGCCATGCCCATCAGCATCGGCAAGCCTGAGCGCATGAAAGGCTGTCCGGCACGGGTAAACACGAACGGCAGCACCGGCAAAATGCACGGGCTGAGCATGGTCAGCACGCCGCCCAGATAGGCAAAAATAAACAACAGCATGGCAGGTTCCTTCAGCTATCAAAGGGCTTGAACAACATGGCATCGCCATTCATGCAGTAGCGCAAGCCGGTGGGCGGCGGGCCGTCATTGAAGACATGCCCCAAATGCCCGCCGCAATAGGCGCAGTGAATTTCGGTGCGCACCATGCCGTAAGACGTGTCGCGGCTTTCGCCCACGGCCTCTTTGCTAATCGGCATCCAGAAGCTCGGCCAGCCGGTGCGGCTGTCATACTTGGTTGTGGACGAAAACAGTTCTTTCTCACAGCCCGCGCAGACAAAGATGCCACGTCGTTTCTCGTTATTGAGCGCACTGGAATAGGGGCGCTCAGTGCCATGCCTTCGCAAAATGGCGTACTGCTGGGCTGTCAGGCGCTTGCGCCACTCGTCATCATCGAGAGCAAACGGGAAGTTGCCGGAGGCGGCATGCGCCTGCCAGGCGGTCTTTGACAGCAGGGACAGCAACCCCGTGCCGCCCGCAAGGCAGGCAGCACCCGAGAACAGAATGAAACGTCGTGTCAACATGACAAGCTCCTGAATGTGATTTCAAGTCACGCCGCGAAGGGCAGCGCGGCGAGGATTCCTGCTTGCGTAGACTTGTGCAGAACGGCTTTATTCCAGCTTTGTGAAATTTTTTTGGGGCTGACTTGCTTAAATAAGAAAATCGCGGCAGGGTGGAATAAATTGGCGTTGTGTGCGTCTACTGGTCTGCAACCTTGCGCTTGCAGGGAATCGACATTGCCGGTCACGAGGAAACCTATGCCACCAGACATCATGCGCACCCTCTCACCGCTGATACCCGCCCTGCGGCGCTATGCCCGCGCCTTGCTGCACGATGCGTGGGATGCCGATGATTTGGTGCAAGACTGCCTGGAACGCGCCATTGGGCGCTGGCATCAATGCCGTGATGACGGCAATGCCCGTGCCTGGGTGTTCACCATCTTGCACAACCTGGCGATGACCCGGTTGCGCCGTGCGACCCGACAACCGCGCATGCTGCCTATCGATGGGGCTGAACCGGCAAGCATCCGCGCCACACAGGAAGAACACTTGCACTGCCAAGACGTGATGAGCGCACTGGCGCATCTGCCCGATGAGCAGCGCAGCGTATTGCTGCTGATTGCCGTAGAAGACCTTTCCTATCTTGAGGCTGCCAAGGTGCTGGATATTCCCGTGGGCACTGTCATGTCGCGCCTGTCACGGGCGCGTGACCGCCTGCACCGGCTGCTGTCCGGCGAAAGCACCCGTGCGCCGCTGCGCATCGTGAAAAATGCCATGAATGGAGAATGATGTGAACGAGCGCCCGATTACCGAAGACGATTTGCATGCCTTTGCCGATGAACAGCTCGATGGCCTGCGCCGCGCCGAAGTTACCGCATATCTCGAAACCCATCCGGCGGTTGCTGCCCGCGTCACCGCCTGGCGCACGCAGCGCCAGCAATTGCGCGACACTTTGGCACCCATTGCCGCAGAACCGCTGCCGCCTGAACTGAATCTGCGCCGCATGCTGGGGACGTATGCAAGTGAAAAATCATGGTGGAACAAGTGGCGGCTTCCCTATTGGGCGCTGAGTGCAGCCGCCAGCCTGTTGCTGGCGGTGGGCGGCGCGGGCGGCTGGATGGTGCGCGGCATGGGCATGGGTAGCAGCGCAGGTTTGATGGCACTGGGGCATGAGGCCATTGCCAGCTACAGCGTCTACGCCCCCGACCGCCTAAGACCGGTAGAACTGCGCGCGCAAGACAAACCCCTGTTGGCGACTTGGGCGCAAGAGCGCACCGGCCACCCCATTGCCATTCCTGAACTGGAAACCTCCGGTTATCGCTTTATGGGTGGGCGCGTAGTGGCAGGCACGCACGGCGCAGCA
The DNA here is from genome assembly GCF_001580025.1 of Ventosimonas gracilis. GTDB lineage: Bacteria > Pseudomonadota > Gammaproteobacteria > Pseudomonadales > Pseudomonadaceae > Ventosimonas > Ventosimonas gracilis. Next base: position 33,616 of record NZ_LSZO01000144.1, on the reverse strand, counting down.
GTGCTATTGATGTATGACGACGACAAAGGCACCCGCCTGGTGATGCTCGCCCAGCCCATGCCCAAGCGTGACGACAGCACCATGACCGCTGTAGCGGCGGGGGATGTGCATGGATTTGTCTGGTCGGATGGTGGTTTTGGCTACAGCCTCGTGGGCGAAGCGACCCCTGAAAGGCTGCATCCGCTTGCCAATGCAATACGGCAACAAATCAGGGAGCGCATCTGATTCTAATTAGCGTTAGAAACTGAATTAATAATCAAAGGCCATGCCAGATTCTTCGGATGCGCTCCGAGTCGAATTATTCATGTTTTTAACGCGAAATGGAATGAATAGCGTATCGGAGCAGGTTCGATGTTTCCAAGTGGCTGACTGAAAAACGGACATCACCGGATACCGTTTTTTTTGGAGACTTTCCCCATGAATCGTTCACTTCTTGAAGCCCAGTTGCAAACGTGCGGATGTATACGTTGTGGAACTGCACCAGAACGGCGAGTTGGTTGTTCGCCGTGATGAGGTCTATTTCAATGACCTTGGCGCGGTGCTGGCGGATTTGATTGACGACGGCACCTGGCGGCAAATCGTGATCGATGTGGTTGACGGCAAAACCGCCAAAATGCGCAAGGCGGCGTAGGTTTTCTTCACCGTTTCATCCCAGAAGCCTCCGATTCGTCGGGGGCTTTTTTAATGGAAAGATAAAACAGTCAAGGCGTGATGCCGATTGTTTGTCGCATTGCCTATTGATTGGCGGCACGCTTGGGGCATGTTTGCTGGCGTTGTCAGCACATGCCCAGGCAGCCATAGGTCTTTAAGGCTGCGGCGCAGGTTTTGACTTGCGTTAGACCATCCAGTTCGCTTTCGGCATCTTCGCGCGAACGGCCATCCGTTGGATGGTGATGCCTGTTTTTCCAAACTCGTTTCATCAACCCACGCGGGGGTTGCACACTTCTCCCGCTTGGGCGTGGTGTGTCTTTCGCTTTCTTTATCCAACTGGAGTTCACACCATGACACCTTCCAACGAGAAATCGTATTTTGACCTGCACATTTCTGGCATCGGCTATCTCAATCGCATCCGCGAAGTCACCCCAAAGAAAGGCGAGCCTTTTCTTGCGTGCGATATTGCGGCGCTCAATGGCGAAAGCGACAAACCGACCTATGTGCGTTTTGATACCCGCGTCTCCGGCAGCGAGGCACAGCACCTGGTGCGCCGCTGCGAGGAGGCCGTCAAGGCCGAGAAGAAAGTCTTGATTGGTTTTCGCCTCGGCGATTTGTGGGCGGATATTTTTACCTACAGCAAAGGCAAACGCGCGGGCGAACAGGGCGTGAGTTTCAAAGCTCGCTTGCTCTATATCGGCTGGATCAAGATGGACGGCAAAACCGTCTACAAGGCTGAACCCAAAGCGGTGCAAATCGATACAGAGGAAACGCAAGCACCTGCTTCTGAACCCGCGACATCGGACGTTGAAACGCAATCTGCACCTTCGCAAACCACCGACGCAGCAACTACTGTCGAATCGTTCTGATGCAAACCCTGCAAGACCCCTGAACTACGGGGTCTTGCACTTATTCCTAATCCCGTCCAGGAGATTTCTCATGATTACTATTCCCGGTCAATTGGCGATAAAGACCATCCACGGACGAAACGGCGACTTCAATGTCGGTCGTCTTGCCACCAATATTGGCGACTTCGTGGTCAAAAACGCCGAACTCGATCAGTACGATGAAGGCAAATACGAAGGCGATTTCATCATTGCCGAAATCCGCCCCGCAACCTATACGGCCAATGGCCGCATGGTGATCGAAATCCGCGCCCAATTGGGCGGGATGACGATTTCCAGTATCGATGCCCTGAACTGCGACGAAGCCAAGCGGCTTAGTCCGCAGGAAATCGACCCGCTTGACGAGGAGGCACAAGCACCCGTAGCCGCTGCTCCCAACGCAGTCGCCAAGGAAGCATCGCGCGACCCGCGTCATCCGCTGGTTGACACCACACCCTTTGGTTCCGAGCCTGAACTGCCCGTCTCTGCCGAAGGCGTTGCGGACGCAGACGATGCCGCCTTGTTCGGCTTGCTCTGGCCGCTGGGCGAAGTGGTCAAACTCGATGCCACGGTGGAGCGTCGTGTCATGCGTCAACAGCGCGATCGGCTGATGGCATTGGACTACACCTTCGAGCCGCTTTCGCAAGATTGGCATAAGAGCAGTTTCTGAACTCGCCTGATTGCCTTTTTCTCTCACCCGTTGGGGTTTTGCCCCGATGGGGCAGCCCCGGCCTCTTATTGGAGACCTCTCATGGGCTGGTATTTTTCAGCGCAATCGAAATCCGCACTTATCAAAGAACTGACCGCTCCTCGGGAAACTGAGAACGCCCATACCATCACCATTGCCCACAAAGACTGTGGCGAGGTGTTGTGGTCGGTCGTTGAAGTCAAACCCAAGACAAGTGGCAAGCCGCAGCGGTATATCTTTTGCGACCTGCTGGATTGCCATAACGGCATGTGGGGACACAAGCCGATGGAGGAAGCGATGCACCCGTATCGATACAGTTGCCCGCTTGCGTATCTTGAAATGACTCCCGAGCAATCCCGCGCGTGGCGCAACAACGTGCGTGCCTGGCATGCGCAGCGCAGCGACGCAATGGCCGCTTGAAAACTTCTATTTAAACCACCATCGCCTGACCATCAGGCATTTTCCTTCACCCCACGGGGCAGCCACTGCCCCAGCGGGCGGTGCTGTCCTTCTTTTATCCGAGGACTACACCATGCCTGCAATTTCTACCCCCACGCTTTACCGCATCGACGAATGCCCCGATGTCATGCTTGATGCTTGCGTCAGCGACGAACAGGGCAATCTGGTATTGCTCTCCATCTGGGCGCGGGATACCGCCGTGCAGCAGTTTCTGGCGCGTCTGACCTTGGGTCGTGACGCACAGGGATTGGAGCAGTTTCACATCATCACCGAACAAGGCGGCGCTTTGCCCGTATTTGTCGGCGATGTGGAACGCCTGGAAAAGCGTAGCGCCCGTGCCTATCGACGCACGCTGTTTGGCACGCTCACCAACCTGTGGCTGTTCGACCGGCGCTGCATCCAGCCGGATAAATCCAACGCCAGCGCGTTGGTATTACTGCCGCGTGATTCATCCCATCAATCCGAACGGCTGTGGACATTGGTGCAGGAGACCTGCCCGTTGCCACTACTGGATCACTGGCACGATGTGGTGCTGGATTTACTCAATACCCACGACATGCTGCGCCGTCTGCCAACGACCCTCGGGCCGTTGACGGGGTTCCGGCTGGACATGGATGTAGACGTTCTGACGCAAGCGCTGGGCGCTTTGATTCGTGCGGGCGTGTTGACGGCGGAACCTTTCCAGCCTGCTGTTCATGACCCGCTTGATGCCCAGCCCTCCGACCTGCCGCTGTTTGCACAAGCGGCATAGGCATTCGTTGATCCCATCCACTTCAGGAGATGTTCTCATGATTACCCTTTCCAGACAGTTGTCCATCAAAACCATCCACGGCCGAAACGGCGACTTCAATGTCGGTCGTCTTGCCACCAACATCGGCGACTTCGTGGTGAAGAACACCGAACTCGATCAGTACGACAAAGGCAAATATGAAAGGAACATCTAAAAACCCGGTTGCACAAGACAGTCATCAAGTGATTTTCCACCTGTTCTCAGGTGGTGTGAGTATCTGCTTTATCGTGCCAATAAAAAACGATATTTTTCGATGTTTCCTTAAATTCTCACAATTCCAGCATCATTTGTTCGTGGAATTCATCCATATCCACTGATTGCCCCGTGATAATATCGTCATACAAGGAGCGGGCAATTTCGGGGTTTATATCTTTGTCAAGAAAACGAAATGCAGATGCCGCAACATATTCGGGAAGCTCCTCGAATGTTAACCATCGCCGTCCTTCAGATTGCGCCACTTGACCTGTTGTGTTTGAGCCGCCAAAGATGTCCACAACAATATCATCTGGTTCAGTCAGCATCCTGATAAAAAACTCCGGCAACCTGGCAGGAAAACGCGCAGGATGGCTTTTAATGCCAACAGCTCTGCAACCCCGAATATATTGACTGTTTGATTCGGTGTTGGGTATTTGCAATAAATTTGGCGGGATGGATCCGCCGTTGTCTTTGGCAAAGCTCTTACCAATATCATGCCCGGACGGTCGAACCTTTGGCGTATAAAATTTTTCCGGGTCTTCCAGTAATTTCTTCATGCGGTCGCTGTATGGTGAAAGCACTTTGGTAATATCCGATTTTGGCCACTGTGTTTTACTGAACCACCACACGGTATTGACCGAATCCTTCACGCGCAACTTACGCTTGTTGACCCATTCAATTGGACTTGGCAGCTTTGATGGATTGAACCAATAAAAGTCTTCTGCGAGAAAAAAGCCAAGCTCGTCAACCATACGGAGCAGTACCCGAAAATTGTAGAGGCTGCGCGCTGGAACTCCCGACATGTACGCCCCGCCAAAATCGACCACAAAGCTGCCACTATCACGCAGTTTGCGGTGAACGATGCGCCCGAATGACAAAAACCAATCGATGTAATCGTGTTGGTCAAGATTGCCGTATTCCTTTTTCCGCTGCAAGGCAAATGGCGGGCTGGTGATGACCAAGTCCACACTGTCATCAGGCAGACACTCAAGCAGCACCCGAGAGTCTCCAATGTAGGCAGCCCCTTTTGTGGTGAAGTAGGCAGGTGCAGTTGAACCGTTCATCAACGCCGGATTGCTACTCAAAGTCTGTAGATTCATTGTCATCATGCGCCTATTCTGCGCCAAATGAAGAAAAAGTCAACCCCATCCGCCACAAGGCTATTTTTTGCCAGAAACCTGAAAGCAACACGGGAGAGGCTTGGCCTTTCCCAGGAAGCGCTGGCAGAAATTGCTGAACTTCACCGAACTTACGTAGGTTCAGTGGAGCGGGGTGAGCGCAACATTTCGATAGACAACATTGAATGCTTGGCAAAAGCGTTAGGGGTTTCTCCCGCTTCGCTATTGGAGGAATCAGCGTGAATTTCAAGCCACATGCCGATTATCAACGCTTGCTGGATATTTGGCCTGCCATACAGGATTATCAAGAACTTGCCGCAAAACATGGGATTGACGATATCTTTCAAGATAATGGCGGTAAGTTGCTGCAAGTTCTTTTGCTGTTGAATTTGGATATTTTACCTGGGCGCGAAGGAAATGATGCTGTCGATGAAACAGGCCGGGAATATGAGTTGAAGTCTGTCAATATTGAGCTTACGCATGGGTTTTCTACCCATCATCATATGAATCCATCCATCATCGAAAAATATCGAAAAGTTCCTTGGGTGTTCGCTGTGTACAGGAATATCGCTCTCCAATCGGTCTATCTCCTTGAACCAGAAGAATTGAATTTTTATTTCAAGAAATGGGAAGAAAAGTGGCATGCTGATGGCGGGAAAGACATCAACAATCCAAAGATACCCATAAAATACGTCATGGCACATGGGAAACTTGTTTTTGGAACAGCGCCAGACCTATCTGTGAAACGCAAGCAGCAGTCGGAACGCTGATGTCGGGGCTGGCTGACTATTCGTATCAGCCTTTGTGGGCTTCGGCCCCAAAGGCGTATTGCGCTGCGTGCTGCCGTTTACGATTTTTCTCAAGTTGCAGGACATCGGCGGCAACGTCTTGCCGCCTTATTACGAGGAATTTCGTGCGGTAGACATGGAAGTGTCGCAAGCCAATGCCTATCGTGACTTGGCAGACAGTCTGACTTCAGCATTGAAGCAGGCGCTGGCAAAACGCGATACGACTTTGCTGGGCGTGGTGCTCAATGTGCTCTTGGCCTGGCCGGATTGCTGCTTTCGTCCCGAGACCGTTATTCACCCACGCACGCGCAATACCTTGGCATTTGTTCCAGCCCAATTCAACGAGCTGGAAATCATGCCAAAAGAGCGCGAGATGATCGATATTTGCCGCGAGGAAAAAGCCAAGGGTCGCAAGACGCTGGTCTATACGGTCTACACCGGCACGCGCGATACCACATCGCGCTTGAAGGTGCTGCTTGAGCAGGAAGGTTTCAAGGTGGCGGTATTGCGCGCAAGTGTGGATGCCAGCCGCCGCGAAGACTGGATTGCCGAGCAGTTGGACCGAGGGATTGATGTGCTCATCACCAACCCGGAGCTTGTCAAAACCGGACTGGATTTGTTGGAGTTTCCGACGATTGTGTTTCTTCAGTCCGGCTACAACGTGTATTCGCTTCAACAAGCTTCACGGCGTTCGTGGCGCATCGGGCAGAAACAGCCGGTTCGCGTGATTTATCTGGGCTACGCCGGTTCCTCGCAGATGACCTGCCTGGAATTGATGGCCAAGAAAATCATGGTCTCGCAATCCACCTCAGGCGATGTGCCGGAATCGGGTCTGGATGTGCTGAACCAGGACGGCGATTCGGTTGAGGTAGCGCTGGCAAGGCAGTTGGTTGCTTGATGTTCCTACCTGACCGGCGACCTTCGGGTTGCCGGTTTTCCCCATGCCGCCATGTCCGCATTTTACGCAGACATGGCGGCATTTCTTTTATCTCAAGGAGAAATTCCAATGACCATTCAAAAACGCGATGGAACCATCGAAACGAAAATCGCCGTGGCTTGTCGCAATGCTTCCGGCATGCCCGATATGCCGGTCTTTACTGTCACAGCCACCCGTAAAGAATGCGAACTTGGCGTTCATTACGATAAGGCCGAAGCACAGGCCGAGGCCGCCGGATACGAAGCCCCCTTTGTCTGCTTTGATGCCAGCGAGCAAAGTTGCATTGTATTTGCCGTGCGTGAGCTGGGTTTGATTGCTTGATTAAACTGAACCCAATCCTGCCATCCACGTTCACAGGCTCCGCAAGGAGCCTGTGACGTTTGGAGGAAGCGCAGGTCATTAAAAAATCGGTCAAACCGCAGTTCGGATTGTTGGCTGACGGGGCATCAAGATGAGGCCAAGGTATCGGCGTTATCTTTGAAACCTCAGATGCCATGCCTGCCATTTCTGTTCCCCATGCTTGGATTGCTGCCAGTCTGCTGACAACCGCTTTTGTCAGCGGCTGCGCGACCCAAACCGTGCCGTCCACGCCTGTTGTTGAACAAACCGTTCCTGCAACCGAACCGGAAGAATCCATCTTCGTTCCGGTTGTGCGTTCTGGGCGGTATACGCTGGTGGAGCTTGAACCCACGGCAGCGCAGCGCGATTTGTTGCTTCAGGTGGTGGAAGTTTCTTTGCCGCAAGGCGTGCAGGCCACGGTGGGTGATGGGCTGCGGCATGTGCTGAAACGCACGGGCTGGCGGCTGTGCGAGGGAACCGCTGCCGCGATGGAATTGGATGCGCTGCCGTTACCTGTGGCGCATTTGCATCTGGGGCCGATGACGGTACGCAATGCGCTGTTGACGCTGGCCGGTTCGGCGTGGGAGTTGCGCACGGATGAGCGGGCGCGGCAGGTGTGTTTTGTGGTGCACGAAGATTTGCCAGACAACACGCCGGACGCGGACGATGAAAGCAGCGCAGATCAGGCGATCCAGTCCTTCCCGCTTAGGGAAGCGCAGCCATGAATATGCCGCGTGTTTCCCGCCGTATCAGCGCTGCCGTAGTCGTGCAGACACTGCTTTTTTGCTGGCTGCTGGGATTGAGCGTGGCAATGGTGCTGGGTTATCGCGCGGTCAATCAACTTGCCGAACAGGTACAAACACGCGTTGAATCGCAGCAGGTCTTGGCGCTGGAAACGCGGGCCGCTGAACTGGCTGCCAGCATTCAGGTACTGGAAGCCAAACCAGAACCGGCCTACGCGGTTTTGCGGACCGCTGCCTCGCCACTCGTCCATCGGACCTATAAAATCAACCTTTTCCCGATGTTGTTGCCCGAAGTGCTTGTGCCATAGAATGCACAATCCTGCTGATCTCGCTTTTCCATTGTGGTGCTTCGCGGTTTGATTCAGCCCTGCACTCTGTCAGTAAGGTGCGTAACTTTTGAGGCATCTCGGGCAAAATTTTCTGACCGGCAAGTAAAAATGTTCTGAAATCAGCCAAAGTCATCGGGACAATACGTAACGGGATTTTGGAATCATTTGGCGCATACCATGTGCCGGAACTGAAAGTGTGTGCCGTATTGCTGTCTATCTGCAACGCGATAAACAGACCACAGACCCATTTTTTACCTCCCTGTTCCTGGGCATATCTGGCAACATGCCTCCTGACCGGCTCGCCTTCAGTCGCCTCCTGTCTTGACGAAGAGGTTAGAGTGACTTCCACGACAACAATCATGTCCTCAAACTCAAACACCATATCCGGTCTTCCGCCGGGAGCGCAGTGAACAGGCAGAAAATCCTGATCGATCTTGAAGTTGCGGCATTGCCATGCTGGGATGACCAGGGAATCCATCGCCAGAAATGTGCGCCAGACAATCCATTCCAGATAGGCGGGGCGTTCGTTGCCGAGACTTTTGATCTGCGTTCCGTCTGCAAGCATGCCTGACTTCCCGCTTGCAATGGCATCCATCCAGTCGGCGATTTCCTGGACCTTGCCTGCCTGTGCGGCGGCAAATTCTTCTTCGTCCAGTTGCGAAAGCCGTTCTTCAAAAGCGTGCCGGACAGCTTCAATCTCCGCAACAGGCGTCCCCGCAGGTGGGGCAACGGATGTGACCCCGCGTGATGTTAATTGTTCGGCAAGAGAGGTGGCAACTTGCAGCGAGGTATTGGCATCATCCGTCGGTAGACTTGCGCCGACCCAAAGTGTTTGGAAATATTCCTTGGCATCGTGGAATGTATAACCATCTCGCCTGATGAGTTGTGTGAGTTGTATTTTTCGTGACGACAGACAGATGCCGCGGCCGTTACTTTGGAAAAGACCGGTAGCCCTCAGGTACCGGAAGGATAGATCAGCATAATCTTTCAATGTGGTTGTTTGTCTTTTGACTTCTGTGGCCACCGTTTCATATTGTGCACGATCAAACAGGCGAACCTGCCCCCGGTTTGATTGTCTTGCCATCCTGTAGGATAAAATCTTGGCGACAACATTATTGGCACCGTCATCGGGTGACTTTGTTTGCACAAAGAGCGCAAATTCATCAAAGCCCAGCACTGGATCTGCTCCGCTGGATTCAATCTCGCAAATCACATCCAAAACAAAGCGAAGCGGTGAAAAAGGCCTGCATTTATACCCTGTTTCAATCTGTGATGGTATCTGGTACGCTGCAATGGAGCGTAAAAAACACTCTTGTTGAGCGGCGATCACATCTGCTTTGGCGAGACGATATCCGCTGGGTGTGATTTCATATCGCTTTCCGCTCAGAGTTGCAATGTCTCCAGCATACTTCCACACGAGATCATCTTTTGCAGAAAAGTGGGTGGCCTTTTGAAGTCTTGTAAGTTGGGGCGTAATAAAACCAAGCTGTGACAGCGCAGAACGCCACTTCCTTCCCAAATCGGAAGCATCTTCTCCGCGTTCAACCCTGCCTGCTTCAACAATCCCGGACTCATGTAGCAGGCGGGCAAACGCATGCTCCTGTTCGCGCCCAAGCAGATTGCCATTGAGCGGAGAGGTCAATAATACCCGCAACGCCTCTTGCAGACGATAGGGGGTGCGTACGGTGGTATTGCCGATATGCCAGAGCATCAGAAACCTACGAAAAGATATTCTTTGACCTGATTGCGGATTTCTGATGACGCGCTGCCCTGATTGGCAAATGAGTAGCGGTGGTCTATATCGACGACCTCAACATGACGCTTGTATTTTGTCAGGAGGTGAATTATTTCATCTTTTGTGGGCAGCGAATTGGAGGAATAAGACAGCATGATGATGCTGTCTTTCAATTTCCTGAACAGGCGGTCAAAGGCATCTGCTGCCCCAACCCGTGAACTGAACGGGGTTGGATAGCTTTTGAACTTGCGGGTCTTGGTATGCCACTGTATTTCCACTCCCTTCCAGTCGCGCGCCAATCCTTCAACAAAGTGATAGCGGCGGACATATTCATTGTCAGACAGCGGGCTGTAATAAGGTGGGTCAAGATAAACCAGATCGGCCTTGACCTGCACCTGCATGGCATCTCCAGAACTGGCTGCGCATGGAATCCCATTATCAAAAACAGCCGCATTGATGGCAGCCACTGCCCGCCGGATTTGCGTTTCCATCGAGAGGGCAAGATCCGTTCGGCCATCGTCGTAGCGCATCCCGGTATAGGTGAAAATGCCGCGTGCGCGCTTTTTGAGACAGGCGCGGATAAGGGCTGAAAGGGCAATGGCGCGTTTGTGTGGGTTGCTGAATTTGCGGATATTGGCCCGGACCAGATCAATAACCGCGTTTTCTTTATCCGGGTAATAAATTCCCTGAAATGTATCCTGAACAAATCGGTCACTTTCCGTGTTGGGCGAAAAAAGCTGGTCAATCTCGCGTGGAGTCAGTGTTTGGGTGCTGTTCTCGATCATGGCCTTGGCCAAGGTCGCGTTCATGGTCATGTAGTCATTGGAGAATACTTGCTTGCCCATGCTCTTGAACATATACCCGACTGAGCCAGAACCAGAGAATAAATCCGCTACACTGTCAAATTCAAAATTCTGCGCGACTGATTTAATCCAGGGCAGCAATTTTTCCTTGGACCCCATATAACGGGTTGAAGGATAACGCCCTGCCTGTTCCGGCACGGGGTCTGGGACCAGCCGGAAGAAAACCTGTGGCGCGGGCCTCGCCGTGATGATGACATCCTCGCCTTTGCGGGTCGCGGCGCGGGAAGAAATACTCCTGCGCGTACTGATGACCTCCATCTCAAGCCCAGCATACAGTTCATGGACGAGCGGATGATTGGAATTGGTCAGGATGACGTGACACCCGATTTTCTGCAGCCGCCGCACTTCTTCGGCCAGCTCCCGGTGGTCTTCCTCATAAAACTGTTCTTTGGTATAGCGCTTGAAGTCCGCGTACTCGCCGACGGGAAGATATGGTGGATCGAGAAAAACAAAATCGCCCGAGCGCGCGTGCTGCTCAAGCACATCTTTATAGTTACCAAGGATAATGGTCGTGCCAGCCAATGCCTGTGCCGCCGCCTGCAAGCATTCGGGCTGGAAAATCGCCGGGTTTCTGTAATGCCCGAAAGGCACGTTGAACTGTCCCTTTTTATTGACCCGATACAGACCGTTGTAACAAGTCCGGTTCAGGTAGATGGTTCGGGCGGCGGCCTGCATCGGTTCCAGATCGGCAAACTCCAATGCCCTGATGTTGTAAAAAAAATCTTCATCATTGGGCATGTGGGGGAGATGTTTCACCACCCCGAGGTAATCGCGTTGCAGACATTGGTACAGATTGATCAGTTCAGGATTCAGGTCTGCAATAACCGCAGGGCGCGGATTGAGGTCAAAAAAAAGCGCGCCGCCGCCGACAAACGGCTCAATGTAGCGGTTGAATTTTTTGGGGAGGTGGGTGCGAAGTGCGTCCAGAAGCTGCGTTTTCCCGCCCGCCCACTTGAGAACGGGTCTTGCCGGTAGTGTGTGGGCCGCTTTCTGGGTTTTCATGGAGAGTGTTGCTCAATGTAATAGGCGGCGTTTTGCATTCTTTATGTTAACGCCGATACGATACATGTTCCGTCATGCTTTTGTCCAATGCGAGGATGAGTCCTGCTAAGATCAGCGATCTTGTCCGCATCTCCCGATTCCCGCATGCCTGCACCACTGGAACCGCTCGCCCGTCTGCCGCGCTGAACCGCCATCCGGACAGTGAGAGCTGTGTTGATGAAAGACGGTTTCCATCAACGCGCAGTCCACCGTGGTGCTTGCGTACAGCGTAGGAACGGGCTGGCCTGCATCATTGCCAATCGGACTGAAGCGTGCGTTGCCGCGTTGGCCGGGGTTGAATTGGTTAGCCCGATAGTGCTGAAGGTGGACGCGGTGCAGCACCTGCCCTTTGGCGATAGTGGTCAGCGTGACGTGCAATTTGGCAGGCGGCGCGGGCGTGACATCCCCTTGCCTATCCATGCGCAATCTCCTGAATCTCGTCTTGCGCCGCCGCCATCACCCGCTCGGGGTTTGAGGCCAGCAGGTCTTGTGGACGTTTGCCGCCCAGAAAACTGTTGACGCCCAAAAACCAATACGCCATGCCCCAACCGTCCTTGTGTCCGGCAAACACCTTGATGATGTCGGACAGCGCCTTGAGCGGACGAAAGTTGGCGTGACTGTCCAGCCCATAGCCGGGAAAGTAGTCAACGCCGTTGTGGTGGATGGCAAAAATCAGCCCCTGCTTTTTCCATTTGTTCGGTTGGGCGCTGGGATTGCGCGTGCTGAACCCCGCCAGTTGCGCGATGTCGGCGGCGGTCAGCCAGTCCCCGCTTTCCAGCACCGCGCGGCGAGCGCGTACCAACATAGCGGCTTCCTTGAGCAGGCGGGGCGATGGCGGCGCGTGTGGCACCAGTGCCTGCGCCAAGCGTTCCAGCGATTGGCGCTCATGGCGCTCGTGCAGCACGTCCAGCATGGATGCGGCGACATGGGTGAAATTCTCGGCCAGCGTGTCAAACATCGGCGGCTGGATGTGTTCAAAGGTCATGACCAGCACCCGTTCGGCCTGCGAGCGGGCAAGCTGCGCCTGAATGTCTTTGGGCGTGCCGGACAGGGTGGAAATGCCGGAATGTTCTGCGAGGGCGGGCATATCATGCTCTTTACGGATATTTAAGTTATCATAAAAATATCATATCCATGATAGCAAATCAAGGCCGGTTTCTGACGGTTTGTAGCTCAAAGCCTATCCCGGTAAACCGTCAATACTTCCACCGTCTTTATCAGCCCCTGTTTGCGCAATATCTCCAAATATTGGTCGGTATCGCTGGGCGGGCTTGCAAGCTGCGCACGCTGTTGTTGCGCCGCCCAAATGACGGCAGTTGCATCACGCTCCAACAATTGCAGAATAAAGTCATCGGGATGCAAGGCTCCAATCCCAAACGGGGCCAATGCTTCGCGCGGAAAGTCCCGCAGATTGAACGTCACGATAGTGCTGGCCTCACCATGAATGGCAGCGGCCAGCACATGGCGGTCGTCAGGGGCTGGCAAATGCAAGTCCGCAATCAAGGCTTCATAACCTTCGACCAGGCAATCGGGGATGGCCTTGTCCATCAGGTCTGAAACGCGGTCAAGCTGGGCGCGGCTCAACCCCGGTCGGTTGCGCAACACGTTGCGTTTCCACTCATCCTGAATGGTGCGGCTCCACCGCGCTCGAAAGCATCCCGACAACCCCAACCACATCAAAAAATCCCGCAACAGCGCCGGATACAGCACGCAGGCATCGTAGAGGACGGCGGTCGCTGCCTTCATTCGTAGCCCAAGCCTAATTCTTGTGACAAGCGGGTCAACTCGGCCATCGTCGCCTCGCTCGCACGCATGCGGGCTTCTTTGTATTGCATCAGGTCGGTCAGCCGCACGCGGCGGTGCTTGCCGGTGCGGTGAAAGGGGATTTCGCCGTCTTCCAGTAACTTGACCAGATGCGGGCGCGAGACATTGAGCAGGTCGGCGGCTTCTTGCGTGGTCAGTTCGGCGTGAACAGGCACGATCTGCACGGCGTTGCCCTCGGCCATTTCCGTCAGCACATCCGCCAACAGGCGCAGCGCCGTCGTTGGCAGCTCAATCTGATGCGTCTGATTGCGGGCATCCACAATCTGGATGTGCTGGGTCGCTTGGGTCTGGACCAGATACGCCGCCAGCGCACGCCGTCCCTGTGCGGCGGCGTGCACCTCGTGCCGGGCGGGCAGTGTTGTGATGGCGGATAGGGTAGCGGGCATGGCGGCACCTTTGGGGCGTTGACGAAACCGCCTCACAATAAACGAAACAAACGAAAAGCACAATAGACGCAACGTTCGCCCTCAACAATCCGTTTTGCCGCAGTTCCGATTGTTTGCTGCGGGGAGCGGACGGGGTTGCCACCATCACGCCATTGTTCATTGAAGGATGTGCGTGATGGGATTTTCAATCGGGCGAGGTGCCGTGCAATGCGGCCTGTCTGTGCTGCTGGCGATGCTGCTGTCACCCGCAGCATTGGCCGAAGCGGCGCACCAGCGCATCGAGCTGGCGGCTGCGCTGCGCCAGCTCGACGCGCTGGAACGGTTGGTTCGGCACAGCCAAGCCAACACGCCTGTCGTTGCAGGCGAACGCGACCACTTCGACTATCCCCGCCTACTGACCGATTTGGTGCAGGTGCGTATCGGTATTCAAACCTGGCTCACACCATCACGCGCCCAGCCGCGCGATTTGAGCGAACTGTCCGGCGATTACCGCCGCGAACAGGTGCTGCCGAACGGGGTACCGCCGCCATGACCCCAGCGCAACTTTCCGCCTTTCAAGCCAACAGCGCCATCACGCCCGCCAGCATGGCGGCTGTCCTGGTCGGCTTTGTGTTCGCCGTGTTGCTGTTGTGGGGCGTGTGGGCCATCCGAACGGCATGGGTAGGGTGGACGGAAAACAGCATCAACCAACGCCAGTTTCTCGCCGTGTGCATGCGCTTTGTGGCGATGTATCTCGTGCTGACGTTTTTTCTTCTCTCGTAAAACCCAAGGAATTTTGACCATGAAACCCCATCGCTTAACTTTCCGTACCACGCTGGCGGCGGGCATCAGCACACTACCGGCGCTGTCCTTCGCCCAAGGCTTGCCGACCATTGACCCGCCCTCGCGCGGCACCGGCTCAGGCATCATGCAGACCATCCGCAACTACGGCTACGACATGATTTTGCTCGTGGCGCTACTGGTGGTGGCGGCGATGTTTATCGGTGTGTGCTACCACGCCTACGGCACCTACGCGGAAATCCACACGGGGCGCAAGACCTGGGGCGAGTTTGGTTTGACGGTCGCCGTGGGCGCGGTGCTGCTGGTCATCGGCATTTGGCTCTTGACCGAAGCCACCGGCATTCTCTGACATGCCTGAACATCAACCTATCCGCGCGGATGGCAGCGTGACCTTTCTGCCGCATCGGCTCAATCGCCAGCCCGTGGTGGTGCGCGGGTTGACGGCGGACGAACTGTGGATTTGCTGCGGCCTGTCGGGTGCGATCGGGTTGCTGGTGGGTCTGCCGCTGGCCTGGCTGCTGTCCACCATTGCATTGATACCGACGTTGATTGTGCTCGGCATCGTTGCGGGCATTTTTGTGGGCGGCGGCATGCTGCGTCGGCAAAAGCGCGGGCGACCTGATACCTGGCTGTATCGGCAATTGCAGTGGGCGATCAGCACACGCTACCCACTGCTGGCCGGATGGGTGGGCGCAGATGGTTTGATTGCCCGCACCGGTTTGTGGACGGTCAGAAGGTGCGCAGCATGAGCCGGTTCAAAAGTGAAGTCGCACATTTGCGCGCGCATATCAAAACGCTGCGCGTTGCTGCGCTCGCCCTGTTGCTGATGGCCTTGGTGATGGGCGCGGGTTGGTGGAGCGCTCCGCGCAATCTGACCATCCACATCCCGCCTGACCTGCGTTCTGGCAGCACAAGAAAATGGTGGGAGGTGCCGCCCGAATCGGTCTATGCGTTCACGTTCTACGTGTTCCAGACCCTCAACCGCTGGCCGACGAACGGCGAAGAGGACTATTCGCGCAACCTCCACACGCTCTCGCCGTACCTCACCCCGTCGTGCCAAGCCTTCCTGCGGGCGGATTATGACTACCGCCGTAACGCCGGAGAACTGCGCCAGCGTGTGCGCGGGATTTACGAGATTCCCGGGCGCGGCTATGGCGATAACCCCGCCGCGCGGGTGCGCGTGGTCTCGGAGCGCGATTGGCTGGTCACATTGGACTTGAGCGCCGATGAGTATTACGCCGCAGAACAGGTCAAGCGGGTGCTGGTGCGCTACCCCATCAAGGTCGTGCGCGCCGATGTAGACCCTGCGCGTAATCCCTTTGGCTTGATGCTGGACTGCTATGACGGCACGCCGCAGCGCATCGAGGTGCCAGCAGCAGAAACGCCCACACGCAGCGGTTTGGGAGCGAACCCATGAAGCATTATCTGTTTGGCTTGTTGATACTGATACTGATACCCGCAGCGCAAGCCGTGGAAATCCTGCACTGGCAACGGCTACCGTTATCTGTGCCACTGCTTGTAGGGCAGGAGCGCATTGTGTTTGTTGACCGCAACGTGCGCGTCGGTGTGCCAAACAGTGTCGCCGGACGCTTGCGCGTACAAAGCGCGGGTGGCGTGGTGTATTTGCGGGCGAATGAACCGATTGAACCCACACGCCTGCAATTGCAGGATGCCGATACCGGCGCTTTGATTTTGCTGGACATCAGCGCTCGCGCGGCAAGAGACGGTGAGCCGGAATTGGAGCCGGTGCGGATTGTGGAAGGCGAAACCGCGCCAGGCAACGCCACACAATCACCGCCACGCCAAACCCCAATCGCCGTCGTCCTGACCCGCTTTGCCGCGCAAAACCTGTATGCACCGCTGCGCACGATAGAGCCTATCCCCGGCATTATGCGCGTCAATCTGCGGCGTGATTTGAACTTGGATACCTTGCTGCCGACATTGCCTGTGCAGGCAGCACTACTGGCCGCGTGGCGACTGGACAACCAGTGGGTGACGGCGGTTCGGCTGACCAATACCAGCGCTGATTGGATCACCCTTGACCCGCGCCTGTTGCAGGGTGATTTCCTCACCGCGACTTTCCAGCACGCCACACTTGGCGCGAACGGTACACCGGAAGATACCACCGTTGTCTATCTGGTCACGCGCGGCTCTGGTCTGGCGCAAGCCTTGCTGCCCGCCATTCAACGTTTTGACCCTGCCGTGCATTTCAACAAGGAGCATCACAATGCGCAGTAATGCCTTGTTGAAATGGCTGATGATTCCAGCGCTGCTGCCTTGCAGCGCCGCTTGGAACGCATTGGCTGGGATCTGCCTTGAACGGCCTTGACGTGGGATGGTTCATCCGGTAATGCGTTACCATGACGAGGTTGATGAACAGCAAACGAGATTTTTTTGTGACCACAGAAAAGACATTCAGAGACTACAAGAACGAAGCCGAGGAGTGGATCACCCTTGCCACGGGCGAGTACTACCCGGACATCCTGTATGATGCCTGCCGACTTTATGAGCCTGTGCTTGTTCAATTTGGCTTGTTGCTGAAATCATCGCACTCGTCCACAAATTTTTTCATGTCTATCATGGAAACAAAAAATCAGTGGATGCGCACGCAGCTTTGCCGAATTTTCAAAAAATACGTCAGTCCGCAAACGCCTGTCGAGATGTTAAAGCGAAAGACAGACGCAGAAAAAATATGCAGCCAATTTGGCGAATCTTTCCGAAAGATCGTGGAAGTACAGCGCAAATTCTCGTCACGCCCCATGCCGGATGAGGCGCTTTGCGCTGTTCTCTGGGAATATAAAGACCGTGGTAAAAAAGGTTACGACCTGACCGAGAGGCTATTTGATGTTTTACGCAGTCATCATCCCGATTGGGTGATTGCCGGACCGGAACGTGCGGGCAAAGATGTATTGCTGGGGAAAATATTTGACAACTACCCAAAACCCGACCGGCCTGTCGATTTCGTCATTTGCGAAGGGAAAAAAGTACTTGCGATTGGCCTTGCCCGCTACGATTCCGACAGGGGCGGCGCTCAAGAAGACGACAGAACCGGACAATACCGTGAAGTGGCGCAAGAAATCATTGGATACGCCGATGCTCACGGCATGCCGAATCTCAAAGTGATTTATGTCAACGATGGTCCGGGTTTGCTGCTGGGGTCAATGTGGAATGACTATGCCTATATTGAGGAACAGTGGAAAGGCCGCGTCAAGGTTGTCACCTTGCGCATGGTGCCAGAACGCATCTCAAAAAAATGGCTGGAGTCCTGATATGGCTGTACCCGTTCCAGCAAAAGGGAAAAGACCTTCAAATGTTGCCAAGACAGCGGCATTTCGTCTTGATTACCCCGGTAAAAAAACAGCAGAAGAAATCTTGAATACTCCCGCCGGAAGCTATGTCCCTGACATGACTTTTAGCAGCGGCAAAAATCGGCTTTATCATGCTGATAACCTGCGCGTACTGGCGGCATTGGCACAGGATGAATCCATTGCAGGCAAAATCAGGTTGGCGTACATCGACCCGCCTTTTGCTACCGCTGCGGCATTTGAATCGCGCAAACAAGCGCACGCCTATGATGATTATCTGACCGGCTCCGAATTTGTTGAAGCATTGCGTGAACGGTTGATTTTTATTCATCACTTACTGGCTGACGACGGCTCTTTTTATTTGCATCTTGATGAACGCATGATTTTTCATTTGCGTCTCATTCTGGACGAAATTTTCGGCGAGTCGAATTTCAGAAATTGTATTACACGAAAAAAATGCAATCCAAAGAACTACACCAGAAAGACTTACGGCAACATTGCAGACTACATTCTGTTTTATACCAAGACCAGCAATTACGTCTGGAATCGCCCCATAGAGCAATGGGATGAAGCCAGAGCACTCAAAGAATACCCATATATTGATAGCGATGGGCGCAGATATAAAAAAGTTCCAGTCCATGCGCCAGGTGTCCGCAATGGAGAAACCGGAAAGGCGTGGCGAGGAAAACTTCCTCCCCCCGGAAAGCATTGGCAATATTTGCCGGAAACTTTGGATGCAATGGATGCCAGCGGAGAAATATTCTGGTCTTCTACTGGCAACCCAAGGCGCAAGATTTATCTGGAAAACAGCAAAGGAATCCCCGTTCAGGATATTTGGATGGATGTTCGTGATGCACATAACCAAAATATTCGCATTACAGGCTATCCAACCGAAAAAAATCCGGCGTTGCTGGCCCGTATTATTGAGGCATCCTCAAATCCGGGGGATATAGTGATGGATTGCTATTGCGGTTCAGGGACAACCCTTGCTGTGGCATCCGAAACGGGGCGGCGCTGGATCGGTGTTGACAACAGCAAAGAGGCCATAAAAACGACGCTGAGCCGCTTTAAGTCAGGAACCGAACGTATGGGGGATTTTGTCAATAACAAAAGACAAAGCGAACTTCCTTTGCATAATTCAATCTCGGATTTTGTGCTTTATACGCCCGAAGATTGCCATTTTGAAAATTCAGTACCGAAGGAAGAATACGAAATGGCGTAGAACCTGCCGCACCTGGCCAAGAAGGCCGTGGGCGAGACGCTGGCATCCGAACAAACCCTCAAAGACGTACAGCAAGCGCGGTCTTTGATAGGCAGTTCGCACAAACTCTATCGCGGCGCGTTGGCGTTTTACCTGCGCGGGCGCGATGAAATCGAACTCGATCAGCGCGGCCTGCAACTGGCCAACGTCATGCTCAACGCCGGTTTGCAGCCGGTCAGGGAAACCGATGAAGTCGCGCCGCTCAATAGCTATCTGCGCTGGCTGCCATGCGTCTACAGCCCAACGCAAGACAAACGGCAGTGGTACAGCCAACTGATGTTCGCCCAGCACGCCGCCAATCTCTCGCCGGTCTGGGGACGCAGCCAGGGGACAGGCCACCCCGGCATCACCTTCTTTAATCGCGGCGGCGGGCCGATTACCTTTGACCCGCTCAACCGGCTTGACCGGCAAATGAACGCGCACCTGTTTCTGTTCGGGCCGACGGGTTCGGGCAAATCGGCCACGCTGAACAATCTACTCAATCAAGTCACGGCCATTTATCGGCCAAGATTATTCGTCGTGGAAGCAGGCAATTCGTTTGGTCTGTTTGGCGAATTTGCCAAGCGTCTGGGCTTGACCGTCAACCGCGTCCGGCTGGCACCGGGCGCAGGTGTCAGCCTTGCGCCGTTTGCCGATGCCCGTCGTCTGATTGAAACGCCCAGCGACGTGCAAACGCTGGATGCCGACGCACTGGACGAGGAGCAATTAGCAGACGCCGCAATCGAAGCCGACGAGCAGCGCGATGTGTTGGGCGAACTGGAAATCACCGCGCGGCTGATGATTACCGGCGGTGAAGACAAGGAAGAAGCCCGCATGACCCGCGCCGACCGCTCCTTGATTCGCCAGTGCATTCTCGATGCCGCGCGGCTGTGTGTGGATGAATCCCGCACCGTCTTGACCCGCGATGTACGCGATGCCCTGCGCGATCGCAGCCGCGATCACACCCTGCCCGAAACCCGCCGCACACGCCTGTTGGAAATGGCCGATGCAATGGATATGTTTTGTCAAGGTTCCGATGGCGCAATGTTTGACCGCGATGGCACGCCGTGGCCGGAGGCCGATATTACGCTGGTAGACCTCGCCACCTACGCCCGCGAAGGCTACAACGCGCAGCTATCCATCGCCTATATCAGCCTTATCAGCGCCGTGAACAATATTGCCGAACGCGACCAGTATCTGGGCAGGCCGATTATCAACGTCACCGACGAAGGCCACATCATTACCAAAAACCCGTTGCTGGCACCTTATGTCGTCAAAATCACCAAAATGTGGCGCAAACTCGGCGCATGGTTCTGGCTCGCCACCCAGAACGTCGATGACCTGCCCAAAGCCGCCGAACCCATGTTATCGATGATCGAATGGTGGATCTGCCTGTCCATGCCGCCGGACGAAGTCGAGAAAATCGCCCGCTTCCGCGAACTCTCGCCTGCTCAAAAGGCCTTGATGCTGTCTGCTCCCTTGACAAAGGGACAGATTGCGGACAAAATGACCCTGAAATTACCCTAACAAGGATTGACGGCAATGCATTTGCAACCCGCCACGCTGCTCAAACAGGCGCGTACCCGCTATACCCAGCGTGAGCTTGCCCGCCATATCGGCAAGGACATCAGGACACTGCGGCGCTGGGAAACGGGTCAGACCCCTTGTCCCGACATGCTGGGACCGGCCCTTCAACTTTTGCTGTTCCCTTCCGGCACCGCAAAGCAGTCAGAAAACAACCGGTTTCGTTTCATCGACCTGTTCGCGGGCATTGGCGGCATCCGCAGCGGGTTTGAGACGCACGGCGGGCAGTGCGTGTTTACCAGTGAATGGAACGATTTTTCAAAAAAAACCTATCTGGAAAATTTTGCCGACCTTCATCCGTTCGCGGGCGACATTACCCGGATGGATGCGGATGAAATCCCTGACCACGATGTTTTGCTGGCGGGTTTTCCGTGCCAGCCTTTTTCCATTGCCGGGGTCAGCAAGAAAAATGCACTGGGCAAACCGCACGGATTTGAATGTACCACCCAAGGAACACTATTTTTCGACGTGGCGCGGATTATCGCCCGCAAACGTCCGGCGGCGTTTTTGCTGGAAAATGTCAAGAACCTGCTCTCGCACGACAAGGGCAATACGTTCAAGGTCATCCTGCAAACCTTGCGCGATGAATTGGGCTATGAGGTGCATTACAAGGTGATCGACGGTCAGCATTTCACCCCGCAGCATCGGGAACGGATTGTCATTGTCGGCTTTCGGGAAAACAGCGGTTTTTCGTGGGACAGCCTGCAATTGCCTGCACAAGGCCCGCGTCTTGGCAGTATCTTGCACGCCACGGACGGTAGCGAACCGGTACTGGAGTGGGACGGCAACCGTTTTTTTGACCATGAAAAACAGCGCATCCAGCCAAAATACACCTTGACACCGAATCTTTGGGCTTATTTGCAAGCCTACGCGCAAAAACACCGCGCGGCAGGTAATGGATTCGGGTTTGGTCTGGTATCAAAGGATAGCGTCACCCGCACCTTGTCGGCGCGATATTACAAAGACGGCTCGGAAATTCTGGTTTCACAAGGTGGCAGAAAGCGCCCGCGCCGCCTGACTCCGCGCGAGTGCGCCCGCCTGATGGGTTTTCCTGATACGTTCAGAATACCGGTCAGCGATACCCAGGCGTACCGGCAATTCGGCAATAGCGTGGTTGTGCCGGTCATGCAGGAAGTCGCCCGCATCATGGCGCCGCATGTGCTGGAAATATTGGAGCAAGACGCGGGCGGCAGGGCGATCTCGCTGCCCTTGTTTGCCTGATGACCGATGTTGTAGCCAGCGCCACGCGCAGCCGGATGATGTCCGGCATCCGCGCCCGCAATACCAGGCCGGAAATGCAGGTGCGCCAGATATTGCACCGCATGGGCTTTCGCTTTCGCCTTCATGTGCGCAAACTTCCGGGCACGCCGGATATTGTTTTACCACGCTGGCGGGCAGCAATTTTTGTACATGGCTGCTTCTGGCATGGACACGACTGCCCGGATTTCAGGTTGCCGAAAACCCGAACGGATTTCTGGCAGGACAAAATTTCCCGCAATCGACACAACGATAACAACGCGAGGCAAGCATTGCGGGCAACCGGCTGGCGCGTGGGTATCGTATGGGAATGCGCCCTGCGTGGTGTAAACCGGAATGGTGACAAGCTGGCATCGCAACTTGAACGCTGGCTGCATTCCAAAACAGCAGAAGTGGAGATAAGGGGATGAAACAGGGGTATCTGTCGCAGTATTTTGATGGTGTTGCCGTCAAGCGTTTGAGCGCGGTCGAAATTGATGTTGGCCGCTCCAACCAGCGTGAGTTCAACGGCGCAAAAGAGATGCGTCGCCTGTTTGGTGAACCTACAGGCAAGGTTCAATTTCCGGCGCGATTCCTTTATCTTTGTGACGATGATGATGAGCCTGTTGCTGGCCAAGGGATTCTGACATGGTACGATGCCCGCGAAAAAGCGCGGATGGAACGGGGCGTGATGCGGCAGGAATACCGGCTTTATTCCCCATCCATTGCCACGGTATCGCAATGCGCCGCCGAAGGTGACTTGCTGCTGGTTGCCAAACGCACGGATGGTGGCGCTCTGGTGGTTGTGGCGGAAAAAAACACGCTCATCGAGCGTCAACTGCTTTGGCTGTTTGATTTGTCCGAAAAACTGACGTACCCGGGCTTTTCAGTCCGCGCAGAACTGGAAACCAACCAGGACAAAATTGGCTTTGCCGCACGTGTTATCCTGGAACAAATCGGGGTAGATGCCGAAGAAGAAGCGCTGGATTATCTTGAGCAGATGCTGGCACAATTTGGCAAGACCTATCCCAAAGCCGAACTGTTTTCTGCCTTTGCCAGAAACACCCTGAAAGATGTTTCCAGTCTGGACAGTACTGACGGCGCACTGATTGCCTGGATGGAGCACGAAGAAATCCTGTACCGAACTTTTGAAAATCACCTGCTATGTGAGCAGTTGCAAAAAATCGGGCAGGCTAATACAAAAGATGCCAATCCGGTCATCAAGATTGTACAAAGTACCCTGCAACGACGCAGGTCACGCGCAGGATTGGCGCTGGAAAACCATATGGAGCATATATTCAGGGAACACGACATTACCTATACACGTGGCGGCATTACGGAAGGTCGGCTCAAGCCGGATTTCATTTTCCCCGGTATCACTCATTACCATGACATGGCATTTCCTGAAAATTCTCTGACCATGCTGGCCGCAAAAACCACCTGCAAGGACCGCTGGCGACAAATACGCAATGAAGCGGGGCGTATTACGGTCAAGCATCTTTTGACATTGGAGCCGGGCATCAGCGAGCACCAGACACGCGAAATGCAAACCGAAAATGTGCAACTTGTGCTTCCCCGCAATTTGCATGAATTTTTCATGCCTGCTCAACAGGCATGGCTTCTGGATGTTTCTGATTTCATTCATCTGGTCAAGAAACGACAACAATATACATAACCGTTGCTACAACCTGCGCGAAGCAGGCAGCGTGTCTTTACCGATTACGCGCGGCGTCATCGAAGCACTGCGCGATGAACCCGACCAGGACATTCTGGCACACCGATTGGCTTCGGAAGTGGCGCTGGCTTCCGTGCTGGAAAAAGCCCTGTTGCTGCAACGCACGCTGCTCACCGGCCAGAAGGAACCCAACGTCGCCGCAAACCAGTTGGCCGTTGATGCGGTTAACCATGAAAGCGACGTCCTGATCCGCGAAATTCAAAATCTCAAGACTGAACTGGATCTGCGACGCACGTTGGCGAACAACTCGCCGATGGCCATCATCCAGCGCCACGGCGTGCGGGCAGCGGGTTCGCGTGGCATCTACGAAGGCGATCCGATTCCCAATCGGCTCGATGAGTTGAACAAGGGAACCACGCCGTGAACCTGTGCCCGCGCTGGCTGTTTCGCCACAACGTCGGCAAGGTGCTGCTGTGGACGCTGTTGCTGCTGGCCTTGGCTGTGGCCGCCAACGTTCTTGGAATTTATCTGCTTGGCAGTATCAATCACTGGAAAAACTGGTTGGACGCTGCGGCGGGGTATTTTTTGATCTGGCGGCTGTGCCTGTATGCCGCAACGATTTACGGCTGGCGCTGGATGCGGCGGCGTTTGCTGGCGCGGGAAGCAGGAGACGATGCACGGAAAAGACTGATACGCGCCGAAATCGCTGCCGTGATTGCTGTGGCAGCGCTGGAAATCAGCTTGATGGTTCAGGACTGAATAATGACGCTCTTTACCACGAATTACCTCGAATACTACCTGACGCTGGTCTCATGGATCGTCCATAACGGCATCTGGGCCGTGCTGGTATCCAGCGGCGTATTCGCCATCCCCTTTATCGCCATCATCATCCAGGAATGGCTCAAAGCCCGAACCGAAGGCGCGGACGAAGGCAACAAGGGTGTGCTGTCCTCGATGCGCATCGAGAACCGCATTTGGGTTGCCATTGTGGTGCTGATGTTCGCGGGTATGCCGTTTATCGACATCGATTTGAACACCATCAAATACGACCAATCGCGCTCGACACAGTGCCAGGTCAACGTACCAGAACCGAGCAATACGGGATGGAGCCAATCCTTTACCACCCTGAACAACCAAAGCGCCAAACTCCCCGTCTGGTGGGCGTTTATGCACGCGCTCTCGCGGGCGATTACCGGCGCATCCGTTGCCGCCATCCCCTGCGGCAGCGACCTGCGGCAAATCCGCATGGACATCAACGCCACCCGCATTGACGACCCGATACTCGCGCAGGAAGTCGCCGACTTCACCCACGACTGCTACGGCCCGGCGCGCGCCAAGCTGTTTATGCAGCGGCCAGAATTGGATGAAAAACAAATGCACGACGTCAGTTGGATAGGTTCCAACTATTTCACTGGTATAGCGGGTTACTACGACAACTACCATTCCCGCACCCCGCGCGATGCTTGGCCTTACGACAGCACCCGCGATGCGGGTCTCGCGCAAGTCGCGAGCGGTGGCGGTTATCCGACTTGCCAGCAATGGTGGAATGACGGCAACAACGGCCTGCGGGCAAGGCTACTGCAACAGGTAGACCCCAGCCTCCTGAACCGGCTCGCAGGCTGGGCGGGCTTCTTGAGCCGCACAGAAGTGGATGATTCCGTCATCCGCGCCATCGCCACGCCGCGTCAACAGAAAATCAATCAAGGCGCGGTCTACACCGACTACGGCGGACAGATCGACAAGACCCTCCCCAATATCGTGACGCGGGCTGCGGGCGATGTCGGCATGGCCGTGGGCGCGATTGCTGCCTTTCCCGCAATGGACGTGATGCGCCAAGCGCTGCCAATGGTGCTGGCCTTACTCAAAATGGCACTGGTGATTTGCATCCCGCTGGTACTGGTCGTGGGCACCTATGACCTGAAAACCGTTGTCACTGTCAGCGTTGTGCAGTTTGCATTGTTTTTCGTGGATTTCTGGTTTCAACTCGCCCGCTGGATAGACAGCACCATCCTCGATGCCCTCTACGGCTGGGGTTTCGGGTGGAATCGCCCGCATACCAACTTTGACCCGCTGGTCGGACTAAATAATACCTTCGGGGATTTGCTGTTGAACTTTGTATTGGGGACGATGTTTTTGGTGTTGCCTACGTTTTGGCTGGCGAGTTTGGGGTGGGTCGGGATTCGAGCAGGACATGCTGCCCAAGGATTTTCAGATGGCAGCAGTAACGCGGCGCAAGCCGGTGCCAAGGGGGCGGGCGCACTCAGTGGCGGAAAACTGAAATGAATTTCTGTCGGTCGTCAATGAACAACTCATGTGAGGCATCGTTGTACAGATTCGGATCGTACCCAGACTTCTTCCGTAGTTCAGTCAGATCAGTGAACGGCCACCACTTCTCTTCCTCTGGGGTGTTGGCAGCGGCTGCCCATCCTGCACCCACCATGAAAAGCAGCAGCAACGCAATCCAGAATGCCACGTAAAGCAGCACTCCTAGAACCGCCAGCTTGACCACCCATACCAGCGTAGCCGTCACGACCACCGGCGCACCCTTGTCCACCAACCACGCCGACACCCGCCGTTCGCCGCGCACACAACCACGCCAACCCCGACCCAGCCAGCGGCCAAAGCGTTCTGCGGTGCGAATACGGGTTGTCGTGTTCATGATGTTCACCTACTGCAACATGTTAGGCCTGTTCATTTCAAAAATGACGATTTCTGTCTTTTTACATTCCATATTGCGCCCAAAAATCTGCTGGGGTCACGATGGGATAGCGATCTGCCAGAGCCAGTAAATCCTTGTCGCCCGTCACTAAATAGCGCGCTCCTGACGTCAGCAAAGTCTGCAATATTGCTTGGTCGGCTGGGTCGCGCAGCGCCAAATCCGGCACGCCATCCGGCTCCACCATTTCCGCCTGAAACATCAAACTGTCAGCCAGATCACGGATTTCCATTGCTGTCATATGAACCTTCTTCAACCGTGGCAGCACTTGCACCAACTCGTCCAGAATGTAGTGCGACAACACCACACCCAGCCCGCCCTGTTGCCAGACCGTCATGATGCGTCCGGGAACACTGCCGGGATAGGCCAGGCCAGACACCAGTACATTGGTATCCAGCACAACCCGTAGCCGCGCCATCAGCGCGACTTCCGTACGGCGGCGACGGCGGCATCAATCTCGGCCAGCCCTTCGTGCATGGGCGTTGCGGCATAGCCTTCGCTGATCCGCTGGCTCAACGCCTCAAAGCGTTCGCGCATTCGGCGGATGCGGGCAAACAGTTCTGCATCCACCAACGCCGCGACTGGCCTGCCATCTTTATTGATGACGATGCTGTCGTTGCGATACTGCACCTGATTGAGCATCTCACCCAGGTTTTGCCGGAAATTCACGGCGCTGACTTCGGTAATCATGGCGCACCTTTACCCATATCGATTGATATGGTCATTATGGTTGAAGACTGCTCTGATGTCTACCGACGAAAGGCACACCGGTACGGTGCTGCTCAAAACAGGCTCGACACGGGTCTTTTGGCCGCTTGTTGACTACAAACGGCCAAAGGTGCAACAGTACAAAAGGGGGCAAGGGTGAAAAGGCAAGGGAACGGAATCAAGGGGAAAGGCCCTACCTCGAAAAGGCTAAAAGGCGCATGGCTGGCCTTGCTTTCGGCTGCTGGCACCTTTTCGCTGTCCCAACTCAAAAGGCCTCAACCAGCCGCAGCAGAACCCGCCCCCGAGCCAGAACCTCCAAAAGGCTGGCTGCGCCCAGAACCGGCGGCAGACTTACTCGCAACCCCGCGTCGGCAAAAACTGCTGGAACACATCTGGCAACGCACGTCGCTGTCGCGCCAGCAATTCAACGAGCTGTATCTGGCTCCCTTGCAACGCTACGCCAAACTGGTACAGCAATTCCCCGCCTCGGAAAGCCACCACCACGCCTATCCTGGCGGCATGCTCGACCACGGCTTGGAAATCGTTGCCTACGCCCTGAGACTGCGCCAGTCACACCTGCTGCCCGCTGGCGCAAGCCCAGAAGACCAGGCGGCGCAGTCCGAGGTCTGGACCGCCGCCACGGCCTACGCCGCGCTGCTGCACGACATCGGCAAGATTGCCGTGGACATTCACGTTGAATTGATGGATGACTCAATCTGGCACCCGTGGCACGGCACGCTGCAACAGCCTTACCGTTTTCGCTACCGCGAGGGCAGGGCATACCGCCTGCACAGCGCAGCTACAGGATTGCTTTATCACCAACTACTTGACCGCCATATTCTGGACTGGCTCTGCGATTATCCAGA
The DNA here is from genome assembly GCF_001580025.1 of Ventosimonas gracilis. GTDB lineage: Bacteria > Pseudomonadota > Gammaproteobacteria > Pseudomonadales > Pseudomonadaceae > Ventosimonas > Ventosimonas gracilis. The sequence goes on along the minus strand of NZ_LSZO01000144.1, from coordinate 5,736 downwards.
CCTGTGGGCATCGCTGCTGTACGTTCTTGCCGGTCAATACGAGCACGCAGGCATTTTGGCCGAACTGGTCATCCAGGCCGACCGCGCCTCCGTCGCCCAAGCACTCGGCGGCGACCCCGCCCGCGCACTGGCCGCGCCCAAAAGCGCCCTGCAACGCAAACTGCTGGACGGCCTGCGCTACCTGCTCAAGCACGAGCTGAAACTGAACCAACCGCAAGCCTCGGACGGTTGGCTCACCGATGATGCCCTATGGTTGGTCAGCAAAACCGTCTCCGACAAACTGCGCGCGCATCTGCTGGCGCAAGGCATAGCCGGAATCCCTGCCAACAACACCGCCGTGTTCAACGTGCTGCAAGAACACGGGATGTTGCAACCTACGCCCGAAGGCAAGGCCATCTGGAAGGCGACCATCACCAGCGACACCGGCTGGTCGCACAGCTTTACCCTGCTGCGCCTGGCTCCGGCGCTGATTTGGGAAGCCAGCGAACGGCCAACGCCGTTTGCAGGAACGGTGGCGATAGAGTCTGCGACAGACGAGGCCGACAGTATGGACACGCCCGCGTTGTCCAAAGCACCAGAATCTGCGTCAGCGCCCGTTGCACAACCAACTGCACCCGAGTCAGCGTCATCCATGCCCGCAGCAACAAGCGCGGCGGGTGCAATGGACGAGCTGTTTTCCCTGTTGGAGCAGTCACAGGCACTTGAACCGGAACCTCCCGCGCAACCCGCCACGCTGCCAGCATTGGCCAATGTACAGCAGCCATCTCCCAAATCAGAATCAGCGCCGACAGCAACAGCAACACAGCCGGACGCTCACGCCGCCCCATCCGCCGAACATTTCATGCGCTGGCTCAAACACGCCCTCACCACCCGCAAACTCATCTTGAACGATGCCAAAGCCTTGGTGCATACCGTGAATGACTCCGTATTTCTCGTCAGCCCCGGCGTCTTCCAACGCTACGCACAGGAACACCCGCAAACCGCCGCGTTTGCCAAACAGGAAGGCCAGCAAGACTGGCAATGGCTGCAAAAACGATTTGAAAAACTCGGCCTGCACCGCAAGCAACCGAACGGCCTGAATATCTGGATCTGTGAAGTCACTGGCCCCAGAAAATCCCGCCGCCTGCACGGCTACCTGCTGACCAGCGCCGATGCGCTGTTTGATGAGGTTCCGCTGAGCAATCCCTATTTGGCGCTATCCCAGGCCAAATAATGGCGTGCTGCCTACCAGCAGCGACGGCCAAAAATCGATTTGGGCGAGCTGTCAAAGTAGCGGGTAAAAGTCACAGAGGATTTGTAACCGTCTTTCCAGTCATGCAGCCTGGCTTGTCCAGGTCAATGGCGATGCACGTTTGGAGCCGTTTGTGGCGGATGACTGTGCATGCCCTCCATGCGCAGCATGCCTTCAAAGGTGGCGAACAGGGCGAGGCGCTCGGCAGGAATGGCGGCTTCGGCTTTCTCGACTTGCTGCGCCAAGTCTTGTGCTGCATCAAAGGGCATGCCGGTCATCACCAGCGTATTAGCCTCTTTCAAACCATCGCCACCGCATACGGAGACTTGCCATTGGCCGTGTACGTTACGGGTGAGAAGCGCACGCCCGCCGCGTTGGCCTTGTATCCACCCCGCCACCGCCCACTTATCTTTGATGACGACCGGGCCAACTTCTAATCGGGTTTGCGGGGTGTCCCAGGTGGACATCATGATTTGACGGATGCCGATTTCGTCGGTGGATTCGTTGGGGTTGGCGGCAGCTGATACAGGCAGAATCAGGGCGATCAGCAGGCTGGCGGCGCAGCCCAGTTGGTGTAAATATTTCATGGTGATTCCTCGTGATTGGGGTTTTAAAAACTGGCCGTCAGGCCGATTTGCGCCCAGCGTCCCGGCATGGGATAACCGGGGCGATAGGCGTAACTGCGGTCAAACAGGTTTTCCACGGCAACAAACAGCTCGCCCTTGTCGCCCAAGGCAGGAACGGGGTAGGCGATGCGTGCATTGGCGACTGTGAAGGACGAGACGCGCTCGGTGTTCTGCGCACCCGCTGCGCGTGGGCGGTTCAGTGACCACGCACGGGATTGGTACTGCGCGTCGATGGCAACGTGCAGTGGGCCGATTTCGCCATTGACCCCCAGCGTGACCGACCGTTTGGGGCTGTACGGCAGGTTGTCGATACTCGGATCCAGCCATGTGAATCCGGCAAACACAGACCAGTCGCGCCCCAGCGCTTGCTGTACGGACACTTCCGCGCCGTGCATGCTGTAGACTCCCAGATTGATGAATTGGGGCGGCGGCGGAACACTGGGCGGGAAGCCAAAGATATAACGGTGTTTGATTTTGTCGTGAAACAGGCTCAAGTCGAATCGGGTGGTATCAGCGGGCTGCCACTTCATCCCGATTTCGCGGTGATCCATTTGCTCGGCATCAAGCTGCCGCCAACTGTTGCCCAGTGGCGGGATTTGCGAAGACAAGAGTGGCACGGCCAGCCCCGGATAGTTGATGCCGCGTGCGATATTGGCAAACAGCGTCAACCGTTCTGAAACCAGCGAAAGTCCGGCATGCGGCGCTGTTTTGGCGGGAAAGTGGCTGTGCTTGTAGTAGCGCACGCCTGCCGATGGCACCAGCGTCCATGCGGGTGACAGCGCGACTTCATGGCTGATGGCAAGGTAGGGCGAGGTGATTTTGAAGGTGGGCGATTGATAATAATCCTGTGGTGCAGGTGCGATGCGGTTGAAGCGAACATCGCCGCGAATGCGGTCATGGTCAATCCCTGCCAGCACCGTGCCGCCTTGCCACGGCGACAGTTGTTCTTGCCAGCGCAACCCGCTCATGCGGAAACGGTTTAGACCATCGCCGTCAGGGGCTGGTTGGTCGAGCCAGTCGGCATCACCGCGACTGCGGTAGAGTTTTAGTTCACCCTGCCAGTCGCCATGCGTGTGCGCCAGTGTGGCAACCAGTAGCGTCGCCTGGGTGTTGTAGCGCGGCGGCAAGGGGGGCGGCGCAACGCGGTTGTCGCCCGGGTCACGCGCCTGGTTGCTCATATGCAGCAGACTGGCCGCCACAGACCAATGTGGATGGAACTGGTAGCCGATGCGTCCCATCACATTGTTCAACTCGCCGTCCGCATTGGCGCGATGGCCGTCAGACTGCGCGTGACCTTGCAGCAGGTTCCAGTCCAGTTTGCCATGCCGTCCCAACAGACTGAGTTGCTCGATAAAAGTGCCGTGCATGCCGCCCGACACGCGCACATCGCCATGCATGCTGTCTTCATTGGCGCGGCGGGTTTGCAGGTTGATGGACGAAAAATTATTGCCGCTGATGTGCGGCTGCGGGCTTTTATAAACCGTAATCGACTGCATGCCGTTGACCGGCAGCAGGTCAAGCACCGGGTGGTCCCACAACCCCATGTAAAACGGAATGCCGTCGATATAGGTCTTGACTTCGCTGCCTGGGCGACTGACACCCATGCCGCGAATGAATACCGCACCGCCTTGGTCGCCGCCAAACGCGCCGACCGGGTTGTAGCGGGAGATTTGCACGCCGGGCGTGCGGCGCAGCGACGAGGCCAAGTCCACCGCGTTCTGGTCGCGCAACTGCTCTTGTGTGACTACGGCCGAGCCGACGGAAAAGGTATCGATGTGAATTTCTTCGACAATTGGATTGGCCGTAACGGTGACAACGTCCAACTCAACCGGGCGTTGCTGCGCCTGTACGGGATTGACCAGCCATACGCCACAGGCCGTTGCAAGCACACACTGGCAAAGACGCACAGGGGCAATGCCCCGTGCGCAGGGGATACTAAACATGGGAAAACTCCAACGTTGTTCGTAAAGAAACCGCACGATCGTTATGCCGCGCGACTCATGGGAGGCGAATCAAGCGTTGAAGGGCGGGGCGCGTGCCTGCTGGGCGCGGCGAAAGCCGCTGGTGATGGGCGCATCAAGCAGCGGTGTTTGCGGCGCGCGTGTGTTCAGGTCGCTGGCGGCGATGCTAGGTAGCGCCGAGGCAATGGCGATATGGTGCGCGAGCAGGCACAGCACGCACGAACCGTCGGAGGGCATCGAGCCAAGCGGTTGTTGTTCTGGGTCTTGGTCGCTATCGATGCCGAGAAACTGCGCCAGCGGCACGGTTTTCATACCCGTGCCGGTGCAGATGACGACCGTTTCTTCGTCGGCGGACAGGCTCACCACCGGCATGTTGGCAACCGCAAAGGTCTGCCACAGCAACGCTAGCGCGACGGCAATCATGCCGAAGCGGCGCATTCGGTGACGTAGCCTGCGCGGGAACATGTCGGGTGCTTCAGTTCCTGTTGCCGTATTGAAGGGTAATCATACTGCTTTCATTTCGCCCCTACCCGCAGCGACGGCCAAAAATCGATTTGGGCGAGCGGCCAAAGTAGCGGGTAAAGGCGACGGAAAAATTGTTCGGGTATTTGTACCCCACCTGCCAACCCGCCTGTGCGACTTGCTGGCCGGATTCGAGCAGGGTGTAGGCTTTGCGCATGCGCAGTTCCAGCAGCAGCGTCATCGGTGTGGCATTGTACAGAATACGAAAACCTTCCTTGAGCTTGTGTTCGTTGATGCCCACAGCGGCAGCAAGGTAAGCGTGGGTCAATGGCCGGTGCAGTTGCTCGGCCATCAGGTCGCGGGCGCGTTCAATCCGGTCGATGTCGTAGGCGGACAGGCGATTGGCGGCGATGGGCGCAGCCGGTGAAAGCCGGTTGAATTGTTCGGCCAGCAGGCTCAAGGCGTGGATGTGCAGGTCAAGGCGGCGGCCGTTTTCGCCGGAGTTGTGTGCATTCGCGCCGGGCTGCATATAGCGCGTCAGCGCGGCGGCGTGCGCCATGCTGGTGTGGCTGCTGGGGTGAAATGATAAGTGGTGCAACCCCGCGCCAGTCAGGATGCTGGCGGCGCGTTCGCGTCCCACATATTTGTGCAACGCATCCTCATTGATGACCAGCCGCAGTTGCGAGACGGCCTGTGCGCGGTCATAGCGCCGTTCGCCGCGGATGGCGCGAAATGCGGTGATGGTGGTGTGTCCAGCCTGAAAACGCAGGGTAGAGGCATCTTCGCCCAGATAGCCGGACGCGCCGCATAGCCCCAGCGTCACCACCATCACCCGCCCAACGTGCGGGCCGGTGCTCTCTTCAATCAGTGCCCGGGTCGGATGGTAGTGCAGGCGACCCAGCGACAGTCCGGGTTCCAGTTCCAGATGCTCGGTGTAGCAGTTGCCCAATTCATCGGGTAGGTGCAGCCGCACATGGCCGTCGTTCAATGTCTGGCAGCGCTTGGGCTGCTCCGCCGCGAGACGGCAGCAGGCTTTGCTGGTGCGTATGGGCATGGGCGCTGTGCTGTTTTCCACGTTTCGCATACGAATAACTCCGCCTCGCATAGGCTTTAATAAAAATAATTCTCATTAAAACTATATCATTTTGCCTGTGCAAGGGTTTTGCACGTCACCGTGATATTTGAATGGGAGAGTGCGATGCGTCGCATGTTGAAAGCCGTTGGATCACAAGATTGTTTGGCCACGAGCCAAAGCGCAAGCCTTGCCGTTCACGGCGAGGTCAAGCGAGGCGGTTGTTCTATGGAGCCGAAGGCTCCCCTAACGGGTGGCGCAGATGCGCCGGACGCAAGGCCGGGGTTCTTCACCGAACCGCACGCGTTGCAAGCCTGTTGGGCGGGACAACTGGACGGGCTGGGTGCCGATGCTGTGCGCGTGGCCTTGGAGTGTGGGCTGTTC
>NZ_LSZO01000143.1 GCF_001580025.1 Ventosimonas gracilis | reverse complement strand
GGGTCTTAGGAAGCAAACGCGATCAAAGCGGCTGTTCACGCAGTAATTTTAGCAAGGCCAGATAGATGTTTTCATGTCGATGATTGAACCTGAATTCGCACTCTTTCAGATGCAGCTCGAAAGTGTGTTTGGCGATGCCGTTGAACTGCGCCAGCCGCCGTTTGGCAAAGCTCCAGAAGGATTCGATTCCATTGACATGATGCTTGCCCTTGGCGAATTCGTTCTCACCGTGGTTGACCCTGAAATGCTTGTCAAAGCCGATGTCCACCAGCCCATCGTAGCCGCGCCAGCCGTCTGTATGGATGACGCTGTCGATGTTGGCTTTGCCCCGGATAATGGCTTGCAGCGTGGCTTTGGATGCGTTGGGGATAATTTCCGTGTAGACGCAGTCGCCGCGTTTGAGCAGACCGAAGACGATGGTCTTGCCTTGGGCTTCCACGCCCGCGTTTGCCACGTACCCGTCTGGCACCGAAGTAGGATTCGTCGGCCTCAAGCTCTCCAGTCAGCGGCGAGCGTTCAAGACACCATTGGCTCATGCGGCGTCTGATGCGCAGATAGATGTCGTTGACCGAACGCACCGATATGCCCGTGAGCGCGGCGCATTCGGTGGCGGTCAAATCCAGCGCAAAGTGGCGAACAATCTGACGAAATCTCGCTTCGCTGATTTTCGAACGTTTGAAGTACCTATTTT
>NZ_LSZO01000142.1 GCF_001580025.1 Ventosimonas gracilis | reverse complement strand
GAGTTTCAGGAAAATTTAAAGCAACGCCAAAAGGAAAAACGGGAGCGTGCCCAAATTTTTTTCCTTGGCGTCCTCTCGCTTTTTCGTTCTTGCTGCTTGCGAATTTTGAAAAGTTATCCACAGCCAAAATTTGCACGCGCCGACGTTAAAAGCGTTATACGCTTTTGATTTGTTAAGAGCGCGCGCGCGTTACGCTTTTTGGAGGCCGCATGGCTC
>NZ_LSZO01000141.1 GCF_001580025.1 Ventosimonas gracilis | reverse complement strand
TTCATGACACGTGTTTTCAGAAGCCGAGACACGTGATTTCAGATGCAAGGCAGGCACGTGCTTTCACAAACGCTCTATTGGTACTTCAGGTGCACCCCTATTGGTACTTCAGGAACCCCCTATTGGTACTTCAGGAACCCCCTATTGGTACTTCAGGAACCCCCTATTGGTACTTCAGGAACCCCACGGACGCTAAACTATTGGTACTTCAGGAACCCCCCCTATTGGTACTTCAGGAACCGAGTAGCCCCTCTAGCCTTAGAGCCATGCGGCCTCCAAAAAGCGTAACGCGCGCGCGCTCTTAACAAATCAAAAGCG
>NZ_LSZO01000140.1 GCF_001580025.1 Ventosimonas gracilis | reverse complement strand
CGACAAAGGCAGGCGGGGATTTCAGGCCGAAGCACAAAAGCTGCTGCCGGACTTGGCCGGACAGTTCGGGATACCGGCTAAAAAGCCTCGCAAAAAGCGCGATTCGAGACACGTGACTTCAGGAACCGAGACACGTGACTTCAGGAACCGAGACACGTGACTTCAGGAACCGAGACACGTGACTTCAGGAACCGTTTTAGCTCTTAAGGCACGTGACTTCAGGAACCGTTAGGCACGTGACTTCAGGAACCGAGTAGCCCCTCTAGCCTTAGAGCCATGCGGCCTCCAAAAAGCGTAACGCGCGCGCGCTCTTAACAAATCAAAAGCG
>NZ_LSZO01000139.1 GCF_001580025.1 Ventosimonas gracilis | reverse complement strand
GCGCGTTTTTGAATGGTTTTAATGCTACCGGCTACCCTTGCCTAGGCAAACCGTTTTATCGGCCTTAAAACAAAAATTAGACGTGCTAGCGAGCGTGATTGGTGTTTGGTGCGAGACTAAAACGCAAAAATCATCTGTGAAATTTAGAACTTTTTGATTTTGTATGTAGTAGTATGTATAATACAACATACCACTACATACAAACAGGAGGTTAGACGATGAAAGCGAGCAAAGAGCGGGTTTTTGAGGCTGCCGAACAACTGTTTAAATCGGGAGATAAGCCCACGTTAGCCGCCGTACGCGGCATTTTGGGCGGAGGTAGCTACACCTCGATACAGGCGGGACTGTCGGAATGGCGAGCGCAGCAGTCGGCCAAACAGACGGCCAGCGAAGCCGCGCCATCGTGTATTGGCGACCGGTTGAGTGCGTTTGGTATCGAGATTTGGCGTTTAGCGACTGATCAAGCCAGAGAGCGGCTTGAGGCAGAGCGTGGAGATTTGGAGCAAGTCCGTGCGGCGCTTGAGGTTGAGCGGCTTGAAGCGGCTCAGCTCGCCGACAAGCTGGCGGTAGAGGTCGAGCAGCTCAAGGCCGCATTGGACGACCAGGCACAACAAGCGCAGGCGGCAGCCTTGTCTGCTGCCGAGGCGTTAAGGGAAGCGCGGGAAGAGGCGGCGCAGTTGCGCGGCGAGCTGGGAGCTACCAAGGAGCAGTTCGCAGCCCTGCTAAGTGCCCTGGATGCCGCCCTACCCCCACTGCCGCCGTATACCCCAGAAGAGGAGGACATACCTGTTAAGACTGTTAAAAAAACCAAAACGGCGAAAAAGCCCACCGCAAAATCGAGCAAAAGACGGATACCGGAAGACCAAGAATTGCCGCTTTAGTTGTATTTGGAGCCTCGCAGAGCAGGATGCCCGTTGAGCACAAAGTGCGAATAAGGGAGGTGAAGTTAGATAAGCGGCTTGCCGATTAGCTAACTTCACA
>NZ_LSZO01000138.1 GCF_001580025.1 Ventosimonas gracilis | reverse complement strand
GTACTTCTTGCCCGCTTTACTGCGCGGCACCGTGTCCGGCGTGTACTCGTCCGGCTCGGCAAGTTCCAGCATATGCCCAAAGCACCAAGTAATTTTGTCGGTACCGCACTCGATGTAGCCGTCGTCCTTGCTTGTGACGCCCAGCGCCTCGGCAATGGCTTTGCCAACCGAAGGTTTTTCCGCGATAAATAAGCGCATAGTTCCTGCCTCCTACCAAGTGAATACAGGCCGTACCACGCCTTTAATGTGCGCACGGTCGATCAGGCCGAAATAGCGGCTGTCAAATGAGGCGGGGCTGACATCGCCGATGAGCAGCAGTTCGTTTTCGGCCAGTGTGTAATTCGCCCGTTCAAACTTCGGTAAGGGTCTGCCGCCAGGGTCGGTGGCTAAGGCTTTGGAATGGGCTAAACGCTGCCCATTAATCTGTATGCCGGTTTGATCAATG
>NZ_LSZO01000137.1 GCF_001580025.1 Ventosimonas gracilis | reverse complement strand
AAAAATCAGACTCGCGGATACTGTTAAACAAATACTCCCAAAACTCGCGCGACCGGGCTTGCTCATTACCGTCCCAAATCGTCGCCAGCAATCTTTTACGCTTATCGGTAATGACCTCTACCGGCGGCAATTCCGGCAACAACTCATTAAACAGCTCAACGATTTTATTGACCGGGCAATTGCTCGCGGGCGCGGCGGAAGAAGCGCTATCATCCTCAAGCCAATGCGCATTAAAGCCCTGCCAGCCCCTAAGGCAACAA
>NZ_LSZO01000136.1 GCF_001580025.1 Ventosimonas gracilis | reverse complement strand
GTTGGCCGCGCGGTCGCAGCGCAGCGCTATATCAATGCCATGTTCTTTTAGTAAGGCGCGATGACGGTAATAAGTAGGTTCAGATAAATTGGCGCGTAAGTCATGCCCTTCTTTCCAGAGCATATAAGTACCGCGAATGAATGCAGGTAAGTTAAATACTTGTTCGCTGTTGAGTTCGATTTGTTCGGACATGTCCAGTCCTCCCACGTGTTGACTAAATAAGGATTTGAGTTTTTCAGGTGTTAAGTTGTAAGCCCATTGAAGG
>NZ_LSZO01000135.1 GCF_001580025.1 Ventosimonas gracilis | reverse complement strand
TCGAACGTTTGAAGTACCTATTTTTACCAGTCATATCAGGAAGTTATCATGCCATAAAAACATGTTTGCTTCCTAAGACCCTTTGCAAAAAAAGGTTAAAAAATCGACCCTCTCCCTCGCCCGCTTGCGGGAAAGGGAGAGGGTAGTCTTATAACAATACCGTGCGGATGTCGGCGAGGACTTGGGCAAGTCTTAGGGAAAACCGCGCTGCGGTTGCGCCATTGATGACGCGGTGGTCGTAGGATAGCGACAAAGGCAGCATAAGCCTTGGCGCAAAGCCTTTGCCGTCCCAAACCGGTTGCATGCTGGCTTTATTCACGCCAAGGATGGCGACTTCCGGCGCGTTGACGATGGGGGTAAAGCCGGTGCCGCCGATATGCCCAAGGCTGGTGATGGTAAAACAAGCCCCTTGCATTTCATCGGCAGAGAGTTTTTTCTTGCGTGCTTTATCGGCAAGCTGCGAAGCTTCGGCTGCGAGTTGCAGCAGTCCTTTTTGCCCCACATTGCGAATAACCGGCACCAGCAGGCCATCCGGCGTATCCACGGCAAACCCCAGATGCAGGTATTTTTTGCGGATAAGCGCTTTGCCGGACGGCGCGAGGGCGCTGTTAAAGTCCGGCATTTCAGCCAATAAATGGGCGCAGGCTTTAAGCAAAAGCGGCAGCAAGGTGAGCTTGACCCCGGCTTTTTCGGCGGCGGCTTTTTGCGCGATGCGAAAGGCTTCCAGCTCGGTAATATCCGCCGATTCAAAGTGGGTGACGTGCGGCACGTTCAGCCAACTGCGGTGCAGATTGGCCGCGCCGATTTGCATCAGGCGGGTGAGCGGCACTTCTTCGACTTCGCCAAATTGCGCAAAGTCCACCGCCGGAATGGGTGGGATGCCCGCGCCGTCCGTCACTCGGGCAGGCTCTGGCGCGGTTTTCGCTTGTTGCAGCCGGGCTTTGACGTAAGCCTGCACGTCCTCTTTGAGGATGCGCCCTTTCGGGCCAGTGCCGCTGACTTCTGCCAGTGGTACGCCAAATTCACGGGCGAGCAGGCGAACGGCGGGGCCTGCGTGCACTTTGGCGTTGCTGGTCACGACTTCGGCGACAGGTTCTGCCGGCTTGGCGGCGACTGCGGCTGCCTGCTGTGCGGGTGCGGCGGCGGGCATTGCGGGTGCAGCGGATGCGGGAGTGCTTACAGCAGCAGATGCCGCGCCCGCCGTGCGCAGTTTTAAAATCAGTTCGCCGGTGCCGACTTCGCTGTCAAGCTGTACGTGCAGGCTTTGCACCACGCCCGCCGCCGGGGAGGGGATTTCCATGCTGGCTTTGTCGGATTCGAGCGTAATCAGCCCTTGTTCGGCTTCGATGCTGTCGCCTGCTTTAACCAACAGTTCAATCACTCGTGCTTTACCGGCTGAGCCGATATCCGGCACGCAAATATCTTGCACCGTTTCGGTGGCTTCCGGCACAGTCGCCGGGGCGCTTTGCGCAAGCGGCGCAGTGGCTGCGGGGGCAGCAAGCGGCGTGGCGTTGCTGCTGTCTTCGGCTTCCAGCTCCAAAAGCGGGTCGCCCTGTTTTAGCCGGTCGCCCAATTTAACTTTGAGTGACTTCACCACCCCGGCCTTGGGCGCTGGAATATCCATGCTGGCTTTGTCGGATTCAAGCGTTAAAAGGCTTTGTTCGGCCTCGATACGCTCGCCCACTTTGACCATCAGTTCAATGACTTCACCTTCACCGCTGCCGATGTCGGGTACGCAAATCAGTTCGCTCATTTTGCGGCGCTCCTTAGACGTTAAGCGGGTTGGGTTTTTCCGGATCGATACCCAAGCGGGCAAAGGCTTCGGTCAAAACTTGCGCCTTCAGCTCGCCGCGTTCGACCAAGGCTTCCAGCGCAGTCAGCACAATCCAGTTGCGGTCTACTTCGAAGAAGTGGCGCAGTTGCTTGCGGCTGTCGCTGCGGCCAAAGCCGTCGGTGCCCAGCACTTTGTATTCTTTAACCGGCACCCATTGGCGGATTTGTTCGGCAAACAGCTTCATATAGTCGGTCGCCGCAATCACCGCGCCGCCGTCTTTATCCAAACACTGCTCCACGTAGCTGGCGCGCCGCTTTGCGCCGGGGTGCAGGCGGTTGTAGCGCTCAACATCAAGACCGTCGCGGCGCAGTTCGTTAAAGCTGGTCACGCTCCATACATCGGCCTCGACCTGGTATTGCTCGCGCAAAATAACCGCCGCCTCGCGCACTTCGCGCAAAATGCTGCCGCTGCCTAAAAGCTGCACTTTGCGCGCGGCACCGGCAGGCGCGGCCTCCAGTCGGTACATGCCACGGATAATGCCTTCTTCGCAGCCTTCAGGCAGCGCCGGTTGCGCGTAGTTTTCGTTCATCACGGTGATGTAGTAGAAAACGTCCTGCTGCTCTTCGGTCATCTGGCGAATGCCTTCGCGGATGATCACGGCAAGCTCGCCCGCGTAAGTGGGGTCGTAGCTGCGACAATTCGGAATGGTGCTCGCCATGATATGGCTGTGGCCGTCTTCGTGCTGCAAGCCTTCGCCGTTAAGCGTGGTGCGTCCGGCGGTGCCGCCAATCAAAAAGCCGCGCGCACGGCTGTCACCGGCGGCCCAGGCGAGGTCGCCAATGCGTTGCAGGCCGAACATCGAGTAGAAGATGTAAAACGGCAGCATCGGCTGATTGTGCGTGCTGTAGCTGGTCGCCGCGGCAATAAAGGAACTCATCGCACCGGCTTCGGTAATGCCTTCTTCGAGGATTTGCCCTTTTTTGTCCTCGCGGTAGAACATCACCTGGTCTTTATCGACCGGTTCGTAAAGCTGGCCGACCGAGGAGTAGATGCCAAGCTGGCGGAACATGCCTTCCATGCCGAAGGTGCGCGCTTCGTCCGGCACAATCGGTACGATGCGGCTGCCCAAGGCTTTGTCTTTGACAAGCTGCGAGAGGATGCGCACAAAGGCCATGGTGGTGGAGATTTCGCGCTCGCCAGTGCCGTCGGTAATGCTTTTAAAGCTATCCATTTTGGGCGCGGGGATGGCAACGCTTTTGCTGCGCCGTTGCGGTACAAAGCCGCCCAAGGCTTGCCGGCGCTCGGTCAGATAACGCGCCTCGATGCTGTCTGCTGGCGGACGGTAAAACGGCAGTTGTTCCAGTTCGCTATCGGCAATCGGGATATTAAAGCGGTCGCGGAATTTTTTAAGGCTTTCGGTATCGACCTTTTTCGTATTGTGCGCGGTGTTTTGCGCTTCACCTGCGCCGGTGCCGTAGCCTTTGATGGTTTTCGCCAAAACCACGCTGGGCTGGCCTTGTGTATTGACCGCACGATGATAGGCCGCGTAGACCTTGTACGGGTCGTGCCCGCCACGGTTGAGCATCCAGATTTCATCGTCGGTCATATCCTTGACCAGGTCTTTCAGTGCGGGGCTGTTAAAGAAGTTTTCGCGAACAAACGCGCCGTCTTTGGCTTTGTAGTTTTGGTACTCGCCATCGACCGCTTCATCCATCCGCCGTTGCAGCAGGCCGTCTTTATCGCGTGCGAGCAGCGGATCCCACAGCCTGCCCCAGATGACTTTCAGCACATTCCATTTTGCGCCACGGAATACGCCTTCGAGCTCCTGAATGATTTTGCCGTTACCGCGCACCGGGCCGTCGAGGCGTTGCAGGTTGCAGTTGATGACAAAAATCAGGTTGTCCAGTTTTTCGCGTCCGGCGAGTGAAATCGCGCCCAAGGATTCCGGCTCGTCGCACTCGCCGTCGCCCAAAAAGCACCAGACTTTGCGCGTTCCGGCCTCGATAAAGCCGCGGCTTTCCAGATACTTCATAAAACGCGCCTGGTAGATGGCCTGAATCGGACCGAGCCCCATCGAAACGGTGGGGAACTGCCAGAAATCGGGCATCAGCCAAGGATGCGGATAGGACGACAGCCCGCCGCCGCTGACCTCACGGCGAAAGTTGTTCATCTGTTCTTCGCTGATCCGTCCTTCCAAAAACGCACGGGCATAGACGCCCGGAGAAGCGTGACCCTGGAAGAACACCAAGTCGCCGCCCTGTTGCTCGGAAGGGCCTTTGAAAAAGTAGTTAAAACCCACGTCATAGAGCGTGGCCGAAGACGCAAAGCTGGAAATATGCCCGCCCAAGTCCGGGTCTTGCAGGTTGGCACGCATCACCATGGCGAGCGCATTCCAGCGCACCAGCGAGCGGATGCGCCGCTCCATAAACAAATCTCCCGGCATCAACGCGCCCTGGTCAACGCCAAGGGTATTGCGGTAGGGCGTGGTGATGGCGTAGGGCAGTTGCGAGCCACTTTTGGTGGCCAAATCGCCCATGCGGGTCATCAGATAATGGGCGCGTTCTTCACCTTCGCGCTCAATGACCGATTCCAGCGCGTCGAGCCATTCTTGGGTTTCGACGCTATCGATGTCTTGCATGCCTTGCTCCAGTACGTAAAAGGCCGTCAAAATCGAAAGCCTAGCAGGAAATGCCAGCCCCCTTGTAAGGCGCAGGCACCGGTATTGTTGTAACGGACGGGCGGGTAGCCAGTAACTCTGTAGTTTTACTACAAAACGCACCAGTTTTCATCTTTTTGTTGGAGATTAACCATGAGTTTGCCGCTGCTGCGGGCTTTGCCGGATGACTTGGGCGAACAAGCGTGCCGCGCAGACCGCTTGCTGGCAGATGCCCGCTTGGCGGCCTGGCCGGACGAACGCCAGAGCGCGTTGCAGTGGGTCTGCGCGTTAAGTGATTTTGCCTTTGAACAAGTGCAGCGCGACCCCGAACAGCTCCTGCAATTAGCCGAAACGGGCGAGTTGGAGCGCCCGCGAAGAGCGGGCGAGTTGCGCACGCTGCTTTCACAGCAGCTTAAAAACTGCACCGATGAAACGCAGCTTGCGCACTGTTTGCGCCGTTTTCGTAACCGCGAGCAACTGCGCATTGTTTGGCGCGAGTTAAATCGCCTCGCCGATTTGGCCGAGACCTGCCGCGACCTGTCTCAACTGGCCGATACGACCATCAGCCTTGCGGCGGATTTTCTCTATCGCCAGCAAATCGCCCAGTTCGGCACGCCAATTGGTAAACAGAGCGGTAAGGAGCAGCAACTGTTGGTGCTCGGCATGGGCAAGTTAGGTGCAGAAGAACTGAACCTGTCATCCGATATTGACTTGATTTTTGCCTACCCGCAAAGCGGTGAAACGCATGGCGGCAAACGCTCTATCGACAATCAGGAATTTTTCACCAAGCTGGGGCAAAAGCTGATTAAAGCGCTCGATGCCATCACCGTGGACGGTTTTGTCTTTCGCGTGGACATGCGCCTTCGTCCGTACGGCTCCAGCGGCCCGTTGGTGTTTAGCTTTAACGCGTTGGAGCAGTATTACCAAACGCAAGGGCGCGATTGGGAGCGCTACGCGCTGATTAAGGCGCGGGTGGTCGCAGGCGATAACAGCGCCGGACGGGCACTGCTCAAACTACTGCGCCCGTTTGTGTTTCGCCGTTATCTGGACTATTCGGCGATCGAAGCGCTGCGCGACATGAAGCGGCTGATTGAGCAGGAAGTACGCCGCCGCGAACTGCAAGACAATATCAAGCTCGGCGCGGGCGGCATCCGCGAGGTGGAGTTTATCGCGCAAGCCTTCCAGCTTATCCACGGTGGGCGCAATCTCGCGCTGCAACAACGTGCCTTGCTCGACGTGCTGGCGGTACTGGAAAAACAAGGCTATCTGCCGGCAAAAGTGATACGCGAGCTTAAAGACGGCTACCGCTTTTTGCGCTATGTCGAACACGGCTTGCAAGCGATTGCCGACCAACAAACCCACGCGCTGCCGGACGATGAGGTTAACCGGGCACGCCTCGCCTGTCTGATGGGTTTTGCCGACTGGACGAGCTTTATGCGGCAGCTTGGGCAGTGGCGCACGCGGATTGATCAACACTTTCGCGCGGTGATTGCAGCAAAGGATGACGAAACCGAAAGCGCCGATGAAAGCGGCCAGTGGCTGCCGCTTTGGCTGGGCAGATTACCCGAAACCAGCGCCCAGGCGCAGCTTGGCGAAGCGGGTTTTAGCCAAGCGCAAACCGCCTGGCAACAACTGATGGCATTGCGTGAAAGTTCAGCCGTGCGCGCCATGCAAAGCCAAGGGCGGCAACGTTTGGATGCACTGATGCCGCGCCTGCTCGCACAAATCGTGCAGCAAGACAGGCCAGGTGAAGTGCTGGAGCGCGTATTGCCATTGGTTGGCGCCATTGCGCGGCGTTCGGTTTATCTGCTGCTGCTGTGTGAGCGCCCCGATGCACTGAATCAATTGCTGGAGCTGTGCGCAAAAAGTCCGTGGATTGCCGCACAAATGGCGCGTTATCCGCTTTTGTTAGATGAGCTTTTGCAAGGCGACAAACTTTACCAAGTACCGCGTGCCCCGCAGCTTGCCGCCGAATTGCAAGAGCGCTTGCTGCGTATCCCGGCGGATGACCTCGAACAACAAATGGAAGCACTGCGCCACTTCAAACTCGCGCACAGCCTGCGCGTGGTCACCGCGGAACTGGGTGGTACGTTACCGCTCATGAAGGTATCGGACTATCTCACCTGGCTGGCCGAGGCGATTTTGGAGCAGGTGCTGCATCTTGCCTGGCAACAGTGCGTCGCGCGGCACGGCAGGCCGAAGCGATTGGATGGCGGCCGCTCTGAGCTTGATTTTGTCATTATTGGCTACGGAAAATTAGGCGGTTTGGAACTTAGCCATTCGTCGGATCTGGACTTGGTCTTTCTGCACGACGGCGACCCCAATGCCAGCACCGATGGTGACAAGCCGGTCGATGGCGCACAGTTTTTTATGCGCTTAGGCCAGCGCATTTTGCATCTGTTAACCACCAATACCGCCTCCGGCGCACTGTACGAAGTGGATATGCGCCTTCGCCCGTCCGGCGCATCCGGCCTATTGGTCAGCTCGCTCGCCGCCTTTGCGCGCTACCAGAGCGAATCCGCCTGGACTTGGGAGCACCAAGCGCTGCTTCGCGCCCGCGTACTGGCGGGTAGCGAGCAACTGGGCGCGGCCTTTGAGCAAGTGCGCCAGCGCGTGCTGAGCAGGCCGCGCGATAAAACGAAACTCGCGGCAGAAGTCAGCGATATGCGGCGCAAAATGCGTGAAAACTTGGGAACCCGCAGCGGAGGTCAAGGTTTTGATTTAAAACAAGATGTCGGCGGTATCGTCGATATTGAATTTATCGTGCAATACGCAGCCCTCGCCTTTGCCTACCAACACCCCGACTTACTGCGCTGGACGGACTGCATGCGCCTTTTGGATGAACTTGGCAGTAGCGCCCTGTTTTCTGCCGAAGATGCGCATGTGCTGCAAAGCATCTACAAAAGCTACCGCAGCAAAGCGCATCAACTGGCCTTGCAACAAAAAGCGCTGCGCTTGGCGGATGATGCGTTTGCCAGCGAACGCCGCGAAGTGATCCGCCTGTGGCACGAACTGGGGCTTAATTAATCGGCGAGCCCAATCAAAAGCGTCAATCCTTAAATTCCCCTAGCCTGCGCAAGGCGGGGTCGCTAAAGTAGCGTCATTTTATGGCGAATGATGAGTCTTGCCCGCGCTGGTGGGCAAGGCTAAAGCCGCGAATTTCAAGACAGCTACGGAGCACAAACAATGTCAATGGCGGATAGGGACGGTGTTATCTGGTACGACGGAAAACTAGTGCCTTGGCGCGAGGCCAATACCCACGTACTGACCCACTCATTGCACTATGGCCTTGCCGTGTTTGAAGGCATCCGTGCCTATCAAACGCCATCCGGCACGGCGATTTTTCGCCTTAAAGAACACACCAACCGGTTGTTCGAGTCGGCGCATATCCTCAATATGAAAATCCCCTACAGCAAGGATGAAATCAACGCCGCCTGCTGCGCGGCGGTGCGCGAAAACCATCTGCAAAGCGCCTATATCCGCCCACTCGCCTTTTATGGCAGCGAAGGTATGGGGCTGCGCGCGGAAGGATTAAACACCCATGTGTTTGTTGCCGCCTGGCAGTGGGGCGCTTATATGGGCGAAGAAGCGCTCGCCAAAGGTATTCGCATCCGCACCAGTTCCTTTACCCGTCATCATGTCAATATCACCATGACCCGCGCCAAAAGCAGCGCCGCTTATGTCAACTCCATGTTGGCATTGCAAGAAGCCTTAGCCAGCGGTGCGGATGAAGCCTTATTACTTGATCCGGAAGGCTATGTTGCCGAAGGCAGCGGCGAGAATGTGTTTATCGTTAAAAACGGCGTGCTCTATACACCGGAAGTCACTGCCTGCTTAAACGGTATTACCCGTAATACTATTTTTGTATTAGCGCGTGAACGCGGTATTGAAATCATCGAAAAACGCATTACCCGTGATGAAGTTTATATTGCCGATGAAGCCTTCTTTACCGGTAGCGCCGCCGAAGTAACGCCCATCCGTGAACTGGATGGCCGCCAAATCGGCCAAGGCTGCCGCGGACCAATCACCGAAACCTTGCAAAAAGCCTACTTTGAGTTGGTCAGCGGCAAAAGCGAAGCACACGGCGAGTGGCTGACGCGGGTTTAGCGACCACTTTTGACTACCCAACCCTTCTTCCGCTTGCGGGAGAAGGGAATAGGCATCCACAAAGCTTTGCTGATCAACACGACTAACCCGTCACTCTGCATCGCCGCTTCATTATCTTGCAGGCTTGCGATACATTGCCTGGTTCTTAGCACACCGCAATATGTGAGTCCGCCCTGGGTTCGGTGCCGCCGCAGAGCACGCCGCTTTGCGGGTCACGCAGGATGATTTGGCCGCGTCCGTAGTCGAGGCTGTCGCCGTTGATTTCCACCTGGTGCCCGCGTCGTGCTAGCGCCAGCGCGAGGCTTTGCGGGGTGCTTTGTTCAAGCCCTATTTTCATCTCGCCCAGCCACTGCCAGCGCGGGGCATCCAGCGCGGCTTGCGGATTCAGGCCAAAGTCCACCAGGTTCATCACCATCTGTACATGGCCTTGCGGCTGCATATAGCCACCCATTACGCCAAATGGCCCCAGTGGCTGTCCGTGTTGGCTGAGAAAGCCGGGGATAATGGTATGAAAGGTCTTTTTTCCGCCCTTTAGCGCATTGACGTGCGAAGGCTCAAGGCTAAATTCATAGCCGCGGTTTTGCAGGCAAATCCCGCTGTCCGGCAGCACTACGCCTGAGCCAAAGCCGTGATAGGGGCTTTGGATAAAGGAGACCATATTGCCCTGCCCATCGGCAGCCGCAAGATAAACCGTGCCGCTGCTTTCTGGCGTGCCGTGAAAGGGCAGGGCGGCCTGTTCGCCAATCTCAAGACGACGGGTTTGGGCGTAGCTCGCTTGCAGCAGATGACGGGCATAAATGCGCATATGCGCGGGGTCGCTAATGTAGTGGCGGCCATCGCTATAGGCTTTTTTCAGCGCTTCAAGCTGGCGATGCCAGGTCAAATCGCTGTCACGATGCGTAAAATCAAAGCCTTGCAGGATATTTAAGCACAGCAGCACGACCAAGCCCTGCCCGCTGGGCGGGATTTCCCACACATCCACCCCGCGATAATTGACCTTGATCGGCTCTACCCACTGCGGATGGTAATTAGCAAGGTCTTCAGCGCTTAAAAGGCCGCCGGTTTGCGCCGCGTAATCGACCAGCCGCCGCGCCAGTTCGCCGCGATAAAAACTCTCGCAGCCGCTTTTTGCCAGTTCTTGCAAGGTTTTTGCCAGTGCTGGATTTTTAAACAGCTCGCCTGCGGCGGGTGCTTGGCCGTTTTCTGTCCAGCACTCAAACCAGCTAGCAAGCACCGGCTCGCGCTCAAGGCTCGCTTGATAGGCATTCTTTGAAATTTCCCACTGGTGCGCAATCACTGGCGAAACGGGAAAGCCTTTGACCGCCAGATCAATCGCGGGCTTCAGCAGTTCGGCAAACGGCAGCTTGCCAAAACGTTTGGAAAGTGCCGCCCAAGCGGATGGGCAACCCGGCACTGTGACCGGCAGCCAGCCGTGCATCGGCATACGCTCATAGCCTTTTTCCTTAACCTTGTCGATGGAAAGCGCTGCGGGCGCATGGCCACTGGCATCAAGGCCGTGCAGGCGACCAGCGGTCCACACCAGAGCAAAGGCATCGCCGCCGATAGCGCAGCCGGCCGGCTCAACCACGGTTAGCGCGGCGGCGCACGCTATTGCCGCATCAATGGCGTTGCCGCCCTGATGCAGCATGCGGATACCGGCTTCGGCTGCGAGCGGCTGCGAGGTGGCCAGCATGCCATTTTGTGCAAACACGCATTGGCGCTGAGAAGGGTAAGGGTAATGATGAGAGGAAAAATTAAGCATGGTTTTCTTTATCTTTTCTTTATCAATAGAGAGTTAACGGCTGCGCAGTTGTTTAAACCACTGTGCGCCCAATAAGCGGCTGCTGGCGCTTTCCCCGGCTTGTGTGGACTTGCCAAAGCGCCGTTCCAATGCGCGCTGAAAAAAGCCCCAAATGGTCGTTAATAATAAGAAATACAGCGCCACGACTAAATACAGCTCAAATACCCGAAAAGTCGCTGAGGTGACCATTTGCGTACTGAGCAATAATTCCTGTACGCCAATGACGCTCACCAAGGTGGTATTTTTCAGCATGACATTAAATTCATTGCCGAGTGGCGGAATAATAATGCGAAAGGCTTGCGGCAATACAATATGGCGCATTAACACTGGAAAGCTCATGCCCAGTGAACGTCCGGCATCGTATTGCCCACGGCTGACCGAGCTTAAACCGGAACGGATAATCTCTGCCATATAGGCGCCTTCATTTAATCCCAGTGCGATAATCGCCGCTTGAATATTGCCGGGCAGGATAAATAATCCCAGGTCAATATCTTCAAATCGAAAGATACCACCTGCCGCAAGCGCAGTATAAAGAAAGACAATCTGCACCAATAACGGCGTGCCGCGCATCAGCCAGACATAAAAATCCACCGGCCAGCGTAGCAGCGCATAAGGCGATAAGCGCAGTAACGCCGCGGCCAAGCCTAATACACAGCCTAATAACATGGAAAATACCGCTATCGCGCAGGTTATCCATAATCCGTGTAGATAAACATCACTGGGACGCAGCAGGTATTGCCAGAAGATATCCCAACTGAAATTCATAAATCCCCCTTAAAATTCCAGTTGGTCGTCTTCAATATTCCATTTCTTTAATATTTGCAGATAGCTTCCATCGGCCTGCATGGCTTTAATGACTTGTTCTACCGCGGCGGTTAAGGCTTTGTCTTCTTTATGAATACCTACACCGGTCAAGATACGCGCAAAAGATGGCACGCCGGTTTCAAATAAATCCGGGGCAATACTCTGATACCAACCGGCGCTTTCTACCGTAGTGCCATAAGCATCGGCATGACCAAAGCGCAGTGCTTGAAAAGCGTCGGTATCGGTAGAATAAATCACTAACTTCATCGGTGCTTTTTGGGCTTGTTGCAGCTTTTTATTATGTTCTTCCAATAAAACGCGAATGGTTGAGCCGTTAAGTGCCGCAACTTTTTTGCCGGATAAATCATCCAGCTTATGAATATTGTGCGGATTGCCTTTGCCAACTAATACGGCCTGGCTGGAATACATATAGTTGACCATATCGATCACTTCGCGCCGTTCCGGCTTATCGAATAATTGATCCATAATAATGTCGCATTGCCTGGCGAGCATGGCTGGTATCAATCCGGCAAAGGGAATAATCCGCCATTCAATCTTTTTATTGCCAAGCCGCTTGGCGATTTGTTCACCTAAATCGACTACTACGCCGGCGCGGTTTTGTTTTTCGTCATTAAAGACCATAGGTGGTGAATCCACCCCGCTGCAAAATACCCACTTATCGGCTTTTTGCAGCCGCGCGGGAAGATCGGGATTATCGGCATAAGCCAGCGGTGCAATCAAGCAAAACGCAAGCAATAAACTTAGATACTTCATGGTAAATCCTCTTTTAGTTATTTATCAGTGTAATTTGGTGTTCTTGTCGCACAGGCCAGGCAAGGATAACGGAAACAAAGCTTAGATGTCTTCCCCACAGTGCTTATGCCCACGCGCTTTTGCTTGCGGTGCGCTGAGTGCGGATAATGCGCCATTGCATTTCACCCATGAGCCAGTAGCCCTATGAGCGAGTACAGCCTGTTTACTTCCGAGTCCGTATCTGAGGGACATCCGGACAAAATCGCCGACCAGATTTCCGATGCGGTGCTAGATGCCATCCTGATGCAGGATAAAAACGCCCGCGTCGCCTGTGAAACCATGGTTAAAACCGGCGTTGCCATAGTCGCTGGGGAGGTTTCCACCAGCGCTTGGGTGGATTTGGAGCAAATCGTCCGCGATGTGATCTGCGAAATTGGCTACACCAGCTCGGAGGTCGGCTTTGACGGGGCGACTTGCGCCATTTTTAATGTGATTGGCAAACAGTCCGGCGACATTGCCCAAGGCGTTGACCGCGAGCAGCCCGAAGACCAGGGGGCGGGCGACCAGGGCTTAATGTTCGGCTACGCCAGCGATGAAACCGATGTACTGATGCCCGCGCCGATTTGCTTTTCCCACCGCCTCGCCCAGCGCCAGGCCGAAGCACGTAAATCGGGTCTGTTGCCTTGGCTTAGGCCCGATGCAAAAAGTCAGGTGACTTGCCGTTATGAAGACGGCAAAGTGGTGGGCATTGATGCCGTGGTGCTGTCCACCCAGCACCAGCCGGGTATTAGCCTCGCCGATTTGCGCGAGGCGGTGATGGAGCTGATTGTTAAACACGTGCTGCCGCCGGAACTTTTACACAAGGGCACGCGCTTTCATATCAACCCGACCGGCAACTTTGTGATCGGCGGGCCGGTTGGCGACTGCGGGTTGACCGGTCGCAAAATTATTGTCGATACCTACGGCGGTATGGCGCGGCACGGCGGCGGCGCGTTTTCTGGCAAAGACCCGTCCAAAGTGGACCGCTCGGCGGCCTATGCCGGACGCTACTTGGCAAAAAATATTGTCGCCGCCGGATTGGCGGCGCGTTGCGAGGTGCAGGTTTCCTACGCCATCGGCGTGGCGCAGCCGACCTCTATTGCCATCAATACTTTTGGCAGCGGCAAAATCAGCGACGCGCGGATTGTGCAACTGATCCGCGAGCATTTTGACCTTCGCCCCTACGCCATCACCCGCATGCTCGATTTGCTGCACCCGATGTACCGCGCCACCGCCGCCTACGGCCACTTTGGCCGCGAGCCTTATGAGCTTACCGCCTGCGGCGACCGCTTTACCTGCTTTAGCTGGGAACGTACCGACAAAGCGCCAATTCTGCGCGAAGCGGCGGGGCTTTCGGCCAATCACTAAAAACTTACCCACTAAGTTATCCACAGAGCGCTGGCGGGATTGACAGGGGCTTTGTCAATCCGCTAGCCAGCGGTTATTTCCTTTAAGCGTCCTTATGTCGCAGTTGAATAAAAGCTGAACAAAAAACAGGCAGTTGGCTGAAAGCCAGTAACGGCAAGGCTTGGCGGACGTTATTCAAGACTTTTGCACAGCTTCATCCCGTGCATTTGGGGACAAGCGGAAAAGCACTGGCGATTTTTTGAGCAAGCCCTTTAAAGCCAGTGACCAAGCCGTACCGCGATACTATCCCCCAGATTATCCACAGAAAAATCCACGGCTTTTGGGGATGCTTGCAGTATCAGTTTCTACTTCTGCGACCCGGTAAGAATGGGGGTATTACCATAAAAGCCTTTGCTGGCATTTTGCGCTTAGGAAAGCCGCGCATTTTTATGTAGTATGCGCGGCGCTGCACTACATTCCCTTTAATCAGTGAGATTAACGATGACGATGCGTATTGGGGTAGGGGGCTTGGCGGTTGCCAGGGTGCTGTTTGATTTTGTCAATAATGAAGCGTTGCCGGGTACCGGGATCTCGCAGGAGGCTTTCTGGCAAGGTGCGTCAACCTTGTTTGCTGAGTTAACTATGAAAAATCAGGCGCTGCTCGATAAGCGCGAGCGGCTCCAGCAGCAAATCGACGATTGGCACAAGGCGCGTCGTGGTCAGCCGCACGATGGAGCAAGTTACAAGGCGTTCTTGCAGGAAATCGGTTATTGGCAGCAAGAGCCGGATGACTTTGTCATTAAGACGCAAGGGGTCGATGAAGAAATCGCTCAGATGGCAGGACCCCAATTGGTGGTACCGGCGAGCAATGCGCGTTTTGCGCTCAATGCCGCCAATGCGCGTTGGGGTTCGTTGTATGACGCGCTCTATGGCACCGATGTGATTAGCGAGCTAAGCGGCGCAGAAAAAGGCGCGAGCTACAATCCCGTGCGTGGTGCAAAAGTCGTTGCCTTTGCCCGAAAGGTACTCGATGAAGTCGCGCCGCTTGCGCAAGGTTCGCACCTTGATGCGCAAGGCTATGCCATTAGCGGCGGGCAACTGTCGGTGCAGCTTAAAAGTGGGCAGTCTACGGGCATTAAAAATCCGTCGCAGTTTTTGGGTTTTCAAGGACCCATCCAGCAGCCGACGGCTATTTTGCTTATCCACAACGGCTTGCATGTGGAAATCCAATTCGATGCAAAAAGCGAAGTGGGCAAGCAAGACCCGGCAGGGATTAAAGACATTTTGCTGGAAGCGGCGCTTTCGACCATTATCGACTGCGAAGATTCGGTCGCTGCCGTCGATGCCGAGGATAAAGTGACGGTCTACCGCAACTGGCTGGGCTTGATGAAGGGCGATTTGACTGAGGTGGTCGAGAAAAACGGCGTGCGCTTTACCCGCACGTTAAATCCTGACCGCGAGTATCAGCAAGTAGCGGGTAGCGCTTTAAGTGTGCGCGGACGTTCGCTGCTATTTGTGCGCAATGTCGGTCATTTAATGCGCACACCGGCGATTGTGGATCAATCCGGCCGTGAGCTGCCGGAAGGTATTTTGGATGCGCTCATTACCAGTTTGTGCGCCGTCCACGATTTGCAAGGCAAGGGCAAATACCGCAACAGTCGCAGCATGAGTGTTTATATCGTCAAACCCAAGATGCACGGTGCGGAAGAAGTCGCCTTTACCGTAGAACTATTTGAGCGCGTTGAGACGTTGTTAGGCTTACCAAAAAACACGCTGAAACTGGGTCTGATGGACGAAGAACGGCGCACCAGCCTTAACCTCAAAGCCTGTATTAAAGCCGCGAGCGAGCGACTGGTGTTTATCAATACCGGTTTTCTCGACCGCACCGGCGATGAAATCCACAGCTCCATGCAGGCAGGAGCCATGCTGCGCAAGGCGCAGATGAAAGGCACCGACTGGCTGGCCGCTTACGAGGCGCAAAACGTGGATATTGGCCTTGCATGTGGGCTATCCGGTCGTGCGCAGATTGGCAAGGGCATGTGGGCGATGCCGGATTTAATGGCCGCCATGCTCAAGGAAAAAATCGTTCACCCAAAAAGCGCGGCCAATACCGCTTGGGTGCCGTCGCCCACCGCGGCCACCTTGCATGCATTGCACTATCACCAAGTCGATGTATTCGCCGAGCAAAAAGTACGCGCTGGGCAATCCCGTGCCGAGCGTGACCGCTTGCTTGCCATTCCGCTGGCAGATAAAACCTGTTCGGCAGAAGAAATAGCGACTGAACTGGACAATAACGCGCAAAGTATTCTGGGCTACGTGGTGCGCTGGGTGGAGCAGGGCATTGGTTGCTCGAAAGTGCCGGATATTGATGATGTAGCGCTGATGGAAGACCGTGCCACTTTGCGTATTTCCAGCCAACTGCTGGCCAACTGGCTGCTACATGGCCTGCTGAGCGAAGCGCAAATCCGCGAAAGTTTTGCGCGGATGGCGCAAGTGGTTGACCGCCAGAATGCCGCCGATAAAGCCTATCGCCCGATGTGCGCCGATTTGCAGCAAAGCCTCGCCTTCCAGGCCGCGCTGGCGTTGGTGCTGCAAGGCGCGGCGCAACCCTCGGGTTATACCGAACCACTTTTGCACCACTTTCGCCGTCGCTTTAAAGAGCAGCAGGCATAAACCAGGCTTAAAAAAAGCGCCATGCTGTGGCATGGGGCTTTTTTATGCCGTTTGGTGATACTGCGTTACCCGTTCTACTTCTTCTTTTGATCCCAAAAAGACCGCCACGCGCTGATGCAGTGATTGCGGGACAATGTCGAGAATACGCTGTTCGCCATTGGTCGCCGCGCCGCCGGCTTGTTCGATAATAAAGGCCATTGGATTGGCCTCGTACATCAGCCGCAGTTTGCCGGGTTTGGCGGGCTCGCGGCTGTCGCGCGGATACATAAAAATGCCGCCGCGGGTGAGGATGCGGTGCACATCGGCGACCATCGAGGCAATCCAGCGCATATTGTAATTTTTGCCTAAAGCACCTTCGGTTCCGGCCAACAGTTCGCCCACATAGCGCTGAACCGGCGCTTGCCAGTGGCGTTGGTTGGACATGTTGATGGCAAATTCATGGGTGGTTTCTGGCACGCGAATAGCGTCATGCGTCAACACAAAACTGCCCAGCTCGCGGTCAAGGGTAAAGCCCTTTACGCCGTCGCCTAGAGTTAACATCAGCATGGTTTGCGGGCCGTAGATCGCGTAACCGGCGGCGACCTGACGGCTGCCTGGCTGCAAAAAGGCGGCTTCGCCCAAGCTATCGTTCTGGCTAAAGTGTTGCGACGGGCAGCGCAGCACAGAAAAAATCGTGCCAACGGATACGTTCACATCGATATTGGACGAGCCGTCCAGCGGGTCAAACACCAACAGGTAGGCACCCTTGGGGTAACGGCCGGGGATTTGGTAAGCGCTGTCCATTTCTTCGGAAGCCATTGCAGCCAAATGCCCGCCCCATTCGTTGGCTTCGAGCAGGATTTCATTGGACATTACATCGAGTTTTTTCTGCACCTCGCCTTGCACGTTTTCCGTCTCGGTGCTGCCCAGCACGCCGCCTAACGCGCCTTTGGAAACGGTGTGGCTGATTTCCTTACAAGCGCGCGCGACCACCTCAATCAGAAAGCGCAAATCCGCTGGGGTATTGTGGCTGCGGGTTTGCTCAATCAGATAACGGCTTAGGGTGACGCGAGGCATAAGAGGCTCCAAGGGGAAAAGTTTGCGCGGATTTTAGCGCAAGGCGCGTTGGCAGGATGAATAAAAGCTGCGTATCCTTCCCGCCTTCTGCCAGACATAAGAGAATAATTGCCATGCAAAAAACTATGCAAAAAGCTATGCAAAAACTTGCGCTGTTTGACTTGGATAACACCTTGCTCGAAGGTGACAGTGAGCACGCCTTTGGTGAATTTATCTGCCAGCGTGGGTTAGTCGATGCTGGGGAGCACCGCGCCCGTAACGATGCTTTTTACGCCGATTACTGCGCAGGATCGATGGATATCGTCGCTTTTCAACGCTTTAATCAGGCTATTTTGACCAAGCTTGAAGCGGCGGATTTAACACGCCTGCAAGAGGATTTTGTCCGCGAGCAGATTGAGCCGATGATTTTGCCGAAAGGCGAAGCACTATTAGAACAACACCGAAAGGCAGGCGATAAGCTCGTTATTATCACCGCGACCAATCGCTTTATTACCGAACGCATTGCAGAGCGCTTGGGGGTAGAAACGCTGATTGCCACTGAATGCGGCATGCAAAATGGCCGCTATAGCGGGCAGTTAAGCGGCACGCCTTGCTATCAGCAAGGCAAGGTTGTTCGGCTAAATGAGTGGCTCGCCGAAAGCGGTTTTAGCTTGGATGGCAGCCACTTTTACAGCGACTCGCACAACGACTTGCCGCTATTGGAAGTGGTGACTTATCCGGTTGCGGTAGACGCGGACGACAAACTGCGCAAGGTTGCCGAAGCGCGTGGCTGGCGGGTGATTTCGTTGCGTTGATACCACTATTGGGGTAGCAAACCCGCGCTAATGGGTCAAAAGCGCTGATTTATGTGTATAATACACACCATGAGCGGCAGAGACTTGATTCGACAACTTGAAGCAACGGGGTGGAATCTCTCCCGCATCAGGGGTTCGCACTATATTTTCCGCCACCCTGAACGGGGCGGTCATATCAGCGTGCCGCATCCCCGTAAAGATTTGGGTGTCGGTCTGGTTCGCAAGATTCGGCAGCAAGCCGGTTTGGAGTAAGTGGCCGCGCCCTGCGCGGGCGCGTGGATTGAAACGGAGTAAGTCATGATGAAATATCCTGTTGCGATTGAGCCTGGCAGCGATACGACGGCGTGGGGCGTGGTGGTGCCTGACTTGCCGGGGTGTTTTTCGGCTGCCGACAGCGGTTTGGACGAAGCCTTGGACAATGCGCATGAGGCGATTGCTGCGTGGATGGAAGAAGCCATTGCCAATGGCCAAGCCATCCCTCGTGCGTCCAGCATTGATAAGCTAGCCAAGTCCGGTGAGTTTGACGGATGGATTTGGGCGGTGGTGCAGGTCGATCCGGCGTGGATGGATGAGCGCGCCGAGCGGGTCAACATTACCCTGCCGCGCCGTATCTTGGCTTTGCTGGATAACAAGGCCAGTTTGGCGGGCGAAAGCCGTTCGGCGTATATCGCCCAGTTGGCCTTGCAGACTGCCGTCTCCCCGTGAGCCAATCAAGCCTTGCCAATCAGCCGCTGATATTTTTGCATAAGCGCTTCTTGGCTTTCTGCGTGGTCTTCATCCAGCGGGATGCAGTCTACCGGGCAGACTTGTTGGCATTGCGGTTCGCTAAAGTGGCCGACGCATTCGGTGCAGCGGGCGGGGTCGATCACATAGATTTCTTCCCCGGCACTGATGGCCTCATTCGGGCACTCGGGTTCGCAGACATCACAGTTAATGCAGTCGTCAGTGATTTTTAGTGCCATAACAACAGTTCGCAGGGCGGTGGGGCAGGGGAGCAAATTAGAGTCTGTCAGCTTTTGGCGCGCTCACTGAGGGCAGAGGCGACGGCTGGATGGACAAACTGGCCGACATCACCGCCCAAGAGAGCGACTTCGCGCACCAAGGTGGAGGAGATAAAGGAGTATTTTTCCGACGGGGTGAGGAACATGCTTTCCACCGTTGGCGCGAGCTGGCGGTTCATATTGGCAAGCTGAAACTCGTATTCAAAGTCCGATACTGCACGCAGGCCACGCAGCAGAATATTGGCTTGCTGCTCTTTGACAAAGTGCACCAAAAGATTGGAAAAACCCACGACCTTCACATTCGGCAAGTGCGCGGTGACTTCCCGCGCAAGCTGCACCCGCTGCTCCAGCGTAAACAGCGGGTTTTTTTTGGGGCTGGCGGCAACCGCCACGATAACCGTATCGAACAGACGGGCCGCGCGTTCAATCAGGTCGCTGTGGCCTTTGGTAATCGGGTCAAAGGTGCCGGGGTAAAGCACTCGATTCATGGGAACTCCGCAAAAAGGCGCAAATGATAGCTTAAGTTTGCTGCAAACGAAGTGCCAATGCTGTACTCAATTGGGCGCTTAAGGCGTAGATGGAAAGTTGTGGGTTGGCACCTACGCTGGTTGGGAACAGTGAGCCGTCGTGGATGGAGAGGTTCTCCAAGTAGTGATGTCGCCCCAGGCTGTCGGCGACTGCAAGCTGCTTATCCTCGCCCATTGCGAGGCCGCCCATCACGTGAGCGCTGCCAAGACGGGTACGGTAGCGCTCCATGGGCAGCGCGTTAATCAGTTTTTTCGCAGCCGCCCAGCTTGTCACGTAGTCTGCATCCTGATGCAGCGGCATGACTTTGCTCGCACCGGCGGCAAATTGAATTTCGGCCATGCTTAAAAAAGCGCGCCGTACGCCATCCCAACCGTAGTCGGTGAGGCGGTAATCCAGCACGGCACTGTTATCGCTGCGCAGTTCCACCGTGCCTTCGGGGCTTTGTGGGTGAAAGCCATCGCGCAGCAGGGAAAGCATCATGTGGGTATGTGGCAGTGCCTGCATGCGCTGCGCATTGACGCGGCCCACGCCGCCCAGAATGCTGGCGGCGAATGCAGGGTGCAGTGGCGGGACTTCCAGTTTGTAAGAAAGCGGCCCGGTTACGCCGTTTTGCCACTGGAAGTGGTCGCAATAAATCGACTGCGGCGCGCCGTAGAAGGGGTTGACCACCTCCTTAAACTGCGCGGCAGAAAAATTCACCAGATGCAAAAAGGTGCGCTTGCCGACGCGCTTTTGCGGGTCGGGCGCTTGCGAGCGCATAAGCAGCGCCGGACTGTTAATCGCGCCACCGGCCAGCACGTAATGCCGCGCTTTCACCTTGATTTTGCGGCCAGTGGGCTGCACGCATCGATCATCCAGTGCGCTGCATTCAAGGCCGGTGACGCGCCCGTTTTTGAGCTGCAAGCGTTCGGCGCGGGCGAGATAGAGCAGTTCGCCGCCTTTATCTAAAGTCGCTGGAATGGTGGTGACCAGCATGGATTGCTTGGCGTTGACCGGACAGCCCATGCCGCAGTAGCCCAAGTTCCAGCAGCCGCGCACGTTACGCGGGATAACCGCCCAGTGCAGGCCTAGTTTCTCGCAGCCTTTGCGTATCACGTCGTTATTGGCATTCGGAGGCACGTACCAAGGGGCAACGCCAAGGCGTGTTTCCATCATCTCGAACCAAGGCTGCATGTCCTGTTCGCTGTGGCCGATAACGGCATGGTGATCCGCCCAAAACTGAAGTGTCTGCGGCGGCGTGCGAAAGCTCGATGTCCAGTTGACCAGCGTGCTGCCGCCGACGGCGCGACCTTGCAGGATGCTGACAGCGGCATCTTTACTCATCCGCCCAATGCCTTCTTGATAGAGGCTGGCGTAGGCCTCTGGTTCTTGTAGTTTGAAGTCGCTACTGGTTTTTAGCGGGCCTTCTTCAATGATCAGCACGCGAAAACCGGCGGCGCTCAGGATTTCTGCACTGGTGCCGCCACCGGCGCCGCTGCCGATAATGGCAATATCGGTTTCAAGCTCAAGGTCTTGTTCCAATTGCGAGGCGTTATGGACTTTCCAGCCGCGGGCTAACCCCTCGGCAAATAAATCGGGTACAGGCATTTTTAAGTTCTCTTTTTTAAATGGACTTAAATGGTCTTTTTAGATATTCGGCGGGCCGGGGTAGCCGCAGTGCTGCCATGAAGCGGGATTGCCGTACCAGCCCATCGGCACCAGTTGCAGCAGCGAGTTATGCCCCATTTTTAAAAGCGCCAGCGGGCTGTTTTGCCAGCGCTTAAAAAAGCGGCGGATATCTTCAGGGCTTGCGTTTTCCCAGCGTCCCCAAATGCCAGACAGTGGCGCACGGGAAAGCGGCAGACTGAGCGTGACCATAAGCTGCTCGGTCAGCGCCAGCATGGCCGGGGAAAGGTGGCTTAGGCTGTAATCCATACCGCGCAGGGTTTGTTCGACGGTTTTGGGCATTTCATCGGCGCTAACAGCACCTTGTAACAGTACCGGGATGATCGCGCGTAAAAAGTGCAGATCGCGCTCGCGCAGAATGCGCATGCCTTGAGCCAAGGCGCTTTCGCGGAAAAAGTCAATGCTGCTTATCCCGCCGCCAGCGGCAAGCGCTGCTGCACCCAGCAGCCCGTATTTAAACAGTGCACGGCGAGACAATCCGCCGTTGGTTTTACTCTCCAGCATGGTTTTTCTCCAGGCAGGTCAGCGGATAAACAGCTTATAAATCAGCTTTTGCAGCGGTCTTCCGTAGGGCGGGTAGATAAAGCGGGTCGCATTAAAGCGCCCACGGGAAAACACCGCCTTGGCCTTGCTGAAGGTTAAAAAGCCCTCGTGCCCGTGGTAATGCCCCATACCGGATGGGCCGATGCCGCCGAACGGCATGTCGTCTTGCACAATGTGCAACAGGCATTCGTTTAGCCCCACGCCGCCGGAATGCGTGCCATGCAGCACTTTTTGCTGGCCTTCTTGGTCGTAGCCAAAGTAATAAAGCGCCAGCGGTCTTGGCCTTGCGTTGATATAAGCAATGGCGTCATCCAGGTTTTCGTAAGTCACGACCGGCAGCAGCGGACCGAAGATTTCTTCTTGCATCAGGCGCATGGAGTCATCAATGTTCAGTATCAGTGTGTGCGCCATCCTTCGGTCACCGGCTTTATCGAACAGGCGAATAACCTGTGCACCTTTGTTTTGCGCTTCCGCCAGTACCGCTTGCAGACGCTCAAACTGGCGTTCGTTGATAATGCTGCTGTAGTCAGGGTTGTCTGCCATCTTCGGGTAAAAGGCTTCGATAGCCTGCTTATAAGCGAGGACAAACGCATCCTGCTGCGCCTTTGGCAGCAACACATAATCCGGCGCAATGCAGGTCTGCCCGCTGTTAAGCGCTTTGCCAAAGGCCAGGCGGCGAGCGGCTTCCTCGATGGGAATTGAATGGCTGATAATGGCCGGCGATTTGCCGCCTAATTCCAAGGTCAGCGGGGTAAGGTTATCGGCGGCGGCACGCATGACCTGCTTGCCGACTTCAGTCGAGCCGGTAAACAGCAGATGGTCAAACGGCAGGCGGGAAAATGCCCGTGCCACATCGGCCTCGCCGAGCACCACGGCGACCAGGTCTTCGGGGAAAATCTGCGCCAGGCGTTTTTTTAGCAGTGCACCGGTCGCCGGGGTGAACTCGCTTATTTTCAGCATCACTCGATTGCCCGCCGACAACGCCCCCACCAGCGGGCCGATGGCGAGCATCAGTGGATAGTTCCACGGCACAATCACGCCGACTACGCCAAGCGGCTGATAAACCACTTGTGCGCGTGCGGGCTGAAAAGCCATGCCCACCGATCGCTTTGAAGGCCTCATCCATTGTTTGATATGCGCACAGGCGTGGCGAATGCCAAGGATGGACGGCATCAGTTCGGCGAGGCGCGTTTCATCGGCGCTGCGGTTGCCAAAGTCTTGGTTGATGGCGCAGACCCATTCCTCTTGATGATTTTTCAGCATCTGGCGCAGCTTGCGCAGCCATTCAATGCGCTGTATGGCGCTGGGCATGGGGTTTTGCGCAAAAGCGGCGCGTTGGCGGGCGAGCAGCGCGTCGAGTTCTGGATGGTGGGTGGGGTGGGGTTGTTCCGGTAACGCGGGTGACGATTTGACAGAGGCCAGCATGAGCAATACTCCTCAAATTTCCACGGATACTTTGTGGTTTAACAATTAAATTTAATGGACTGAACTGAAGCGAAAAACAGCGGTAATAAAAATAACAATGAAAAGCCAATCTGTAGATTTTTCAGCAAAGAAAGATAACTGCACCGCACGCGACTGTTTACACAGAGGTTCGCGCATAGGTTCGCGCAGAGTATTACTGCTGTCAAAAGGCGGCAAGGCTTTTTCGGCGGCTGTTTGAAACGAAAACAGAGCGCAGCGCTTTGCGGTAAAATCGCGCCCTTTGCGACCTTACCCTTAAAACTGCCACCAGAGCCTGCTTTGAACCCTCTGTTTGAACACTTAAAAACGCCTGTTTGTGTTGCCCGTGGATAGCCTTAGATGCGCGTACTGCTGGTAAAAACCTCCTCAATGGGCGATTTAATCCATTGTCTGCCCGCGCTGACGGATGCGAGGCGCGCTCATCCGGCCATCCGTTTTGATTGGGTGGCCGAGGAGCACTTTGCGCAAATCCCTGCTTGGCATTCGGCGGTAGATCAGGTGCTTTTGGTCGCCGTGCGGCGTTGGCGCAAGCGCTTTTGGCCGCTGCTTAGTAACGATGAATGGCGGGCGTTTAAGCAGCAAGTGCGGGCGACGGATTACGACTTGGTGATTGATGCGCAGGGGCTGCTAAAAAGCGCTTGGCTTTCGCGGGCAGCTTCTGCGCCGATAGCCGGATTCGATAGCGCCAGCGCCCGTGAAGCGCTTTCGAGCCGCTTTTACCAGAAGCGTTTTTTTGTCGATAAAAACCAGCATGCGATAGACCGCCTGCGCCAGTTATTGGCGCAGGCGCTAAATTATCCGCCGCCAATGGATGCGCCAGATTACGGCCTGTCACGGCAAGATTTTATGCCACAAAACAGCGAACCCTATTTGTTGTTTTTGCACGGCACCACTTGGCCGAGCAAACACTGGCCGGAGCCGTTCTGGCGTACTCTTTTAGAGCAAATAAAGCTGCCGGTTCGCCTGCCCTTTGGTAATGCCGCCGAGCAGGCACGGGCGCAGCGCTTGGCCGCTGGCCTTAAGCAGGTGCAGGTATTGCCGCCGCTTGACCTTAACGGCATGGCGAGCGCCATTGCCGGAGCGCGTGCCTGTGTGGCGGTAGACAGCGGCCTGGGTCATCTGGCGGCGGCGCTTTCGGTGCCTTGCCTTTCCCTGTACGGGCCGACGCTGCCCGCGCGGGTGGGTACGCGCGGGGCTAATCAACAGCATCTGTGCGCGATAAGCGAGCACTCCGGACGTGGCGACCGTTATCAACCCTGTTTCGACAGCCTTTTGCCTGAACAAGTCGGCAAAGCGCTGCAAACCCTGCTGGATAAGAGCGCCTGATGACTTTGGCTTTTGTACTGTACAAATACTTTCCGTTTGGTGGCTTGCAGCGTGATTTTTTGCGCATTGCGCTGGAATGCCAGCGGCGTGGGCATGTGATTCGCGTGTATTGCCTGGAGTGGCAAGGCGAACTACCGCAAGGCTTTGAACTTAATATCGCGCCGGTTCGTGCGTTTTCCAGCCACCGGCGCAATCAAAAATTCAGCCAGTGGCTCAGTAGGCAATTACAACAGCGCCCGGCTGAGCGGGTGATTGGCTTTAACAAAATGCCGGGTCTTGATTTTTACTTTGCGGCGGACGGCTGTCTGGCAGAAAAAACCCATCAGTCGTCTTGGCTGCGCCATTTAAGTGGGCGTTACCGGCACTTTCTTCATTACGAGCAAGCGGTCTTTTCAGCACAGTCGGCCACACAAATCCTGCTGATTGCAAAGATGCAACAGCCGCTGTTTATTGCGCACTACCAAACCCCGCCAAACCGCCTGCACCTGCTGCCGCCGGGGCTTGGGCAAGACCGCAAAAGGCCGCTCGATGGCAAAACCATCCGCGCGGATTTTCGCCGTGAATGGCAGCTCGAAGAAGGTGAGCGCTTGCTGCTTTGCATCGGCTCCGGCTTTAAAACCAAGGGCGTTGACCGCAGCATTAAAGCTTTGGCGGCGCTGCCTGGCTCGCTCAAACAACGCACACAATTATTTGTTATTGGCGAAGACAATCCCAAAGCCTTTGTAAAGCTGGCAAAACAACAGGGCGTTGGCGAACGGGTGCGCTTTCTGGGCGGACGTGACGACATTGCACGCTTTCTATTGGGTGCAGACCTGCTGATTCACCCCGCTTACTTTGAGAGCGCCGGAGCCGTGCTGCTGGAAGCCTTGGTCTTTGGTCTGCCGGTGCTGGTCACCGATATTTGTGGCTACGCGCACTACATTCGCGAGGCCAAGGCCGGTTGGGTGCTGCCCAGCCCGTTTATGCAGCAGGCGCTGGTCGAACGCTTGGAGCAGATGCTAACGGACGATGACGAGCGCGCTCATTATGCGCAAAACGCGTTGGCCTTTGCCGGACAGGTCGATTTATACCGCCTGCCGCAACACGCGGCGGACTTGATTTTGGCTTAAGGGTCGCTTTTTATGCGTCTGATATTGGCTGAGCCTTTTAAAACCCTATGGCAGGATAAAGACCCCTTTGTTGAGGTTTTAAAGCTGCAAGGCAAGGTCTACCGCGCCTTGGAAGGGCGGCGGACTTTACGTGTGGAAGTGGACGGTCAAGGTTTTTTCGTCAAAATCCACCAAGGCATTGGCTGGCGGGAAATGGGCAAAAACTGGCTCAGCGCCAAATCCCCGGTATTGGGCGCCGGGCAGGAATGGCGGGCGCTTGAGCGTTTGCAGCAATTGGGCGTACCCAGCATGCAGGCGGTCGCTTTTGGTGAAAAGGGACGCAATCCGGCAAGACAGCAGTCCTTTATCATCACCCGCGAACTCGCACCGACCATTGACCTTGAGCAGTTCTGCCAAGATTGGCGCACTGAGCCGCCTGAACCTGCTTTAAAACGCGCCCTGATCATGGAGGTGGCGCGTATCACAGCCGCCATGCACCAAGGCGGGGTGAACCACCGCGACTGCTATATCTGCCATTTTCTATTGCATCTGGATAAAGCGCCCACGGATCACCCAAGGCTTTCCTTGATTGACCTGCACCGCGCGCAAACTCGCTCAAAAGTGCCAAAACGCTGGCGTAATAAGGACTTGGCGGGACTTTATTTTTCTGCGCTGACGATTGGCTTAACGCGCCGTGATGAACTGCGCTTTTTGCAACGCTATTTTCAGCGCCCGCTACGTGAAATCTTGGCAAACGAGGCCGTGCTGTTAGCTTGGCTAAGGCGCAAAGCGCGGCGGCTACAGCAACGCTACCTGCGTAAAGAGGCGATGCTGTGAACCGCTGGACCGTTGACCCCGCGCTAGCTGAGGTCTTCCCGAGCCTTGATGCCGTCTTTGCGCTTTGTGGCGAAAAGGTTTCCGGCGATTCGCAGTCTGAAGTCCTGCGGATTAACCATCAGGGCCGCGGTTTTTATCTTAAGCGCTACTGGTGTCACGGGCCACGGCGTTGGCTGAGCAAACCCAAGGTGCAAAGCGAATGGGAAAATCTTCAGCACTTTGCGCGCTGGGGTATTGCCTGTGCGCCGTTGCTGGCTTTTGGTTTGCAGCGCCGCTGCGGCGGCTTTGTGCGCGGCGCGTTGATTACTGCGGAACTTAAAGGCTGCGAAGACCTCGCCAAACTCGCGGGCAATAACGACCCAAGGCTGAAAGACCGCGCCTTTGTTGGGCGCATCAGCGAGCAACTGGCCACTGCCACACGCGCCCTGCACGCGAATCGCTTTGCCCATAACGATTTAAAATGGCGCAATGTGCTGGTCGATGGCCTTGGTAATGTCTTTTTTATCGACTGCCCTAGCGGCCGCTTTTGGCGTTGGCCGCTGCTCGAATACCGCATTATCAAAGACTTGGCCTGCCTGGATAAGCTCGGCAAATACCACTTAAGGGCGGCGCAAAGGCTGCGCTTTTACCTGCAATACAGCGGCCAGTTGCGGCTTAACCGGCAAGATAAAAAGCGCATCCGCCGCATTTGCCGATTTTTTCAAGGACGCGAATGAAGGACTTTATCGCCCAAACCGACCTACAGGCGCTGAACGCTGCCGGACTTGCCGATTTTGAAGCGCTGTGGCGACTTGACCTTGCGTCGGTGGATGAACCCAATATCCGCCGTGGTGGCGTAAGCTCAGTTTGTTTTCTTAAAATCGGCAGTGCCCGGTATTATCTCAAGCGCCAGCAAGGCTATTTTACCCGCAGCTTGCATCATCCTTTTGGCGAGTCGCTGTGTGCGCGTGAATGGCGCAATATCCAAAAATTCCAGCGCCTTAATATTGCCGCCGTGACTTGTGCTTATTTCGGTACGCGCGACAGCGGTAAAGAACAACGTGCCATTTTATTAACGCATGCGCTGGACGGTTTTAATGACCTTTGCAGTTATCTTAAAAACTGGCAGACCTTAGCGAGCGGGCAGCGACAAGCCATTGTCTGCTGCTGCGGCGCACTTGCAAAAAATCTGCATCAAGCTCGGCAAAAACACGGCTGCCTTTACCCTAAGCATATTTTCTTGCGACAAACCCAAGACGATTGGCAAAGCTGCCTGATTGACCTGGAAAAAGCCCGCCCGCTGCTGCCTTTTCAGCGCGATCGTATCAGCGATCTCGAACCCCTGCTGCGTCGTAGCGAGCCTTGGTCGGCGGATGAGCAAAGACTGTTTCTGCGCAGCTATCTGCCCCAAGGCGAAAACCTGACGCCCTGGCTTGAGCGCTTAAGCGCCCGCAGCCAGCGAAAGCAGGCACGTTAGTGCAGCTTGCCGAACTGCCAGGCAGCGGACGTGAGCCACCGCTACCTCTGCTGATTGAGCTTGCAGATGGCGAAGTGCTGCGCGTTGAACAATGGCTGCGCGTACTGCCCGCGCAGCGCTATGTCGGTAAAGCGCTTTGGCAGGGCAAAACCGTGCTCGCCAAACTGTTTGTCGGGCGCAAATTCACCCACCATTACCAAACGGAACTTTACGGTGCACTGCTGCTTGCCGTATCAACGCAGCCCACGCCCAAGCTGCTGGCAAACGGCCAGTGTGCACAGGGTGGCTGGTTACTGTTTGACTATCTAGAGCACAGCCAAAGTCTACTTAGCCTCTGGCAGCAAGTGGCGAGCGAGCCGCTGCTCAGTCAAAGCCAGCAGCATTTGCTGGAACAAGCGCTGCACAGCATCGGCAGCTTGCACGCGCACGGGCTGTGGCAGGACGATTTACATCTGGACAACCTGCTGCAACAAGAGGGCAAAATCTGGCTGATTGACGGCGCAGGCGTTCAGGTCAAGCGTCTTGGCAAGCCCTTGTCGCTGCGGCGGGCACGGGACAATCTGGCACTGTTTTTCGCCCAGCTTGCGCCAGAGTTGGAAGACTTTATTGAGCCGCTATTACCCGCTTACCTGCGCGCGGGCGCAGGGTTAAATCTATCCTTGCCCTTATTGCTGCAAGCGATCAGGCGCTTTCGAAAGCGGCGGGTGCAGGCTTTTGTCAAAAAATGCACACGCGATTGCAGTGAATTTGCCGCGCGGCGCAGCGCACAAGGATTTTGCATTATCCGCCGTAGCGAACAATCAAAGCTGTCGCCCTTGCTGGCAACGGCTGACCAGCACATTGAAAATGGCGAGCGCTACAAACAGGAAGGTAGCGCCAGCGTTACGCGTGTGGATTGGCATGGCCGGTGGCTGGTGCTTAAACGCTACAACATCAAAAGCCTCTGGCACGCCGTTAAACGCGGCTTGCGCGAAAGCCGCGCACTGCGCAGTTGGCGGCAGGCGCATCGGCTGCTGATGTATGGGATAGCCACGCCCAAACCACTGGCGGTGATCGAACAGCGCCGCTTTGGCCTGCGTGGCCGTGCTTATCTATTGACCGAACACTGTCCGGGTGCGGATTTAATCGCCTGTTTGGCCGATTATCACGATAAGCCGCCGCCAGAGATCTACATCCAAGCCTTGGAGCAATTGCTCGCCAGCTTGATACGCGCGCAAATCAGTCACGGCGACTTAAAGGGACACAACCTGCTGTGGAATGGCGGCAAATGGCATTTGATCGACCTTGATGCCATGCAGCAGCACCGTTGCCGGTATCGCTTCGCCCGCGCCTTTGCGCGCGATCGCGAAAGGCTCTTGCGCAACTTCCCGGCAAACAGCGCGCTTTACCAATTGCTGGATAAGCGCCTGCCGCGGCTACTCCACTAATACCCGCGCGCGCAGTGCAGGCACCATAAGGGTTTCGGCAAGTTGTGCAAATGGGCTATCGAGCGCTTCGCGGCCACGGAAGGCGAGTGCATGCCAAGGGTCTTCGCGCTCGGGTTTTTGCTTGATAAAACCGTTGCCTGCCCAGATATTGTGCGCGGCTTTGTGCGCCTCGCTGCGCGGCGCTTCGGGCGGCAGGTTTTGCGCTTTTTCGGCAAAGGCAAGACTTGCCCGCGAGAAAAACGGCAGGGGCTGGCCAAGTGCTTGTCGGTAGGCAGCAAGCCAAGGCGTTAGCCCTTCTGCTGGCCGTTCGATAACGCCCAAGTGCCAGCTTTGCTGTGGGCAAAGCAGCAGGCTATTGCGGATCACTTCTGCTGGTGCGCACAGACACAAGAGTAAATGGCGCAGCCAGAAAGCGGGTAAATCCCAAGGAGCGAGTTGATCCAGTCGAAAGTCAAATAGCCCGCTGGCGCGAACATCCGCCAAATGTCCGTAAAGTTGTACGCCTTCGGCTTTAAAAGCGATACGCAGTGGCTCGATCGGGTCTTGCGGACGAAGTTCACAAAGGCGCGGGGCAAAGCGGCTGATGCGCTCTTGCAGTTGTTGCCAATGCACGTTGCCAAGTTCCCCAGCGGGTAGCAGGGTGCGGGCGAGTGGCTGCATGGCGGCCTGGCTCCAATGCTTTTCAAAGCCTGCCAAGGCCAGCGCGGCAAGTTGTTGGGCCGGTTTTCGCGTCAGTTCAAACGGTTCATCCACTTCGAGGCTGCTGTCGCTGTCTGGCAGGTCAATGCCTAAACGTCGTTGCAGAAAGAACCGCGAAGGGTTGGCAAAGCAGCGCAAAAAGTCGCCCAGTTCCACTTCAACCGTCTCCTCCTTGATGACAGGCAGCGGCGCGGCAAAGGGCGCAGGTTCTGCCCTGGCAGGCAGCGCCAGCGCTAAAGCTGCGCGAAACCAAGGGGCGGCAAAACTCTGCACACGGCCACCTTGGAAGTTGCTTGCGGCAAAGGCTTGCAGCGGATGATCAAAGTGGATAAGGGCGCGGGCGTCGCCATTATGGCTAAAGGCCGTGTGATCGACCACTTCGAGCAGTTCGCTGACCAAGACCGAGGGCGGCAGTTCGCTGTTGTCGCGCACGCTGCGACCCAGGTAGCTGATATAGAGCGCTTTGCGGGCACAGAGTAGTGCTTCTAAAAACAGATAACGGTCGTCCAGACGACGCATACGGTCGCCGCCACGAGGATGCTGCGTGATCAGGTCAAAGCCCGCCGCTGTGGTGCGCCTTGGCAGCGCGTGGTCATCCAGTCCCAGCAGGCAAATCAGGCTAAACGGAAGGCTGCGCAGCGGCACCATGCTGGCAAAGGTCAATGCGCCGTTGAGCAATGCGCGATTGGCACGGCTTTCGCTGAGTAAATCGGTGAGTTGCTGCTGGATAAGGGTGCGTTCCAGCGGGCGGGTGATACCGCTGGCGGCGGCCTGTTCGCGTAGTCTGGCGCAGGCTCCATGCAGTAGTAGCAGGTCTTCACCGGCACTGTTTTCATCAAACAGCGTATCGAGTATCTGTTGCAGGCTGTCTGCCCAATCGGCCAGCGGGCGCGGCCTTTGCAGGCTTTGCGCCAGTTTGCTTAAAAGGCTGACAAAGGCCGAAAGCTGCCCCAAAAGCTGCGCGCGACTGCCTTCGAGCACATTAAGTGGTGCCTGTTCGCCGAGCAGTGGTGGGTTTTCACCGGCTAAAGTGGGCGGCGCGGCAAAGCCAAGCAGCAGGCGATCCAGGCCTTCCTGCCAGCCTATCGCTGCATTTGCTGGCAAGCCAAGGCTTTCGCGGTGCTTGCTGTCGCGTCCCCAGCGCACGCCCGCTTCACGCAGCCAATCGCGCAGCAACGAAAAATCGGCATCATCGATGGCGGCGCGTTCGGCAATAGGCGGACACTCCAGCAGGTCAAGAATGTCTTCGGCGCTAAAGCGTGAGTCGGGCAGGGCGAACAGTTTCAGTAAGGGTTCGGCCAGCGGGTTTTCTGCGCGTGGACTGCGCCCTTCCAAGTTAAACGGGATGCCTCCTTCAGCAAACACCGCCTCAATCCAAGGTGCGTATTGCTCAATATCGGGCGTAAGGACAACCACTTGGTCGGGCGTTAGCGCCGCGTCTTCGGCAAAGCGGGCGAGCAGTTGGTCGTAGAGGATTTCCACCTCGCGCAGCGGCGAATGGGCAACGTGGATTTCCAGCGAGCGGTCGTTTTCGGCCAGCAAAAATCGCTGTGTAGCGGTGCGTGTATGCAGGCGCAGTACGTCGTTTTGCAGCGCGTGCAAGAGGCTGTCGTCTGTTAATTCATCGTCTTCGGGGTAGATGGCAAAGGCTTCGCCCTGTTCGGCCTCCAGCGTTTGCAGCAGGCTTTGGAAAAAGTCGCGCCCCTGCTTGCCAAGGCTTGCCAGCAGCGGATTGCCCAAATCCAGGTACCAGTCATCGGGCGAAACACTGTGGTCTTGCAGCAGTTGTTTTTTATCGCGCAAATCCCCCCAAAACTCACGGCAGGGTGACAGCGCACAGAGCACCACTTCGCAGTGGCGGGAAAGCCCGGCCAATACCTGTAATTGGTGCGGCGGCAGACTGCTGATGCCAAACACCAGCAGCCGTTCGGGCAAGCCTGGCAGAGGTTCATCGCTGTATAGACGGCGCAGCAGCGCATCGAGCAAGCGAGCGCGGTGCGGATGGCCGCTTTTGGTGAGTTCGCGCCACAGTTGCGCTTGCCAGGCTTCATCGGCCGCCAAGTGCAAAAGCTGCCCGCGTTCCCAAGCCGCCAGCCAGTCGTTGCGATAAAGCAGGTATTGGTCGAATACATCGGCTATTCGCGCCGACAGCGTTAGCCGTCTGCGTTCGTCACCGTCTTTCAGATAACGCGCAAGCGGCTGAATTTGAAGCAGATTGGAAGGCTTGCTCAACCAGTCATACAGCCGCCAGGTGAGATTTTCCGGGGCAAAGGCCGACTGCTCGGGCAATTCGCCCAATATTTGCCGACTGAGCCGCCAAACAAAGGCCGAAGGCAGTTCAAATTCAAGGCGCATGGCAATGCCCTGATGACGGGCAACGGCGAGTTCCAGCCAGCGGCCTATGCCTTGGCTTGGCACAACGATGGGCTGCGCGGACAGTGCATCGGTCATCGGCTGAGCCAGTAAAGTGCAGGCGAGTTCGCCCAAGCTTTCCAAGTCAGCGGCGTGGTAGAGGTTAAGCACTTGGCGAGGCTCTATCAGTAAAGCGGGCGGGCATGGTAACAAGAGGCAGGCTATGCTGCATGGCTTGCTCTTTCCCATCAATGCTTACAAACAGCAGGAGTTTTGTGATGGCAGCAGCCGAAAAGTCCCTTAAGCAGTGGCGGCAGCAATTAAGCGAAGCGCAGTTTCGTGTTTGCCGATTGGGGGAAACCGAAATGCCCGGTAGCGGCGCCTATTACCGTTGCGATAAGCCCGGGATTTATCACTGCGTTTGCTGCCAGGCACCGTTGTTTGATGCCAGCGCCAAGTACGACTCCGGCAGCGGCTGGCCGAGTTACTGGCAGCCGGTTAAGCCTGATGCTATCCGCGGCTTGGTCGATAACAGCCACGGCATGCAGCGCATTGAAGTACGCTGTGCGGGCTGTGATGCGCATTTGGGGCATGTATTTGAGGACGGCCCGCCGCCTTCGGGATTGCGTTACTGCATCAATTCCATTGCACTCAAACTGCAAGAAAATAGCGGATAAAATCGCTGCATGCCTTGGACTAAAGCGCCGCTATCCGTTAAACTGCCGCGCTTTTATCCGCCCCCTCGCTTCGCTGGGGTTTCTCTTAAGTTTCTGTCGATTACCCCAAGCATGCCCAAAGACTACAGCCGAACGCTTCGTATCGGCGACCAAATTCAGCGTGAGTTGGCGTTGATGATTCCGCGTGAAGTGAAAGACCCGCGCCTTGGCTTTGTCACCATTACCGGTGTTGAGGTGAGTCGCGACCTTGGTCATGCCAAGGTGTTTATTACGCTGATGGATGACGATGCCGACAAAATCCAGCAAAGTCTGCATATTTTGACCGATGCCAGCGGACTGTTGCGTTCCCGTCTGGGGCAGGCGATCAAGCTGCGCAGCTTGCCGCAACTGCATTTTTATTTCGATGAAAGCACCCAGCGCGGTGCGCGTTTGTCGGCGTTGATTGAGCGCGCCGTCGCCGAAGACCAGCAGCACGCCAATGACTGAACGTAAACCCGGTAGGCCGCAAGTCAAGCGCAAACGTCGGGCGGTTAACGGCATTTTATTGCTGGATAAGCCCTTGAACTTCACCTCCAGTGCTGCGCTGCAAAAAGTGCGCTGGTTGTTTGAAGCGGAAAAAGCCGGTCATACCGGTAATCTCGACCCGCTCGCAACCGGCGTATTGCCGCTGTGTTTTGGCGAGGCAACCAAGTTTTCGCAGTATCTGCTCGAAGCCGATAAAGGCTATGAAACGCTTATACAGCTGGGTGTCACCACCGCGACCGGTGATGCGGAAGGTGAAATTCTCGCGCAGCGTGAAGTGAAATTAACCCGCGCCGATTTAGAACATTTGCTGCCGGAATTTCGCGGGGAAATCAAGCAAATTCCGCCGATGTATTCGGCGCTGAAAAAAAACGGCCAGCCGCTCTATAAGCTGGCGCGGGAAGGCAAAACGGTCGAGCGCGAGCCGCGCACGGTCACTATCCATAGTCTTGAGCTGATGGATTTTGATGTTGAAAAAGCACAGGCAAGATTATCCATTCGCTGTAGCAAAGGCACTTATATCCGCACGCTGGCCGAAGATATTGGCGAGCGTTTGGGCTGCGGGGCGCATGTCGCCGAATTGGTGCGTACCAAGGCAGGACCCTTTGAGTTAGGCCAGTGTTTGGCGCTGGATCATTTAATCCAGCTGCAAGAGGAAAAAGGTGCGACGGCACTGGATGAATTACTGCTGCCGGTCGATACCGCCTTGCAGGATTTGCCCTTGGTCAAGCTTTCGACCAGCAGCGCTTTTTATTGGCTACAGGGTCAGCCGGTACGTGCGCCGAA
The DNA here is from genome assembly GCF_001580025.1 of Ventosimonas gracilis. GTDB lineage: Bacteria > Pseudomonadota > Gammaproteobacteria > Pseudomonadales > Pseudomonadaceae > Ventosimonas > Ventosimonas gracilis. Next base: position 73,075 of record NZ_LSZO01000135.1, on the reverse strand, counting down.
TGCGCCCAAATTTGGCCTGCTGCGTGTACAAAACGCCGAAGGTGAATTTATTGGCATTGGCGAAATCAGCGAGGACGGACGCATTGCTCCGCGCCGCTTGATTCGCTCAGCCTAAAGCGATTGCGCCAAAACCGGCGCAGTGTGGGGTTGGCTGTTGGCAGGCACGGTCAAACCCTTTTATTCCCAGCCTGTTAGAGAAGGAAACGCCGACATGGCATTAAGCGTGATTGAAAAGGCTGCAATTTTGGCCGAATACCGTCAAGCGGAAAACGACACCGGCTCGCCGGAAGTACAGGTTGCCCTATTGACCTACAACATCAATAAGTTGCAAGAGCACTTCAAGGCCAATAAAAAAGACCACCACTCCAGACGCGGGCTTATCCGCATGGTCAACCAACGCCGTAAACTGCTGGATTACCTCAAAGGTAAAGACACTGCACGTTACAGCAGTTTGATTGGCCGTTTGGGTCTGCGTCGCTAAGACCTCTCCAGGAATGCGCAGGTCCCACTCCTGCGCATTTCGCAACTTTCCCCAAGGCAAGAGAAAAGGAAGACACCGTGAAACCGGTTATCAAACAATTTACCTTCGGCTCGTCACAGGTGACGCTGGAAACCGGACGGATCGCCCGTCAGGCCAGCGGCGCGGTACTGGTCACAGTCGATAACGACATCAGCGTATTAGTGACCGTAGTCGGTGCAAAACAAGCCGAAGCGGGGCGCGATTTTTTTCCGCTGTCCGTACACTATCAAGAGAAAACCTACGCCGCCGGTAAAATCCCCGGCGGTTTTTTTAAGCGCGAAGGCCGTCCTTCGGAAAAAGAAACGCTCACCTCCAGGCTGATTGACCGCCCGATTCGTCCGTTGTTTCCAGAAGGTTTTCTGAACGAGGTGCAGGTGGTCTGCACCGTGCTTTCCACCAGCAAAAAGACCGACCCGGATATTGCCGCGATGATTGGCACCTCGGCGGCGCTGGCCATTTCCGGCATTCCCTTTAACGGACCGATTGGCGCGGCGCGTGTGGCTTATCACAGCGAATTGGGTTATCTGCTCAATCCCAGCTACGAACAACTGGCTGCATCCAGCCTCGATATGGTCGTCGCCGGTACCGAAAGCGCGGTACTGATGGTCGAATCCGAAGCCCTTGAACTGACCGAAGACCAAATGCTGGGCGGCGTACTGTTTGCCCATCAGGAATTTCAAGCGGTGATTGAAGCGGTCAAGAGCTTTGCCGCTGAGGCCGCTAAACCGGTTTGGGACTGGTCTGCGCCGGAAGAAAACCGCACACTGCGGGAGGCGGTTGAAAGTCGTTTTGCCGCGGCGATTAACGACGCCTACGGCATCATTCTTAAGCAAGAGCGTTACAACCGCCTGGATGTGCTGCGCAGCGAAGCCGTAGCCGCTTTGAGCGAATTTGATCCGGGCGCGGTAAAAGAAGCCTTCAGCCTGCTCGAATACCGCACCGTGCGCCGCAATATCGTCGAAGGCAAGCCGCGTATCGACGGACGCGACACGCGCACCGTGCGCCCGCTGTCGATTGAAGTCGGCGTGCTGCCGAAAGTCCACGGCTCGGCGCTATTTACCCGCGGCGAAACGCAAGCCTTGGTCGTGGCGACCTTGGGCACGGCACGTGACGCTCAACTGCTCGATACGCTCGAAGGCGAAAAGCGCGACAACTTTATGCTGCACTACAATTTCCCGCCCTATTCGGTCGGCGAATGCGGCCGCATGGGCGGTGCCGGACGGCGCGAAATCGGCCACGGTCGCCTTGCGCGGCGTGGCGTCGCGGCCATGTTGCCGAATGCAAACGACTTCCCCTACAGCATCCGCGTGGTGTCGGAAATCACCGAATCCAACGGTTCCAGCTCGATGGCCTCGGTCTGCGGCGCGTCGCTTGCGCTGATGGATGCCGGTGTGCCGATGAAAGCGCCGGTCGCCGGTATCGCTATGGGCTTGGTCAAAGAAGGCGAACAATTTGCCGTATTAACCGACATCCTCGGCGATGAAGACCACTTGGGCGATATGGACTTTAAAGTCGCCGGTACCGCAAACGGCGTCACCGCACTGCAAATGGACATCAAAATCCAGGGCATTACCGAGCAGATTATGGAAATCGCGCTGGAGCAGGCGCGTGAAGCTCGTCTGCACATCCTCTCGCAGATGAATCAAGTGCTGCCCGCCTCGCGCCAAGAACTGTCGGAAAACGCCCCGGCCATGCTGACGATGAAAATCGACCCGGACAAAATCCGTGACGTGATTGGCAAAGGCGGCGCGACCATCCGTGCGATTTGCGAAGAAACCAAAGCCAGCATCGACCTTGAAGACAACGGCGCGGTAAAAATCTTTGGCGAAAGCAAAGAAGCCGCCGAAGCGGCTCGCCAGCGCGTACTGGCCATTACCGCCGAAGCGGAAATTGGCAAGATCTATGTCGGACGTGTTGAGCGCATTGTCGACTTTGGTGCCTTTGTCAACATCCTGCCCGGCAAGGATGGGCTGGTGCATATCTCCATGATTAGCCATCAGCGCATCGAAAAAGTCAGCGATGTACTCAAAGAAGGTCAGGAGGTCAAAGTCGTGGTGCTCGACGTTGACAACCGTGGCCGCATCAAGCTGTCGATTAAAGATGTCGAAGCCTACGAGGCCAGCGCCGCCTAAAACCCCACTAAACCCTCGCCCACTGGTGGGAGAGGGTAATTTAGCCAGGACACTCTTGCAGCAACTATCGACTGCTCTTAGAATGTTCGCCCTTTCGGGTCATGATGACTTCAATTTCGCCCTGCCTTAGCCAAGGCAGGAAGGCATAAAGGAAAGATTTTTAATGGTAACTATTCGTCTTGCACGTGGCGGCTCGAAAAAACGCCCGTTCTACCACTTAACCGTCGCCAACAGCCGCAACGCGCGTGATGGCCGCTTTATCGAGCGCATCGGCTTTTTTAACCCGATAGCGACCGGTGGCGAGGTTCGCCTGAATGTAGACCAAGCCCGTGCCGACTACTGGCTGGGTCAAGGTGCGCAGCCGTCCGAGCGCGTCGCCAGCCTGCTCAAGGAAGCCGCCAAAACCCGTGCCGCCGCTTGATCAAGAGCTGATCGTCGTCGGCAAAGTGCTGTCCGCACACGGCGTACGCGGCGAGCTTAAGGTCTATTCCTTTACCGAACCGCCCGCCAATCTGCTGGATTATCCCAACTGGATATTGCGAGACAGTCGCAGGCACCTTGAAGTGACATTAAGCGATAGCCGTCAGCAGGGCAAAAACCTGCTGGTGTTTTTAGACGGCATTGACGACCGCGACCAAGCGCAGCAACTGGCCCATCTGGAAATCTGCGTCCGGCGTAGCGAGTTGCCAAAATTGGATGACGGTGAATATTACTGGCATCAGTTGGAAGGGCTTAAGGTTATTGAACAAAACGGCAGGCTGCTTGGCCGTATTGAACGTATGTTGTCCACCGGTGCCAATGACGTGATGCGTGTATTGCCCTGCGAAGGCAGTCTGGATCAGCGCGAACGCCTACTGCCCTACACGGATGGTTGTGTGCGGCGGGTTGACCTTGGTGCCGGTGAAATGCAGGTGGAATGGGACGCAGACTTTTGATTGATGCAAATTGAAGTCATCAGCCTGTTCCCGCAGATGATTACGGATGCGCTCGAACAGGGCATTACTGGACGGGCGCTCAAGCGCGGCTTGTTGCAGCTCAATTGCCACAATCCGCGCAGCTTTACCCAAGACGTGCATCACAAAGTCGATGACCGCCCGTTTGGCGGCGGCCCCGGCATGGTGATGATGATAAAACCGCTGGAAGACGCGCTGTTTGCCGCCAAGCAAGCGCTAAATCAAGTGGCCAAAGTGATTTACCTGTCGCCCCAGGGACGCAGATTAAACCAGGCGGCAGTCGCCGAATTGGCGCAAGAGCCGGCACTCATTCTGCTTGCCGGACGTTACGAAGGTATCGACGAGCGTTTTATTGAGATGCACGTCGATGAACAATGGTCCATCGGTGACTATGTGCTATCCGGCGGCGAGCTGCCTGCACTGGTGCTGATCGATGCAATAACCCGCCTGCTGCCCGGTGCTTTGGGGCATGCGGATTCTGCCGAGCAAGACTCGTTTACGGACGGCTTGCTTGACTATCCGCATTACACAAGACCCGAAGTCTATGCAGGCAGACGTGTTCCTGAAGTGCTGCTAAGCGGCCATCATGAACACATCCGGCGCTGGCGTTTACAGCAATCTTTAATCAGAACGCTGCAACGTCGCGCTGATCTTCTGGATAGCCGCTCGCTTTCTGGAGAAGAACAAGCGCTGCTAGCGCAATACCGCGCTCAGCAGGACGATAGACCCCGTATCGATGGTCAAGATTGACCTTAAAGGAGCACGCAACATGAGCAATATCATCGCCCAACTCGAAGCCGAGCAAATGGGCAAAGAAATCCCCGCTTTTGCCCCAGGCGACACCGTCGTCGTGCAAGTGCGCGTGAAAGAAGGCGAACGCAGCCGTCTGCAAGCCTTTGAAGGCGTCGTGATAGGCAAACGCAATCGCGGCTTAAATAGCGCCTTCACCGTGCGTAAAATCTCCAGCGGAACCGGCGTGGAGCGCACCTTCCAAAGCTATTCCCCGCTGATTGAAAGCATCCAGGTCAAGCGCCGTGGCGATGTGCGCAAAGCCAAGCTCTACTACCTGCGCGCCCTCTCCGGCAAAGCCGCCCGCATCAAAGAAAAACTGGTTTAATGCCAGCCACGGGAGCGCCGCAAGGGCGCTCCTGCCTACTTTGGGGAATGTGCAGTTTCCATCCAGTACTGGCAATAATTGGCATCAATTTCGCTAACGAAAACAGGGTAGAACCACTTGCAAATTTGAGTGATTCTGCTGCTAAAAAAATTAGCAAGTCGGCAGTAGCCAGCTATACTCTTGTACCTATTCGCGCATTTTTGCGTGATTCCCGCCTTTATTTGTTCAATCTTGATTCTGCAATGCTTGGTCGTATCCGCGATACAAGCGGGGGAGGCGAGAGACTCAAGGAGATTGGGGAATGCTAATTTTAACGCGCCGGGTTGGGGAGACCCTGATGGTCGGTGATGACATCTGCATCACCGTACTGGCAGTAAAAGGCCATCAAGTGCGACTTGGCGTTGATGCGCCTAAAAACGTTTCCGTACACCGTGAAGAAATCTACCAACGTATCCAAAAAGGACAACGGCCTCCGCCGACTGCTTGATTTCTCCTTGCCGCCCGTTAACTGAGTGGGCGGCATTGAGCTACCCTCCAATCCCCAGAAACTGCATTGGTTTTCGCTTATTGAGCGACCGATGCAGGCGTATTCGCTTGTCAAATGCCCTGTCGTCAGCCTGTGCTCGGTATTGCTGATGGAGTATTTGCCAAGCACTGATTAAGGCGGTGTCAGTGATAAGTAATCTGTCCGCAGCAGAGCAAATGAGTTGTCCGGTTTTACTGACTGCTGAGGAGCTGATCATAAAACGGACGTTTGCTACAGGAGTGTCAATCGGCGTTGTAACTGAACCTCTTATCGGCTCCCAAAAGAGCCCCTGCCTCTGGTTCCCTCTCCCTTAGCCCCTCTCCCGCTTGCAGGCGAGCAGGATTTGACCTGCCGTGCGGCACAGGGCATGCTACGAGGCTCGCTGGGGGTGCCGCCGTCTGTCTGGACGACTGGCTGAGAGAGTCCCTTTGAACCTGTTGAGATAATCCTCGCGCAGGAAAGCGACCGGCCTTGGTGCGTCTGCGCCAAGGTGCTGGCGCACCTGCCGCGTTCTTCCCTTAAGGTGCTGCCATGAAAGAAACGGTTGTCAATCAAGCGTTAAATCCCGTTCCCGCCGCTGAGCGCGTATTCGCTTGGCGCGACCACGCCGCGCTTTGGTTTAGCCTCGGCGTGGGGCTGTTGGTCATCCAGGTCGGCGCTTATCTGGTGCCAGCGGTGGGCATTCGTGAAGCTATTTTTGCCACACTGGCCGGTTCAGTGATTGGCGCAGGTTTGCTTGCCTGGGTCAGTAAAATTGCCTGTGACAGCGGCCTGTCCAGTGCCGCATTGATGCACCATAGCTATGGCCGCGGCTTTGCGCGGCTGCCGGTGCTGCTCAATATCGTGCAGCTGATCGGCTGGACCAGTTTTGAGCTGTTAATCATGCGCGAAGGTACGCTGGCGATTGCTGCGCAAGCCCTTGGAATTAACGCACAAAGTCCCATCGCGTCGATTGTGGTCGCGCTCTTTTGGGGGCTGCTACTGGCCGCACTGCTATCCGCTTCCATGCAAACCTTGGTGCGCCGTTTTGTCAGTCGATTTGGCCTGCCTTTGGTGATTATCTCGCTATTGTGGCTGACCTATCAGTTTGCCTCCCGCTTGGCAGACAGCGGTTTTGCAGCATTTTGGAACCGTACCGGGGATGGCAGCCTTGGCCTGTTCGGCGCACTGGATTTGGTGATTGCCATGCCGATTTCCTGGTTGCCGCTGGTGGCCGACTACGCCCGTCATGGTCGCAGTGGGCGCAGCGCCTTGGGCGGCGTTTGGCTGGGTTATGCCATCGCCAATATCTGGTGCTACGCGCTGGGCGTGATGATAGCCAGCAGCGGGCAGGTCGATGGTTCAGTCGTTACCGCGTTGCTGCTGGCACAAGGCGGGCTGATCGCACTGGGGCTGATTTTGCTGGACGAGCTGGATAACGCCTACGGCGACCTGTACAGCGCTGCCGTTTCTGCGCACAGCCTGCTGCCGCGCTTTAGCATCCGCCGCTTTGCCCTGCTGCTGGTGCTGGTGGGCTCGCTGTGCGCCTTGCTGCTGCCGATGCACAGTTTGGAGCCTTTCTTGCTGATGCTAAGTTCAGTATTTGTGCCGCTGTACGGCGTGATTTTAGGCAGGCAAGCCTTTGGCGCGCTCGCCCGCCCAGTGAGTGCTCGTCTGATTGAGCCGGTTCCGGCCTTGCTCTGGCTGCTGGGGATTGCCTGCTATCACGGTTTGCCGCTGCTTGACTTGGGGTTGGGTTCGGCCTTGCCGACACTGGTTGTCACCTTTACCCTGTCGTTGATCACTCGGCCAAAACAATAAGGAAAGCAAAATCATGCCCGCTGCCGTGCAGTTACTTAACGTCTCGCGCCGTTTTGGCAGCGTGCAGGCGGTCTCCAATCTGTCGATTGAGATTGCAGAGGGCGAGTTCTTCTCGTTGCTCGGCCCGTCCGGCTCCGGCAAAACCACTTGCCTGCGGCTGATTGCCGGATTTGAACAGCCAGACAGCGGCAGCATCCGCATTCACGGGGTGGAAGCGGCGGGACTTCCTCCTTATCGGCGTGATGTCAACACGGTCTTTCAGGACTACGCACTGTTTCCGCATATGAACGTGCGCGATAACGTCGCCTATGGCTTAAAAGTGCGCGGCGTGGACAAGGCCGAGCGGTACAAGCAGGCCGAAGAAGCGCTGGAAATGGTTGCCCTTGAGGGTTTTGGTGCGCGCAAACCCTCGCAGATGTCCGGCGGTCAGCGCCAGCGCGTGGCCTTGGCGCGCGCGCTGATTAACCGTCCGCGCGTGCTGCTCCTGGATGAGCCTTTGGGCGCACTGGATTTAAAACTGCGCGAGCAAATGCAGGGCGAGCTGAAAAAACTTCAGCGTCAGTTGGGCATTACTTTTGTGTTTGTCACCCACGACCAAGGCGAGGCGTTGTCCATGTCCGACCGTGTGGCCGTGTTTAACCAAGGGCGGATTGAGCAGGTGGATACGCCAAGGGCGCTCTATCAACAACCGGCTACGGCTTTTGTCGCCGAATTTGTCGGCACCAGCAACCTGCTGCGCGGGGAATTGGCGCAGCAATTGACCGGAAGAAGGGCGCCCTTTGCCATTCGACCGGAATATCTGGAACTGGCAGACAGCAGCCCGCTGCCTGATGATTATCTGCAACTGTCCGGCAGCTTGCAGGGCATCCAATACCAAGGTGCGAGCACGCGCTATGAAGTGCTGCTGCCAAGCGGGCAGGTGTTCACGGTGACGCGTGCCAGCGGGCAGGAAGGCAGCGAACCGCTGCAACTGGGGCAGCCGCTAACCTTGCGCTGGCCGCGCCGCCTGATGGTCGCGCTACGCGAGGAAGCTTCCCGATGAACGCGACTTTCGCGCCCGCCGCAGGTGGTGCGCTGCGGCGTTTATCCGATGTGCTGTACCGCCGTCCCAATCTCTACCTGCTACTGCTGCTGATACCGCCACTACTCTGGTTTGGCACGGTCTATCTCGCCTCGCTGCTCGCGCTGCTCTGGCAGGGCTTTTACAGCTACGACGATTTTTCCATGACAGTCAGCAGCACGCTGACGCTCGCCAACTTTAAAGCGCTGCTGCAAGCGGCCAATCTCGATATCATCCGCCGTACCGTGCTGATGGCGCTGGCGGTTTCCTTGGCGGCGGCGCTGATTGCCTTTCCCATTGCCTATTACATGGCGCGTTATGCCAGCGGCAGGCTCAAGGCGTTTTTCTATATCGCAGTGATGTTGCCGATGTGGGCGAGCTATATCGTTAAAGCCTACGCCTGGACGTTGCTGCTGGCTAAAGAAGGCATAAGCCTGTGGTTTATCCAAAGGCTGCACCTTGAATGGCTGCTGGACTTCCTGCTGGCGACCCCGATTGGCGGCAATACGCTGTCTACCTCGCACCTTGGGCGCTTTTTGGTCTTCGTCTATATCTGGCTGCCGTTTATGATTTTACCGATTCAGGCTTCGCTGGAACGCTTGCCGCTTTCTCTGCTGCAAGCCTCCAGCGATTTGGGTGCCCGTCCTTGGCAAACTTTCAGGCTGGTGATTTTGCCGCTGGCCGTGCCGGGCATTGCCGCCGGTTCGATTTTTACTTTTAGCTTGACGCTGGGCGATTTTATCGTGCCGCAACTGGTCGGCCCGCCCGGCTTTTTTATCGGCAATATGGTTTATGCGCAGCAAGGCACGGTCGGCAATATGCCGCTGGCGGCGGCCTTTACCTTGGTGCCGATTGTGCTGATTGCGCTGTATCTTTCCGTCGTTCGGCGACTGGGGGCTTTCGATGCACTCTGAACGTGCTTCCTTCGGGCTAAAACTCGCCGCTTGGGGCGGCTTGGTATTTTTGCATTTTCCGATTCTGATGATCTTTCTTTACGCCTTTAACGCCGAACGCAGCGGCGCGAGCTTTCCGCCCAAAGGATTAACGCTTAACTGGTTTCGCCTTGCATGGTCGCGCGAGGATGTGCGCGAGGCGATTAGCCTGTCGCTGCAAGTGGCAAGCCTCGCTACGGTGATTGCCCTGCTGCTGGGGACTTTGGCAGCGGCGGCCTTGTGGCGGCGGGATTTTTTCGGCAAGCAGAGTCTCTCGCTGCTGCTGATGCTGCCGCTCGCGCTGCCCGGCATTATCAGCGGACTGGCGCTTTTATCCGCGTTCAAACGATTAGGCATTGAGCCGGGGACTTTAACCATAGTGATAGGCCACGCGACCTTTTGTGTGGTTATCGTCTACAACAACGTGATTGCGCGTTTTCGTCGCACCAGTCATAACCTGATTGAAGCGAGCATGGACTTGGGCGCGGACGGCTGGCAGACCTTTCGCCATATCGTGCTGCCCAATCTGGCGACTGCTTTGCTGGCGGGCGGGATACTCGCCTTTGCGCTGTCCTTTGATGAAATCATCGTCACCACCTTTACCGCCGGGCACGAACGCACCCTACCGCTGTGGCTGCTTAATCAACTCGCCCGTCCGCGCGACGTGCCGATTACCAACGTGGTCGCTCTGCTGGTGATGCTGACAACCATGCTGCCGATACTCGCCGCTTGGTATTTAACCCGCGAGAAACCTAGCCAAGCCTGAGCCAATCGGCCAACACGCTCTGCGCTTGCTCGATACCTTGGCGCGCCGGTGCGGAAAAAAGCTGCACGCGGGCGTTAGGGAATTCCTGCTTAAGCTGGCTACTGACCTTAAACAGCGCGGTTTTCGCCGCACCAAAGCTGAGTTTGTCCGCCTTGGTCAAAAGCACATGCAGCGGCATATTGCAGGCACCAGACCAGTTAAGCAGCATGCGGTCAAAATCGGTCAAGGGATGGCGGATGTCCATCAGCAACACCATGCCGACCAAACTCTGCCGACCGCCGAGATAGGCTTCCAGATGTTGCTGCCAGTGCTGCTTGAGCGAAAGCGAGACCTTGGCATAGCCGTAGCCGGGCAAATCCACCAGACGGCGCTCGTCATCCAGGCGAAAAAAATTAAGCAGTCGCGTGCGTCCGGGGGTTTTCGAAGTACGCGCCAAACGGGCGTGGGTCAATACATTTAGTGCACTGGATTTGCCCGCATTGGAGCGTCCGGCGAAGGCCACCTCAAGACCGCTGTCGCTGGGGCACTCGCCAAGCTGGGTGGCGCTGGTTAAAAAACTCGCTTGTTGGCAAAGGGTTTCAATAGAAGGCATGATAAAAGTCAAAATTAAGTGTGCGACGGGTGGTCACAGTCGGCATAAGTGTTTCGCGTAAGCTGCGCGAGTATATAATGCGCCTCTTTGTTGTGCGCCCTTATCGTTATGAAATGGGCGAAGTGCCGGGGATTATCGGACAGCCGCAGGCGGCTTGATAACTGATAGCACGGCAGATTGTTTGACCGCAGATTGGATGAACTGATGAATAAACTACTTCTGGGTCTTTTGCTGATGGGATTTACCGGTATCGTACATGCTGCCGGTGATGCCGCCGCCGGACAGGGCAAGGTCGCCGTTTGTGGCGCCTGTCACGGGCCAGACGGCAACAGCCCGGCACCGAACTTCCCGAAGCTCGCCGGACAAGGCGAGCGCTACCTGTTTAAACAGTTGCAGGACATCAAATCCGGCAGTCGCCCGGTACTGGAGATGACCGGTCAACTGGATAACTTTAACGAGCAGGATTTAGCCGACATCGCCGCTTGGTTTGCCAGTCAGAAAATGACCGTAGGCGCAGCCGATGCTGAACTGGTCGCACGTGGTGAAAGCCTGTTTCGCGGTGGCAAACTGGCCGAAGGCATGCCCGCCTGCACCGGCTGCCATTCCCCGCAAGGCACTGGCAACAGCGCAGCGGGCTTTCCGCATTTGGGTGGCCAGCACGCACAGTACACCGCCAAGCAGTTGACCGATTTTCGTGAAGGCGAGCGCGTCAACGATGGCGATGCGATGATTATGCGCAGCATTGCCGCCAAGCTGTCCAACAAGGACATTGCCGCTATTTCCAGCTATATCCAGGGCTTGCACTAAATCTGTTTAATCGGTCAAGGAATAAAGACTATGCGTAAACTGTTAACCGCCCTTATGGCAACCCTTGGCCTTCTGTCGGGCGGCTTGGTGGCGGCCGAGACGCCTGCGCAATACACTGAGCTTGCAACTCCGGTAGCCACCAGGGATCCCGGCAAAATCGAAGTGGTTGAGCTATTTTGGTACGGCTGCGGCCATTGCTATCAGTTTGAGCCTTATATCAACGAGTGGTCGAAAACGCTGCCGGAAGACGTCAACCTGGTGCGCCTGCCCGCACTGTTTGGCCGCTTGTGGGATGTCCACGGACAGCTTTTTTTCGCCCTCGAAGCGCTAAAAGCACCGCACGAAGTGCATGAGGCGATCTTCAATGCCATTCACCAAGAAGGCAAAATGCTGGCAACGCCGAATGAAATGGCCGCCTTCCTCGCCCCCTTGGGTATCGATAAAGAGAGCTTCCTTAAGGCGTACAACTCCTTTGGCGTAAAAACGCAGATGGAAAAAGCCAAAAAACAGTTGATGGGCTACCAAGTCACTGGCGTGCCGACTCTGGTCGTGGGTGGTAAATACGTCTTTGGCGTAGGCCAGGCCGGTGGTGCTGAAGCCGCTCTGCAACTGGCCGATAAGCTGATAGAACAGGAGCGCTCAGCAAGCAAAGCCGCCGACTAACCCAGCAAAACCCGCAAAGGGTGCTCCGATGAGCCGTTTGCAAAATACCGCCCTCTCGGTACTCGACCTCGCGCCGGTGCGGGTGGACGGCACAGTCGCTGAAGCACTGCAGCATTCCTTGCAACTGGCACAACTTGCTGAAAAATTAGGCTTTAAGCGCTTTTGGGTCGCCGAACATCACAATATGGACGGCATTGCCAGCGCGGCGACTGCCGTATTGATTGGTTATCTGGCGGCAGGCACACAAAGCATCCGCCTTGGTGCAGGCGGCGTGATGCTGCCCAATCACTCCCCCTTGGTGATTGCCGAACAATTCGGCACGCTCGAATCGCTCTACCCCGGACGAATCGACCTTGGCCTTGGCCGCGCACCGGGGACTGACCCGTTCACCGCCTATGCGCTGCGCCGCGAGCGCCTTGGCAGCAGTGACGACTTCCCTGTCGAAGTCGAAGAACTGCAAGCCTATTTTGCCCCACGCCGCGAGGGACAGCAGGTGATTGCCGTACCCGGCCACGGCACCGGCGTGCCGCTGTGGATTTTGGGTTCCAGCCTGTTTGGTGCGCGGCTCGCCGCCGCCAAGGGCCTGCCTTTTGCTTTTGCTTCCCACTTTGCTCCACGCCTGTTGTTTGAGGCGATTGATACTTATCGCCGTGGTTTTCAGCCTTCGCCTGTCTTAAGCAAACCTTACTTGATGATTGCCGCGCCGCTACTGGTTGCAGACAGCGACGAACAGGCTGAGCATCTGGCGACCTCCGCCTACCAGCGCGTGCTCGCCTTGGTGCGTGAACAAAGTCTGCGCATACGAGCGCCACTCGCGAGCCTGGATAAGCTTGATTGGCAACCCTGGGAACGCCAAGCGGTCTTTGAGCATTTGGGGCTTGCCCTGATTGGCGGCGCAGAAAAAGTGGAGGCGCAGCTGGAGGCACTGCTTGAGCGAACGCAGGCCGATGAACTGATAGTGACTTGCGATTTTTATGCCTTGGCTGACCGTTTGCGTGCGCTGCAAATTTTGGCAGATTTAAAAAATCAAGACGCTTAATAACTTGCAGCTTTAACGCTTGCCAAGTACCCTTGCCTGCGGAAAGTCGGTCGGACAGTCGCTGCCGTCTTCTTGCAAGAAAAGTTGTCTGCAAGTCACGGGGGAGGAAAGTCCGGGCTCCACAGGGCAAAGTGCCAGGTAACGCCTGGGAGGCGCGAGCCTACGGAAAGTGCCACAGAAAACAACCGCCTAAGTCTTGCACGCAAGGCCGGTAAGGGTGAAAAGGTGCGGTAAGAGCGCACCGCGCGGCTGGTAACAGTCCGCGGCAAGGCAAACCCCACTCGGAGCAAGACCAAATAGGGTTCCTAAGCGCGGCCCGCGTTGGAACCGGGTAGGTTGCTTGAGGCGATTTGTGAAAATCGTCCCAGATGAATGACTGTCCACGACAGAACCCGGCTTACAGACCGACTTTCCTCCTTACTTTTCTGCTGGATGTGCTTTTGCATCCGCACCCGTCTTCAACAAAAATCCTTGTATTTTTTACATTTTTTGTAAATTTTTTTTTTCTGCTGTCCGTTTGCTTGCCTGGATTTATTATAACTAGTTGATTTTAATGGTTATTATTTGATTATTGATTACTGAAAAATAATGCAGCCTTCTATAGCCTTTGTCTTTAATCGGGGGATAAAATGGGTCAAATTGGGTAGTAGTGGGTCAGTTGAAGCAAGCGGCTTCTCTTTAACGACTTAAAGCAGTCGCTTGGAAAACAGGGTAAGGATGTGCTTCGCGGACAGTTTGAAGTCACGATTGACGATAAAGGCCGCTTGGTTATGCCAAGTCGCTGCTTGCCTGCCTTTGCCCTAAAGCACGATGAGCAAGCCGCAAAGGCTCTCCAAGAGACTGACCAAGAGACCGAAGAGCTATCTGAAGCAAAAGGCGAAGAAGGCAAGGATCTCAAAGGACGGCTGGTTATCGCGCCGGATGTGAACTCAAGCAAACGTCTGCTGGTGTATCCACTGGATAAGTGGGAAGCGGTTGAGCGCGATTGGGAAGAACGCGCCGGACAAGATGAAGATAGTGAATATATAGAAACGCTCTTGGGATTGGTCACTGTTGTGGATTTGGATGCCAAGGGGCGCTTTGCACTGCCTGGATACTTGCTTGAATGCATCGGCTTGAAGTTAAAAGAGTTATCAAAAAACAAATTTTGTTTGATTGGCAAGAAAAACAAGCTGGAGCTGTGGCAAAAAGAACTGTGGGATGAAGAGTATCAACGGGCTAATGCGGCTTTAAAGGAAAAGCAAGAACTTGCCAGAAAGGTTAAAGAAGTCGAACAAGCCAAGGAAAGGGCAAGAAACCAGGCCGCCTTCGATGCGGTCGAAGAAGCGATGAAAGAGCTTATGGAAGAGGCTAAAGCAGGTAAAGAAGCGATGAAAAATGAGATCAAACAAGCCCTCTTGTCTGGAGTGGCTGGACAAAAAAACAAGTCTTGGGACGAGTTAGTCAAAGGATTGCATAGCTTCAAGATGTGAAGTGCAAGTAGTAATTAAGGAATTTTATGAGCAGCACCAGCCAACTACAAAGATTTGAACATATCAGCGTATTGCCGGATGAAGCAGTAGCGGCGCTGAATGTGCGGGCGACTGGCTGTTATTTGGATGGCACCTTTGGTCGTGGCGGGCACAGCCGCCTGATTTTGCAAAACTTAAACACAGAAGGCCGCTTGCTGGGTTTTGATAAAGACCCCGAAGCGGTAGCGGTTGGCCGTGAACTGGCGGCGCAAGATAAGCGCTTTGAAATAATCAATAAAAGCTTTGCCGAACTGGGCGAAGTATTAGAAGCGCGACAACTTAACGGCAAATTATCCGGCATTTTATTGGATCTTGGCCTGTCCTCGCCGCAGCTTGACGATGCTGCGCGCGGTTTTAGCTTTCAACAAGACGGCCCGCTGGATATGCGCATGAATCCGAACGCAGGGCAGTCCGCCGCCGACTTTCTGGCGAGTGCGGACGAGCAAACGATTGCGCAAGTGTTTAAAGACTATGGCGAAGAGCGCTTTGCTCGGCGCATGGCGCGTGCTGTGGTGGAGCGCCGTGCCGAGCGCCCGTTCACCCGCACGCTGGATTTGGCCGAAGTGCTTAAAGCCGCCAATCCCGCCTGGGAAAAGGGTAAGCATCCGGCTACCCGAGCTTTTCAGGGGCTGCGCATTTACCTTAATCAAGAACTTGCCGACCTTGAGCGCGGCTTGGCGGCGGCGCTGGAAGCCTTGATGCCCGGCGGGCGACTGGTGGTGATCAGCTTTCATTCGCTGGAAGACCGCATCGTCAAACGCTTTATGCAAAGTCAGGCGAAACCGCCGAAGGATAACCGGCCGCGCCACCTGCCGATTCCGCTAAAGCCCTTTACTGCGCGTCTTGCTGTGCTGGGCAGGCCAAGGCGTGCCAGTGATGATGAAGTGGCGCGTAACCCGCGCGCCCGCAGCGCCATTTTTCGCGTGGCGGAGAAGCTGTCATGAACGATGTTAAGTCCGTGTTACGTATCGGCGTGCCTTTGTTTCTGTTGCTATCGGTACTGTGCAGCGCCATTGCACTGCCGATATTGGCGCAACAAAAAAAACACCGCCTCAATGAACTGTCCCGGCAGGGCGCGGTGCAGCATCAAGCGCAACAGCAATGGAGACGTTTGCTGCTTGAGCAAGCCGCATTAAACGCCCCTCGTCGTATTGAGCAATTGGCACAGGTGCAGTTGCAGATGCGCATTCCCAGCCATGAGCAAGTGCGCAAGTTGATGCAATGAAAGGATTTACTGGCACGGCCTTCCCTGCGCGTTTGCGCTGGGTAGTGGCGTTATTTGTGTTGGCGTTGCTGGTGTTGGTGGTAGAGCTGTTCAACGTGCAGTGGTTGCAACGCGACGAACTGCGCTTGGAGGCCAGCAAGCAAGCGGTTCGTGACCGCCTCATCGCCGCGCCGCGCGGCATGATCGTCGATCGGGACGGCGCGCCGCTTGCCGTCAGCACCACGCAGGTTACGCTGCAAGCGGGCAGACTGTTATGGGAAGAACCGCGCCCGCTGAAAAGGGATGAGAAACGGAGCCTGAGCAAACTGGCCGAGCAGCTCGGACTTGACGCCGATGAATTTGTTAAGCGCATTGAAGCGCAGGGCAGCCGCGCTCGCTGGGAAGAACTGGCCGCTGCGCTGGGCGAGCCGCCGGACGCGCTACGTCGCCGTCTGGAAAACGTAGGTCCCGCCAAGCCGATGGAAGGTGAAACGGATAAAGCGTTTGCCGAGCGGGTCAATAAAGTAGGCACCCGCAACGCCTATCCGCTGGCGCTGCGACTGCCGCCGGAACGGGCAGCAGCGGTACTTTCGCTAAAAATCCCCGACATTGTTGCCATGGAACAATACCGCCGCTATTACCCGTACGGCGAAACGACCGCACAGCTTATTGGTCGTGTAGACCATAACGGGCACGGCCAGGAAGGGCTGGAGAAGATGTTCGATAACTGGCTTGGCGGCACGCCAGGCAAGCAGCGCGAGCTTAGGGATGGCAACGGGCGCGTGCTTGAAGATTTAGGCATTGTGCAGTCGCCGCAGGCCGGTAAGGATTTGCGGCTTTCCATCGATTTGCGCCTGCAAAATCTGGCCAATCTTGAGTTGGCACGGGCGTTAGAGCAAAGCAAAGCCACTTGGGGCTGTGTGGTACTGGTGGATGTGGGAAGCGGTGAAATACTCGCGCTGGCCAATCAACCGACCTATAACCCCAACGACCGCAAGGCTTACAACCCAAGGGCAGCACGCAACCATGCACTGCTCGACAATATCGAACCAGGCTCTACGATCAAACCGCTGTCCATGCTGGCCGCCTTGCAAACAGGGCGCTGGAAGCCGCAAGACCAAGTCAGTTTGCTTAACGCTGCGGGCAGGCGTGAGCTGATGGTCAGAGGCCGCAAATCGCCGATCAAGGACGTTGCGATTGGCGGGCCGAACGAGCCGAATTTAACGCAAATTTTGATTGAGTCGAGCAATGTCGGCATCAGCAAGATTGCGCTGGATATAGGCGCAGAGCCTATCCGCGAGATGATGCAGCGCCTGGGTCTAGGCCAAGGCAGCAGCCTTGGGTTTCCTGCTGAACAGTTCGGCAAACTACCTGCGCACAAGCGCTGGGGCGAGAGCGAGACGACTAACCTCGCCTACGGCTATGGCCTGGAAGTGACCGCCGTGCAGCTTGCCCAAGCGTACGCGACCATCGCCAATGATGGGTTGATGAAACCGTTAACGCTGCTTCGGCAAAGCGAAATACCGCAAGGCGAACAAGTGATCGATAAAACCCTCGCCAAAACCGTGCGCGGTATGTTGCAACAGGTGGTTCATGGTTCACGCATGCGCAGCCTGGCGCGGGTGGAAGGCTATCGTGTCGCGGGTAAAAGCGGCACGGCAGACAAAAACGAACCCGGCAAGAAAGGCAAAACCCGCGCACTGTTTGCAGGTTTCGCTCCGGCCGATGCGCCGCGCTTTGCCTTGGTCGTGGTGCTCGATGAGCCAGAAAAAATCCCCGGCAAGCGCACTGCACACTATGGCGGCG
Source organism: Ventosimonas gracilis (assembly GCF_001580025.1). Lineage (GTDB taxonomy): Bacteria > Pseudomonadota > Gammaproteobacteria > Pseudomonadales > Pseudomonadaceae > Ventosimonas > Ventosimonas gracilis. The sequence continues at coordinate 55,647 of NZ_LSZO01000135.1, read as the reverse complement.
CGGTGGCCGCACCGGTGTTTAGCAAAGTGATGGAAGGCACTTTGCGCTTGATGCAAGTGCCGCCGGATATGCCTGCAGCCCGCCTTGCCGGAGCGTCCAACTGATGCCAATGCCGCTTGATCAGTTGCTTGTGGGGGCACAAAGCCATTCGCTTATCCGCAATCTTTGCCTTTCTAGTGCTCAAGTGCAGGCGGGCGATTTGTTTTTTGCCGTGCCGGGTATAAAAAGTGATGGCCGCAGTTATATCAAAGACGCACTTAAGCGCGGCGCGGCGGCGGTTATTTATGAAGCAAGCAACGCGCCGCCTTTGCCAGAAAGCGACGTGCCGATGCTTGCGGTAGAAAACCTCGCCGATGAAATCTCGGCCATTGCCGGGCGCTTTTATGGCCATCCTGCACAAAAGCTGCGACTCATTGGCATTACCGGCACCAACGGCAAAACCAGCGTTAGCCAACTGCTGGCGCAAGCGCTGGAAGGTCTTGGCGAGCGCTGCGGGATTATCGGCACGCTGGGCAATGGTTTTTACGGCGTGTTGCAAGAAAGTGCTCACACCACGCCGGATGCCATTGGCGTGCAGGCGAGCCTTGCGCGCTTGGTTGCAGGTGGAGCCAAGGCAGTGGCGATGGAAGTGTCCTCACATGCACTGGTACAAGCCCGCGTGGCTGCTTTGGATTTTTCCGTTGCGGTATTGACCAACCTGTCGCGCGACCATCTGGACTACCACGGCTCAATGGACGCTTATGCCGCCGCCAAAGCCCGGCTGTTTGCCGGTTGCCAAAGGCAAGTGCTTAATCTGGATGATCAATTGGGGCAGCGCTTGGTGCAGCAAGCGGGCGCGGCGCAGGTGCTCAGTTACAGTTTGGATAATCCCAAAGCGAGCCTGTACTGCCGTGACATTAAGCTTTCCGACAAGGGGCTGTCCGCCCGGCTGATCAGCGAGAGCGACGAAGGCACGCTGCGCAGCCCGCTGCTTGGGCGCTTTAATCTTGCCAATCTGCTGGCGGTTATCGGCACGCTGCAGGCGTTAGGTTATCCGCTTAGCCGTATTGCCCCGTTGCTGCCAAGACTTGCGCCGCCGCCGGGGCGTTTACAGCGCTTGGGCGGCGGGCATTTACCGCTGGTCGCGGTCGATTACGCGCATACCCCGGATGCTCTTAAAAACACGCTAAGCGCGTTACGCGCGCATTGTCCGGGGCGCTTATTGTGCCTGTTTGGCTGTGGCGGCGAACGCGATAAGGGCAAGCGCCCGCTGATGGCGCAGGTCGCAGAAGGTCTGGCCGATGGCGTTTGGGTAACGGATGACAATCCACGCGGTGAAGAGCGCAAGCAGATTATTCAAGACATCCGTGAAGGTTTCGCAAACCCGCAAGCCGTGCAGTTTGTGGCAGACCGCGACCAAGCCATTGCGCAGATTATCAATAGTGCCAAGTTGGGGGATGTTGTGCTGTTAGCGGGCAAGGGACATGAAAACTATCAAGAGCTGAACGGTAAACGCCTGCCTTTTTCTGATTTGCAGCAAGCAAGCCTCGCGCTGCTTGCTTGGGAGCGTACTCATGCCTGAGTGGCGATTGAGCGAGCTGTCCGCCGTACTGAACGGTCGCCTGCACGGCGCGGACGCCGCCTTTAACGCGGTCAGTATCGACACGCGCACCTTAAGCCTTGGGCAGTTGTTTGTCGCGCTTAAGGGTGAACATTTCGACGGTCACGATTGGCTGGCGGCCGCCAAAGAAAAAGGCGCGGCAGCGGCCTTGCTCGAACGGGTAAACAATGACATTGCCTTGGCGCAATTGCAGGTCGATAACTGCCGCGCCGCGCTGGCGGCCTTTGCCGCCTGGCACCGCGCCGCGTGGCAAGGCAAGCTGGTCGCGCTAACCGGCTCATCCGGCAAAACCACGGTCAAAGAACTGCTCGCGGCCATTTTAAAAGCGCAGCTTAACGGCGCGGTCTGCGCCACCTTGGGCAACCTTAATAATGACCTGGGCGTGCCTTTAACCCTGCTGCAACTATCGGCTAAGCATCAAGCCGCGGTGATTGAGTTAGGAGCCAACCACGTGGGCGAAATTGCCGCCAGTGCCACGCTTGCTCACCCACAAGTGGCGCTGATTACCAATGCGGGCAGTGCACATTTGGGCGAATTTGGCAGCTTGCAGAAAATCGTTGAGAGCAAGGGCGAGATACTCGATGCGCTACTCGCAGATGGCACGGCAGTGCTTAATCTGGACGATGCCGCCTTTAGCACTTGGCAGGCGCGTGCAGGCGGGCGGCGCGTGTTTAGCTTCTCACTAACCGATGACAGCGCCGATTGTTATGCGCAAAACATCCGCTTGGATGGCAACGGCTGCGCCGCTTTTACTCTGCATAGCCCGGCGGGACAAATCGATGTGCAACTTAAGCTGCACGGCCTGCACCAAGTCGCCAATGCGCTGGCCGCAGCGACTGCGGCGCATGCGCTGGGTGTGCCGCTGGCGGTTGTTGGCCAGGGCTTGCAAAGCGTCAAGCCGATGAGCGGGCGCGGCAAGCTGCGCCGCACCTTGCAAGGCCAGCGTTTGCTGGATGACAGCTACAACGCCAATCCGGCGGCTCTGCACGCGGCGATTGATTTGCTCGCTGCTTTTGCCGGACGGCGCGTGCTAGTGCTGGGCGATATGGGCGAACTGGGCGAGATGAGCGAGGCCAGTCACCGCGAAATTGGCTGCTATGCCAGCGGCAAAGTCGATGCACTCTATGCCGTGGGTCCGATGATGGCGCACGCGGTACGCGCCTTTATCGGGCAAAGCCAGCATTTTGAGGATTTTGCCAGCCTGATTGCGGCACTTAACCTTGAACCTGTAGATAGCGTGCTGCTGGTCAAAGGCTCGCGTTCGGCGCAGATGGATAAGGTCACCGCAGCGCTGTGCGGCGAAGATGGGGGAACGCACTGATGCTGCTATGGCTCGCCGAATATCTGCAAACCTTCCACAAAGGTTTTGCGGTTTTCCAATACCTGACGCTGCGCGGCATTTTTGGCGTGCTGACGGCTCTTTTGATTTCCCTGTGCCTTGGGCCTTGGATGATTCGCGCGTTGCAACGCGGACAAATTGGTCAAGCGGTACGCCATGACGGTCCGCAGGCGCACCTATCGAAAAAAGGCACGCCAACCATGGGTGGGGCGTTGATTTTGGCTTCGATTGCCATCAGCACCTTGCTCTGGGCGGATTTGGATAACCGCTATGTTTGGGTCGTACTGCTGGTCACGCTGCTGTTTGGCGGCATCGGCTGGGTGGACGACTGGCGCAAGGTGGTGGAGAAAAACTCGCGCGGCTTGCCCGGACGCTGGAAGTATTTTTGGCAATCGGTATTTGCCTTGGGCGCGGCGCTGTTTCTCTACAGCACGGCGCAAAGTCCGCTGGAAACAACACTCTTTGTGCCGTTATTAAAAGGCATCAGCCTGCCGCTGGGCTTGGCCGGTTTTGTTTTGCTGGCTTATTTCGTCATTGTCGGTGCGAGCAACGCGGTCAATTTGACCGATGGGCAGGACGGTCTCGCCATTATGCCGACGGTGTTGGTGGGCGGGGCGCTGGGGATTTTTTGCTATCTGTCCGGTAACGCGCGCTTTGCCGAATACCTGTTAATCCCTTATCTGCCCGGCAGCGGCGAACTGATTGTTTACTGCGCCGCGCTGGTCGGCGCGGGTTTGGGTTTCTTGTGGTTTAACACCTATCCGGCGCAAGTGTTTATGGGTGACATCGGCGCACTAGCCTTGGGCGCGGCGCTTGGCACCATCGCCATTATCGTGCGCCAGGAATTGGTACTGGCGGTGATGGGCGGGATTTTTGTGGTCGAGGCGTTGTCGGTGATGATTCAGGTCGCCTCATTCAAATTGACCGGCAAGCGCGTGTTTCGCATGGCACCCATACATCATCACTTTGAACTCAAAGGCTGGCCGGAGCCACGCATCACTGTGCGCTTTTGGATTATCACCTTGATTTTGGTTCTGGTCGGCCTTTCGACCTTGAAGTTGAGATAAGCATGGAGCATTCACGCGCGATAGTGCTTGGCCTGGGTAAAAGCGGACTTTCGCTGGTGCGCGCTCTGCGCCTGCGCGGCTGCACGGTAATTGGCTGTGACAGTCGGCAAAATCCACCGGAACTTGCCGCCTTAAAGCGGGAATTTCCCGAAGTTGAAGTCAGGCTGGGTGCTTGGCATGCCGACTTTTTGCAGTCCGTGGATAAGGTCTATGTCAGCCCGGGCATTTCCCTAAAGGAGACGGCTTTGCAAGAAGCCGCCCGTCGTGGCGTGCGCTTTAGCGGGGATATGGATTTATTCAGTGAATTGAGTAAAGCACCTGTCGTCGCTATTACCGGCTCCAACGGCAAAAGCACGGTCACCACCCTGGTGGGCGAGATGGCCAAAAAAGCGGGTAAGCGCGTCGCCGTTGGCGGCAATCTGGGAACGCCCGCGCTTAACTTGCTGGCCGATGATGTGGAGCTTTACGTGCTGGAGCTTTCCAGCTTTCAACTGGAAACCTGCCGTGAATTAAGCGCAGAAGTCGCCTGCTGCCTGAACCTGTCTGAAGACCATATGGACAGGTATGCCGATCTGGATGAATACCGCGCCGCCAAGCTGCGCATTTTTAATGGCGTGAATTATCAGGTGGTCGCTACTGACTGCCCCGATTTGAAATCCGCCGAACCAAGGCCAACCTTTACCTTTGGTGAATATCAGCAAGGCGGCGACCCCAAGCATTTTGGGCTGCTTTTTTCCCGCGGCGTTTATCACCTAAGTCACGGGGACAGCCTCCTGCTGCCGGTCTCGCAGCTAAAAATCCGTGGCACACATAATCAACTTAATGCACTGGCCGCGCTTGCCATCGGCTATGCCGCAGGCTTTCCGATGCAGGCCATGCTTGATGCCTTGCGCGAATTTGCCGGATTGCCGCACCGCTGCCAATGGCTGCGCGAGTTACATGGCGTTGCTTGGTACAACGACTCCAAGGCGACCAATGTGGGCGCAGCCTGTGCGGCCATTAATGGCTTGGGTGCTGATATTGACGGCAAGCTGGTGTTAATCGCAGGTGGCGACGGAAAAGGCGCGGATTTTTCCCCGCTGGCGGAGCCGGTCGCTCAGCACTGCCGCGCCGTGCTGCTGATCGGTCGTGATGCCGACAAGCTGGCAGCCGCGTTGCCGAACACCGTGGTGCAACAGCGCGTAGGTGGCCTCGAACAAGCGGTAAAGCTTGCCGCACAGCTTGCGCAAACAGGCGATGCCGTGCTGCTTTCACCGGCCTGTGCCAGCCTCGATATGTTTGACAACTTTGAGCAACGCGGCGATCTGTTTGCCAAAGCGGTGGAGGCGCTTAGCTGATGCGCCGCTTTATCACCGATTTTTGGCACAGACCCTCGCCGCTGCGTCCGCTTAGTCTGGACTGGCTGCTGCTCGGTGGCTGCTTGGCGTTGATGGCGCTGGGACTGGTGATGATTACCTCGACCAGCGTGGTCGCAGACAACAATCCGTATGGCTACTTAAGCCGCCAATGCTTGAACCTGCTGGCGGGTGTGCTGGCTGGATTGTTTTTTTTACTGATACCGCTTCGTCTGTGGCAGCGCCGACAAGTCGGTTGGTGGCTATGGGGGCTATCCATCTTTTTGTTGGCACTGCTGCTGCTCGTTGCCAAGCCGGCCAACGGGGCGCTGCGCTGGTTTGATCTGGGCGTATTCAAAGTACAGCCGGCCGAACTGGTCAAACTCTTCGTCATTATTTATCTCGCCGGTTACTTGCTGCACCGCAGGCACAATTTGCGCTCCAGTTGGAAAGGCGTACTGATACCGATTGTCTCCCTGTTTCCGCTGGGCATTTTGCTCAATTTACAGCCGGACTTTGGCAGCATCTTGGTACTGATGGGCGTCGCCGGCGGGATGCTGTTTCTGGCTGGGCTTAATTTTCGTCATCTGCTGTTTCTGGCTGGGCTGGCGGGTACGTTGGTGGCTTGGCTGCTGCTGGATGGCGGCTACCGTATTGAGCGTTGGATGCACGCGCTCGACCCTTGGGCAGACCGCTACGGCAACGGCTATCAAGTGATCCAATCACTGATTGCCTTTGCTAGTGGCGGTTGGTTTGGCGTCGGTTTGGGCAACAGTGTGCAAAAGCACGCTTATCTGCCCGAAGCGCATACCGACTTTATCTTGGCGATATTGGGCGAAGAGCTGGGCTTTGTCGGCGTACTGGCTTGTCTTGGCCTGTTTGCCCTGGTCTGTCTGCGCGCCCTTTATATCGGCGTGCGCGCGGAACGCGCCGGTTTGTTGTTTTCGGCCTTGCTCGCTTACGGCATTGCCCTCTTGTGGATGGGGCAGGTGCTGGTGAATTTCGCGGTCAATTTAGGGCTGGTACCGACCAAGGGCTTGGCGCTGCCTTTTGTCAGCTACGGCGGCAGCGCCTTGCTGGCTTGCTGCGCAAGTTTAGGGCTGTTGCTGCGTATTGACTGGGAATATCAGCAGTTGCCTGTCGTGCCAGCGGACGAGCCAGAGGACGACCGATTGCCCGACTGGCTGCAAAGGCTGCGCTATGACTAAATCTATGGTTAAGAGCGTGCTGATTATGGCAGGCGGCACCGGCGGCCATGTGTTCCCCGCGCTGGCGACGGCTGAGGAATTTACCGTGCGCGGCTTTAAGGTGCACTGGCTGGGTACGCCGCGCGGCATTGAAAACGAACTGGTTGAAGCGGCAGGCTACCGGCTGCACCACATTCAGATTGGCGGGCTGCGCGGCAAAGCCATCGGCAGTTTGCTAAAAGCGCCCTGGCAACTGCTGCGTGCGCTTTGGCAGGCGCGAGCGCTGATAAAACAACTGCGCCCGCACTGCGTACTGGGCTTTGGCGGCTACGTGACCGGCCCCGGCGGGCTTGCGGCCTGGCTTTCGCGCGTGCCTTTGATTATTCACGAACAAAATGCCGTTATGGGTACCAGCAACCGCCTGCTTGCCCGCTTTGCCCGCGGGATTGCCTTGGGTTTCCCCAAGGTGCTGGGACTGGCCGAAAAATACCAAGGCAAATGCCGCACTATCGGCAATCCGCTGCGTAAAACGCTGACCAGCATCGAGCCTCGCCCGATAACGGGTGCGCCGCACCTGTTGGTATTGGGCGGCAGCTTAGGCGCGGAATCGATTAACCAACTGCTGCCCGAAGCGCTGGCTTTACTGCCCGCGAAGCTGCGCCCTAAGGTGAAACATCAAGCCGGACGTGCGCATGCAGAAAAAACCGAGGAGCGCTACAAAAAAGCCGGTATCAGCGCCGAAGTGCTGCCCTTTATCGCCGATATGGCAAGCCACTACGCTTGGGCGGATTTGCTTATTGCCAGAGCCGGAGCGCTCACCGTGAGTGAACTGGCCGCTGCCGCCAAGGCCGCGTTACTGATACCGCTGCCACAGGCCATTGACGACCACCAAACACAGAACGCCCGTTTTTTAAGCGAAGCGGGCGCTGCGCGTCTGCTGGTGCAAAGCCAAACCACGGGAGCCGTGCTGGCGGCGCAGCTTGGCGAACTGCTCGCACAGCCGCAAATCCTGCAACGGATGGGGCAAAACGCGCGGCAATGTGCCAAGCCTTGCGCGACCAAGGCACTGGTCGATTACTGCCTAACCCTTAGCAGCGGAGAGACGCATGCAAAGTCCTGATAATGAAAAAGGCATCCGCATTCCTACCATGCGCCGCATTCGCAATATCCACTTTGTCGGCATTGGTGGCACTGGCATGTGCGGCATTGCTGAAGTGCTGCTTAATTTAGGCTATCAGGTGAGCGGTTCAGACCTTAAAACCTCGCCTGTTACCGAACGACTAAAGGGCTTTGGCGCACAGATTGCCTTAGGACATCAGCCAGACAATGCTGATCAGGCCGATGTTTTGGTGGTTTCCAGCGCTATCGACAGCAACAACCCGGAAGTTGCGCGGGCGCAAGAGCGGCGCATTCCAGTGGTGCCGCGTGCGGAAATGCTGGCCGAACTGATGCGCTATCGCCACGGTATCGCGGTGGCGGGCACGCACGGCAAAACCACTACCACCAGCTTGATGGCGTCGGTTTTTGCGGCGGCAGGTCTTGACCCGACCTTTGTCATCGGCGGGCGTTTAAATGCGGCAGGCAGCAACGCACAGCTTGGCAGTAGCCGCTATCTGGTTGCCGAAGCGGACGAAAGCGACGCGAGCTTTTTGCATTTGCTGCCCTTGGTTGCGGTCGTTACCAATATCGACCGCGACCATATGGATACCTACCAAGGTGATTTTTCCCTGCTGAAAAAGATCTTTATCGAGTTTTTGCACAACCTGCCGTTCCACGGCTTGGCGGTGCTTTGCATCGATGATCCGGTAGTGCGCGAAATCGCCCCGCAAGTCTCCCGCCAGACCCTTACCTACGGCTTTGCCGAAGAGGCCGACGTGCGCGCGGTGGATGTGCGCCAGGACGGCCTTTGCACCCACTTTACCGCGCTGCGCGAAGGCCGAAAGCCGCTGCCGCTCACCGTCAACCTGCCCGGCCTGCATTACGTACAAAACGCGCTGGCCTGTGTCGCCATCGCTACCGATGAAGGCATCAGTGACGAACATATTTACCAGGGATTGGCGGGATTTGCGGGCGTAGGCAGGCGCTTTCAGGTTTACGGCGAACTGCCTTGTGCGGATGGAGCGGTGATGCTGGTCGATGACTACGGCCATCATCCCAGCGAAGTAGCGGCGGTGATTCGCGCAGTACGCGGCGGCTGGCCGGGGCGGCGCTTGCTGATGATTTACCAGCCGCACCGTTACAGCCGTACGCGCGATTTATACGACGATTTTGTCAAAGTGCTGGGCGAGGTCGATTTATTGTTGCTGCTCGAAGTCTATCCGGCGGGCGAAGCGCCCGTCGCCGGGGCAGACAGTCGCCATCTGGCCGCAAGCATCCGCCAACGCGGGCAAATCGACCCGATTTATCTGGAACGCGGCAGCGACCCCGCGCCGCTGCTCGCACCACTGCTGCAAGACGGCGACATCCTGCTCTGCCAAGGCGCGGGCGACATTGGCCTGCTCGCCGCACAGTTGATGGCGCACCCGCTATTCACCGAAGCAGATCAAGGAGAACAGCCATGAACCATGACTCACTTATTCAAAGCATCCTTGATAACCGAGTAAATCCCGCCGTTTTTGGCCGCGTTGCGGTACTGTTTGGCGGACAAAACGCCGAACGTGAGGTTTCGCTTAAATCCGGTGCGGCGGTTCTTGCCGCGTTGCAGCGCATGGGCGTGAACGCTTTTGGCATGGATGTCGGCGCGAATTTCTTGGGTGAGTGGGTGGCCGAACAGGCCAAAGCCAAGATTGACCGCGCCTTTATCATTCTGCACGGGCGTGGCGGCGAGGATGGCAGCATGCAAGGACTACTCGAATGCGCCGGTATCCCCTACACCGGCAGCGGCGTGCTGGCTTCCTCCTTGGCCATGGACAAACTGCGCAGCAAACAGCTTTGGCTGGCGCTGGGCCTGCCGACGCCACGTTACGCGGCGCTTTCAAGCGTTCTCGACTGTCAGGCTGCGGCTGAGGAATTGGGCTTTCCGCTGATGGTCAAACCGGTGCACGAAGGTTCCAGCATCGGCATGGCCAAGGTCGAAACCCTTGAAGCGCTGAATGCGGCTTTTGTTGAAGCAAGAAAGTACGACGCGCAAGTGTTGGTTGAGCAGTGGATTAGCGGCACCGAATTTACCGTCAGCATGCTGGGCGGCGAAATTCTGCCGCCGATACGCCTGGGCACGCCGCACCTGTTTTACGACTACCACGCCAAGTATCTGGCCGACGACACCCAATACCAAATCCCCTGTGGCCTTGATGAAGTTCAAGAAGCCGAACTTCGCGCACTGTCCGCACGTGCCTGTGAAAGTCTCGGCGTTACCGGTTGGGGACGGGTGGATTTAATGCAAGACCAGGCCGGACATTTTTATCTGCTGGAAGTCAACACCGCGCCAGGGATGACCGACCACAGCTTGGTACCGATGGCAGCCAAAGCCGTGGGACATGATTTTGACCAGCTCGTGCTGCTGATTTTGGCGCACAGCCTTAAGAGGGATTAGCGATGTTTGCCACCTATTTGCGTGCAGACCCCATTTACTCGCCGGATTTATTGCGCGGTGCAAGCCGAGTGCGCGAACAGCCGTCAAGGCGTGCGAACGCGCAAGGCTTGGTTCGAGGCTTGGCACTGGCGCTGGCGTTATTGCTGGCGGGCGGCTGCGCTGCGCTGCGTCTGTTAATGGTGCTGTGCCAGCAGGCTGGACGCGCCGCCCCGACTTTGCTGCTGGGCGCACTGTTGCTGGGCGGTTTTCAACTGGTGCAATCGCTGTTTACGGACCTTGACCAGCCGTTGGCACAGGTACAATTAGTCACTTCCACGGCCAATATTGACCAGCAGCAGGTACAGCAGCGCTTGGCTCCTTTGTTTGCGCGCAGCGGTTTTTTCAGCCTTGATCTGGATGCCGCACGCAGGGAGCTGGAAAGTCTGCCGTTGATTGCCCATGCGAGCTTGCGCAGACGCTGGCCGGGGCAATTGGTTGTGCAACTGCAAATGCACCAGCCGCTGGCACGTTGGGGCGAGCAGGGTTTATTGGCCTCCGGCGGACAGGTACTGGCCGAAGGCGCGCAGCACTACCCGCAGTTGCCGCAACTGATCGGTCCTATCGGCAGTGAAGAGGCACTTTTTAAACAGTATCAGCAGTTTGAGCAAATGCTGCGGCCGCTGGGTTTGAGTGTCGTGCGGCTTGTGCAACAGGAGCGCGGCAGCGGTTTTTTGACCGCAAAAGCGCTAAGTGGCGATAGGGTCGTTGAGCTTGCGTTAGGCAGTGGGCAGTGGATGGAAAAAATGCAGCGCTTTATTCATTTCGTAAGGCAAGGGGCGCTTTCCTTAAGCGAATTGGCGCGGGTCGATTTGCGTCACCGCAATGGCTTTGCCGTAGTCAGCAGGCAAGCGGAACCGAAAGCCGCACCATGATGACAATGATGGCAAATAGAGAAAAAGGAGCGCGTATGACCGGCGAGTCAAACGAGCGAATATTGGTGGCGTTGGATATTGGCACTTCCAAGGTGGCGGCGGTGATCGCTGCCGTGCGTGAAGATGGCCTGGAAATATTAGGGTTAGGCACTCACCCATCACGTGGCTTAAAAAAAGGCGTGGTGGTTAATATCGAATCCACCGCCCAGGCCATTAGCGCTGCGGTCGATGAAGCGCAGCAAATGGCTGGATGCCGCATTCATTCGGCCTGGGTTGGCATCGCCGGAAGCCATATTTACGGGCTTAACTCCAAAGGCGTGGTCGGTATTCACGGCAGCGAAGTCAGCGCTAGCGACATCGAGCGCGTGCTGGACAGCGCCCGCGCCGTGCCGCTGCCTTCCAACCAGCGCGTGCTGCATACCTTGGAGCAAGATTACCTGCTGGATAACCAAAGTGGTGTGCGCCAGCCGTTAGGCATGTGCGGCGTGCGCCTGGAAGCGCGGGTACACGTGGTCACTTGTGCGATGAATGCGGCGCAGAACATTGAAAAATGCGTCGAGCTGTGCGGCATAGCGGTCGATGGTATTGTGCTCGAACCCTTGGCTTCGGCCTTTGCGGTATTGACTGAGGACGAAAAAGAACTGGGCGTGTGTTTGGTCGATATTGGCGGCGGCACCAGTGACATTGCCATTTTCAGCGAAGGGGCGATTCGCCATACGGCGGTTATCCCCATTGCCGGCAACCAAGTCACCCACGACATTGCCATGATGCTGCGTACACCGACAGCCGATGCCGAGGCGATTAAAATCCGCTACGGCTGTGCCCTTAGCAAAATGACCCGCGCCGAACAAATCATCAAGGTGCCGAGCGTAGGCGACAGGCCGCCGCGCGAGTTGTCCAGGCAAACCCTGGCGGAAGCCATTGAACCGCGCTATGAAGAATTGTTTGCGCAGATACGTGAAGAACTTAGACGAAGTGGTTATGAGGAGCTGCTGCCCGGCGGTGTAGTCCTAACCGGAGGCACCGCCAAAATGGAAGGTGCGGTGGAACTGGCCGAAGAAGTCTTCCAAATACCCGTGCGCTTGGGCTCACCCTACGGTATCAGCGGGCTTTTGGATGTGGTACAAGACCCGATTTACGCAAGCAGCGTCGGTTTGTTGCAGTACGGGCGCGGACGACTGGCCGGGGATTTTGACCGCGCGCCATTGGCAGACCCGCTGCCTATTGACGGCTTTAAATCACCCTCTGCCAACACTTGGCTGGCGCGTCTTAAGCGCTGGATATGGGACAATCTGTAAGCCGCGCAGGAAAGTTACGAATTTAAATTGTAAAGGAGAGCGAAATGCTTGAGGTTTTGGACAATGCCCTGCAAGGCGAAGCGCTGCAACGCGCCGTTATCAAGGTCATTGGGGTAGGTGGTGGTGGCTGTAACGCTATCGACAACATGAAAAGAAGCGGTATTGAGGGCGTGGAGCTTATCTGCATCAATACCGATTTACAGTCGCTGCAAAAAGCGCAAGCCGACCAGCGAATAGTCATTGGCCGCAACTTGACGCGCGGCTTGGGCGCAGGTGGCAAGCCAGAAATTGGTAGAAGCGCGGCCGAAGAAGACCGAGCGGCTATCGGTGAATTGCTCGAAGGCACCGACATGCTGTTTATCACCACCGGCATGGGCGGCGGCACCGGCACCGGAGCCATCCCGGTGATTGCCGAAATCGCCCGCGAAAAAGGCATTTTGACGGTTGCCGTAGTCACCCGCCCGTTTGCCTATGAAGGCAGCAAGCGCATGAAGATAGCCGAAGAAGGCATTCGCACACTGGTCGAATCGGTCGATTCGCTGATTACCATCCCCAATGAAAAACTGCTGACCATCCTTGAGGAAGATGTCTGCATGGTGGAAGCCTATGCCAAGGTAGACGATGTGCTGCTGGGCGCAGTGCGCGGCATTTCCGACATCATCCAAAAGGCCGGTCTGCAAAACGTCGATTTTGCCGATATCAAAACCATGATGAGCCAAATGGGCATGGCGGTGATGGGTAGCGGATCAGCCAGCGGCCCCAACCGCGCCCGCGAAGCCACTGAAGCGGCTATTCACAACCCGCTGCTGGAAGACGTCAACCTGCAAGGTGCGCGTGGCATTTTGGTCAATATCACCGGCGACTTTGGCCCGCGTGATGTGAAAGCCGTGGCGGAAATGCTCGGCACCTTCAGCAGCGAAGAAGCCGACATCAAAATCGGCACAGTGGTTGACCGCGATAAACAAGGCGAGCTACAGGTCACGGTGATAGTGACCGGCTTGGAACGCCCGCACAGCGTGCTGGAAAAAACACGCGAAACACTTGCACCGCAAGCGGGCAGAACCCTTCGCGCCCTGTCTGTCGCGGACGTAGAACCGCGCCCATTGGCACGTGGTGGACAAAGACTAAACGCCGCTGCCGCCGTGGACAGCGACTATCTGGATATACCCGCCTGGCTGCGTAACCAAGCCGACTGATGGCGGGTTTCTCCCCCTCGCCCGCTTGCGGGAGAGGGGAACGAGGGAAAAGGGAGGATTTTTTTCAGCCAGGGCAGCGACCTGCTATCATGCCCCACGCTGATTATTGCAAGCCGTTATCAATAATTTTTCCCGTAGTGAATTCATGATTAAACAACGCACCCTGAAAAACATCATCCGCGCAACGGGCATTGGCCTGCATTCTGGAAAAAAAGTCTATCTAACCTTGCGCCCAGCTCCGGTCGACAGCGGTATCGTATTTCGCCGTACCGACCTGGAACCGGCGCAGGAAATCCGCGCCTGCGCCGAGAACGTCGGTGAAACTACGCTCTCCACCACTCTGGTGCAAGGGCAAGCCAAGGTCGATACGGTCGAGCATTTGTTGTCGGCAATGGCCGGTCTCGGTATTGACAATGCTTGTGTGGAAATTTCTGCGCCGGAAGTGCCGATTATGGACGGCAGCGCCGGGCCTTTCGTGTTTTTAATCCAGTCTGCCGGTTTACAGGAACAGGACGCACCTAAGCAATTTATCCGCATTTTGCGTGAAGTCAGCGTGACCGACGGTGACAAACGCGCGACCTTCCTGCCATTTGAAGGCTTTAAAGTGGGCTTTGAAATCGAGTTTAAGCATCCGGCCTTTGACAGCCATACGCAGTGCGCCTCGGTGGATTTTTCCAGCACCTCTTTTGTCAAGGAAGTCAGCCGCGCCCGCACCTTTGGTTTTATGCGTGACATCGAATATTTGCGCTCGCGCAACCTTGCCTTGGGTGGCAGTCTTGAAAACGCCATTGTGGTGGACGATACCAGCGTACTGAACGAAGACGGGTTGCGTTATGAAGATGAGTTCGTCAAACACAAAATCCTCGATGCCATTGGCGATTTGTACCTGCTGGGCAAAAGCTTGATTGGCGAGTTTCGCGGCTTTAAATCCGGCCACGGCCTGAACAACCGCCTGCTGCGCACCTTGCTGTCACAGCCGGATGCCTTTGAAATCGTCACCTTTGATAATGCAAGCGACGCGCCGATTTCCTATATGCCGCCGGTAGCAGCGGTTTAACGGCTATTTATGGGAGAAGGGCTAGGGCATCTTCAGCACTTTTGCCAGCACTATCTTGGGTCCTTTCATCTTTTTGATGGTGATGCGCAGCCCTTCCACTTCAAGCGGCTCTTCTTCTTGTGGTACGCGCTTTAAGGTTTCGTAGACCAAACCGGCGAGGGTTTCTGCTTCGACATGGTCCAGATCAACATTTAGCAGGCGTTCGAGTTTAAACAGCGGTGTGTCGCCACGAATCAGTAGTTTGCCCGGCTGATAGGCGAGTACGCCGCGTTCCGTGCGGCGGTGCTCGTCTTGAATGTCACCAACCAAAACCTCCAGTACATCCTCCATCGTCAGATAGCCAATCACCTTGCCATCGGCCTCTTCAACCAGCGCAAAGTGCGAGCTGCCCTGGCGAAAGCGTTCCAGCAGCCGCGCCAAGGGCAAGGTGCGGGCAACGTGCTCAATCGGGCGGATAAGTTCATCCATATCAAGACGTTCGGGCAGCATTTCCAGTAAGGAGAGTTGCAGCAGCAAATCCTTGATATGTAGCAGGCCAATAAATTCGCCTACTTGCTCGTCATAAACCGGATAACGGCTGTATTTGTGGCGGCGAAAAATGCTGAAAATCTCCGCCAGTGGCATTTGTTTGTCGATACTAATCAAATCCTCGCGTGAATTGGCCCAGTCCACCACTTCCAATTCGCCCAGCTCAACCGCCTGCGCCAGCACGCGCATATGTTCATCCGATGGGTCACGCGCACGGCTGCCGTGCAAAATCAGCTTGAGTTCTTCACGGCTGTAGTGGTGATGGTCGTGAGGGCCGTCCGTCGCGCCGAGACCGACCAGCCGCAACATACTGTTGGCACTGGCATTAAGCAGCCAGATGGCCGGATACATCAGCCAGTAGAACAGATACAGTGGCACGGCTGTCCATAACGACAAACGCTGCGGCTGGCGAATGGCCCAGGATTTTGGCGCAAGTTCGCCGACCACAATATGCAGGTAAGCAATGATGAAAAACGCCAGAAAAAACGCAATGCCGTGTATTAACGCGGCACTGCTGATACCCATGAAGCTGAGCAGCGGGGTCAGTAGTTCAGCAAAAGCCGGTTCGCCCACCCAACCAAGCCCCAGTGAGGCCAGCGTAATGCCCAGTTGGCAGGCGGACAGGTAAGCGTCCAACTGTCCATGCACGGTGCGCAAAATGCGCCCGCGCCAGCCGTGTTGCGCGGCAATGGCTTGAACCTGTGTTGCGCGCAGTTTGACCATGGCGAACTCAGCGGCGACAAAAAAGCCGTTAAGTAACACGAGCAGCAAAGCAAACAGGACAAGGCCGAAATCGGCGAAATAGATTAGAAAGGTACTACTGGAAGGATCCATTGAAATCACTGGCAGCCAAGAAGGCAGTTATGGTTACAGGGCAGGGCGACCCATTGCAAGCACCGCTCGCGGTTACTTCCCTCTTTCGCCAGCAGGGAAGGGAGTAAGGGGAAAGTGGCAACTAAAAGTGCTGCCTTCGCCTGGCTTGCTTTGGATTTGCAACTGCCCGCCGTGGCGCAGCAACACATGTTTGACGATGGCAAGACCCAGCCCGCTGCCGCCGCTTGTGCTTTCGCGGCTTTTATCGACGCGGTAGAAGCGTTCGGTCAGCCTTGGCAGGTGTTTTTCCTCAATTCCGCTGCCTTGGTCTTGCACGGCAAAGTGCGCCCCTTGCTGATCGCTCCACCAGCGAATCTGTATCTGAGTGCCGTTTGGGCTGTATTTAACGGCGTTAACAATCAGATTGGCAAAGGCGCTACGCAGTTCTTCAGCGCAGCCTAAAAGTTGCAGCGCAGGATGCGCCTCAAGCTGGATACGCAAGTCTCTGGCATCGGCCAGTACGCGGGTATCGGTGACGATACTGCTTAGCAGTGCGGCAACATCCACCGGCTCGCAAGCGGCGGGCGCGCTGCCTTCGAGTTCGGCCAGATGCAGTAAGTCTTCCAGCAAACGTTGCATGCGCACCGCCTGTGTTTGCATCTGCAGCAGTGCTTTTTTGCTGGGTGCGGGCAGTGCATCGGCGCTGTATTGCAGGATTTCCAGATAGCCGCTAATCACCGTCAGTGGCGTGCGTAGTTCGTGCGAGAGGTTGTCGACAAAGTCTTTGCGCATTTGCTCCAGTTGCTTGACGCGGGTGATATCGCGCACCAACAGTAGGGTTTCACCGTCGCCGTACTGGGTTTTGTGAAACTGCAAGGTATTTTGCTCATTAAGCGGTGAGGGCAGCGCTAGCACATCGCTGGTTTCAGGCTGCATCAACCAGGCGCGAAAATCGGGATGGCGGATAAGATTGCACAGTAACTGGCCGCTGTCTTGCCGCGATTTAAGCCCCAGCAGGCTTTCGGCGGCAGGGTTCCACCAACTTAACTGGCCTTGGCTATCGAGTATCAGCAGCGCGTCTTGCAGTGCGGCGGTGGCGGTTTCAATCCGCTCGATAATCCTGCCAAATCGCTCGCGCTCTTTTTGCTCGCGGCGCAGCAGGCGGTGCAGCGTATCGAACAGATCGCCCCAAAGTCTTTTGGCATGCGGCAGGGTTTGCATGGAAGGCCGGATAAGCCAACGCTGCAAACGAGCCAGTTGCCAGAGTTGGATAAGGCCGTAGAGCAGCCAGCCCAGCGCCAAACAAAGCGCGGGCGCATCGATTAGCCAACCGATCAGTGCACTGCCTGTCAGCAGTGCGAGCAGGGCAAACAGAGCTGGGCGCATTATTTGTCGGAAAAGCGATAGCCGCTGCCGCGTACGGTTTGTAGCAGGTGCGCGGCGCGCTCGCCCAATACTTTGCGCAGGCGGCGGATATGCACGTCGATGGTGCGCTCTTCCAGATACTGATTGGCACCCCAGACCTGGTCGAGCAATTGGCTGCGGCTGTAAACGCGCTCGGGATGGCTGATAAAAAACCGCAGCAGACGGTATTCGGTCGGCGCTATGGCTACGTTTTCACCACCTATAAATACGCGCGCGCTACTAGGTTCTAGCCGAACCGCGCCTATTTCCAGCATTGCTTGCTCATCCGGCAGGCTGCGGCGCAGCACCGCTTTGATGCGCGCGAGCAGCTCACGCGGGGAAAACGGCTTACAGATGTAATCGTCCGCGCCGCTTTCCAGCGCCGCGACTTTGCTGTCTTCAGCGTGCTTGGCGGTCAACATTAGCAAGGGAATGTCGCGCGTGCTGGCATCGCGCTTTAGCCGCCGCGCCAGCTCCAATCCGCTGATGCCGGGCAGCATCCAGTCGAGCAGCAGCAAATCCGGCTGATGGTCCACCACCAAGGCATGCGCCTGCTGGCTGTTTTCGGCGCAAAGGCATTGATATCCGGCCGCTTGCAGCGTATCGACCAGCAGTTCACGGATGGGTGCTTCATCATCGACGATCAGAATTTGCCGCTCTGGCATGGCAATACCCCAGCAAGTGGATACGCGCAGTAGGCCAGCCGATTGTTACCGATTGGTTACCGCGCGAGAAAATCCACAATAATTCCGGCCAAGATAGCAAGTCCCGCCCAATGATTATGCAAAAAGGCGCGAAAGCAACTGGCCGCATCCCGTGCTCTGCTGAAATAAAACTGATAGCTAAAGCAACAGGCTGCCACCAGCAATCCCAGATAAAAGTAAATACCAAAATCAAAGCGCTGCCCGGCGAGCACGAGACAAAGCAGCGCCATGCCTTGCAGCAGGGCAATGATTGGGCGGTCGAGGTCGCCGAATAAAATGGCGGTGGATTTAAGCCCCAGCTTGATATCGTCCTCGCGGTCGGCCATGGCGTAGTAGGTATCGTAAGCGACCGTCCACAGCAGATTGGCGAGAAACAACAGCCAAGCCTCAGGCGGCGGCATCTGGCCGGTTTCGGCGGTAAAGGCCATCGGCATGCCCCAAGAAAACGCAGCCCCCAGCACCAGTTGCGGGTAGAAGGTGTAGCGCTTCATCAAAGGATAAAGCGCGGCAATGGCGACGGCGCCAAGCGACCAGAGCAGGGTTAAGCCATTGGTGCAAAGCACCAGCAGAAAACTCGCTGCGAGCAAACCGGCGGCGAGCCGCAGCGCTTCTTTGCCGGTGATTTTGCCGGTTGCCAGCGGGCGGTTTTGCGTGCGTTTGACATGGCCGTCAAAGTCGCGGTCAGCCCAATCATTTAATACGCAACCGGCGCTGCGCATCAGTACCGTTCCCAAAGTAAAAATCAGCAGGTTGCTTAGCGCGGGTCTGCCGGCCCCGGCAATCCACAATGCCCAAAGCGTCGGCCACAGCAGCAGCCAAATGCCGATGGGCTTATTCAGGCGCATGAGTTGGATAAAGTCCAAACTGCGCGCTGGCAGCAGGTTAAGCAAGGCGGGTTTCAAGGATTTGGCTGATTGCAACAGGCGAGCAAGCATCTTTAAGGACTTCCTGATGTGCTGATTTAAGGTCGCCAAGCATACGACAACTTACTCCCCCCGGCAGTTTGCGGGAGAGGGGCTTCGGGAGAGATCAAGCTCAGCGAGCAGTTGTGGCAGCCAAATTTCCGCAACCAATACCGCAAGCGTTCCCCGACGAAAGCACGAGCGCCGTCCCCACAAGCCGTCTGCGCGGGTATCGGGCGGCAGCAGCGAAGCCGGATAGCGGCACAGCTCAATCGCGCCACGGATAAAATCCTGCTCGCAAAACAAAAGCTCACCCAAGGAACGATTGCCCAGCCCGCTCAGGTCAAAATCACTGGCCGCAAGCGCGGACTGCACCGCCACGCTGCGCCCAAATACCCAAGGCCGCCCACTGCCCAGCAAATGCACCTCGCGCACCCAGCCCAGACTTGCGCACGGCACGTCAAGCGCTAAACATTCATCATCACGCAATGGCTGCCAGCCTTCGATAAGTGGGCGAACGGAAAAATCGCCACCCGCCAGATGGGTTAAACGACGGGTCAGCGAACCCGTATCAAGCAGCCAACCGAGCAGTTTGGGCGCACACTGGCATCGCTCTGGGGTAAACCAGCTAGGGGTGGTAGTAGGCAAGTGATAACAGCCTTGGCAGCGAAAATGCGGCTCATTTTAACCTTAATTGCGCCGTACCAGCATGGAGCTATCGCCCAGCGGCAACTGCCAGCGCGGTTGTCCGCGCTTTCGATTGCTGCGTTCAATCATCCAGCCGCGCGCCTCCACCTTTTGACCGACCAAGGCTTGCAGTGCGCCTTGGTCAAAATAGCGCAAGCGGCTTTTCGGCACTTGCAGCACTAAAGCGCCATCGGTGGAAAGCCAAAGACTGCTGCCTTTTTTCGTGGCACCAGTAATTTGCGTTTGTATCAGCGTAAAACCGGAACGGCGGATTTGCTTGGGCGTGCGCAACGGCGATTTTTTCCACAGCGCCAGCTGCGCGTGGCGTGCGCTGTTTTCCGCTTCACGAAAACAGACCAAAAACTCGTTATTGGGTGCGATAACCGCCCAAAAACCCAAACCTTGTGCGAGTAACTGCGCCTGAATACTGCGTCCGTTTTTATCAAACAGATAAGCCAGCGTGCGCCCGTAATGGTCTTTAGCCTCAGCGCCTTCTTTGAGTAAAACCACGCCGCCGCTGGCCGTGACCAGTTTTTCCAGCGCCGCTTTGGCTGCTTTGGCGTAAGGTTCAGTACGCGTACCACGCCTGCCTAATTCCGGCGTATTCACCCCAATCAGCCGCACACTGCGCCCATCGGTAAGGCGCAAAGTATCGCCATCGACCACCCGTTTAACCTGATACCCCGGCAATTTCCCGGGGTGTGGGCAGTTCGCCCAACTGTTGGCGGCTACTGTACACAGCAAAATAAGCAACAGGGTAGATAAGTGCAGTCGGTTGAAAAGCAACATAACAAATCCTGATTCAGGTAGGGCAGGTTAAGGTAGGTTAAAGCCAAACGGTCTAACCATTATTGACTTATCGCATGTGTGGAACGGGAACAGCCCTGGCCAGTTAAGATAGCGCATCTGTCTGGAGTGCCTGTGTCTTCACCCATTTTGCGCCTTGCCCTGCCTTCGCCACTGCGCCGCCTGTTTGACTATCTGCCGCCGCCTTCGCTGGTTGCGGATGACTTGCAGCCGGGCATTCGCCTGCTTGTGCCCTTTGGCAGGCGGCAAATGGTCGGTGTATTGGTGGAGGTTGTAAGCCATTCCGATATAGCGCCGGCAAAACTTAAAGCGGCGCTTGAAGTGTTGGATGAGCAGCCGGTTATCCCGCAGCCCTTGCTGCGCCTGTGCCGGTTTGCTGCGAGCTACTGGCAACACAGTTTGGGCGATACCTTAAGTTGCGCGCTACCGTTGCTTTTGCGTCAGGGCGAGCCTGCAAGGCGCTGGCAGGAGCCGTTCTGGCAAGTGGCAGAGCAGGCCAGACTTGATGACCCGCGCCTTGCCCGTGCGCCGCGTCAGCGGCAGGTGTTGCAAGTGCTTGCGCAGCATCCGCACGGTGTGCCGCAGCGGTTGCTTGCGCGTTTGCAGTTAAACCGCGAGAGCTTAAATCTGTTGCTCGGCAAAGGATTGGTTGAGGTTAAAACCCACAGGCACACAGCTGTCGCGCCGCCTGCTCATTGGTTGGCGCAGCCGGAACTTACTTTAAATACTGAGCAGCAGGCAGCTTTTGCAGCCGTGCAGGCCAAAGCGGGTGAGTTTGCCGCGTTTTTGCTCGACGGCGTGACCGGCAGCGGCAAGACCGAGGTTTACCTGCAACTGATCCACGCCATTTTGCAATCAGGCAAGCAAGCACTGGTGCTGATTCCGGAAATCAATTTGGGGCCGCAGACGCTGTCGCGCTTTACCTGCCGTTTTAATGCGCGGATTGCCCTGCTGCATTCCGCCCGCAGCGACCAAGAACGGCTGGATGCTTGGCTGGCCGCGAGCCTTGGCGAGGCGGATATTGTGATTGGTACGCGCTCGGCGCTGTTTACCCCGCTGCCAAGGCTTGGGCTGATAGTGATTGATGAGGAGCACGACAGCTCCTACAAGCAGCAAGAAGGGCTGCGCTACCACGCGCGTGACCTCGCGCTGGTGCGCGCGCAGCAAGAGGCGGTGCCGATTGTGCTGGGTTCGGCGACCCCCGCGCTGGAAACCTTGCATAACGCGCAAACGGGACGCTACCAATGGCTGCACTTGGCGCAGCGGGCAGCCGGTGCAGCGGCGGTGCGTTTTATTCGGCTGGATATTAAAAGCAGGCCGCTCGATAGCGGGATTTCTGAACCGCTCGCCAAGGCGATAGGGCAGGCATTGGCGAGCGGGCAGCAAGTGTTGGTGTTTCTTAATCGGCGCGGTTTTGCGCCGGTACTCTGTTGTCACGATTGCGGCTGGCTGAGCGCATGCCCGCGCTGTGACGCAAGGATGACCTTGCATCAGCAAAGCGGCGAGCTGCGCTGTCATCACTGCGGCCATGTAAAGCCAAGGCCGAAACAATGCCCCGATTGTGGACAAGTGGATTTAAGGCCACTGGGGGCGGGTACCGAACGTGCCGAACAACGCTTAGGTATTCTCTTCCCGGATTATCCGGTGCTGCGTATTGACCGTGACAGCACCCGCCGCAAAGGCACCTTGGAGCAGCTTTTAAGCCGGGTGCAGCGCGGCAAGCCGTGCATCTTGTTAGGCACGCAGATGCTCGCCAAAGGGCATCACTTTCCCCGCGTGACCTTGGTGGCCATTTTGGATGCAGACAGCGGACTGTTTTCGGCGGACTTTCGCGCCGCCGAGCGCATGGCGCAGCAAATCGTGCAAGTGGCCGGTCGCGCCGGTCGCGCGGATGCGCCCGGGCAAGTCATCATTCAAAGCCATTTTGCCGACCATCCGCTACTGGTGCAGCTTTGCGAACAGGGCTACGCAGCCTTTGCAAGGCAAGCGTTGCAAGAGCGCAAAGCCGCAGGGCTACCGCCTTTTGCCCATCTCGCCCTGCTGCGCGCCGAAGCGCCAAAGCCCAAACGCGCGCTTGATTTTTTGGATAACGCCTGCCTGCTGGCTGAAAAACAACAAGCGCAGCTTGGCAGCCGTGTTGAGTTACTGGGGCCAATCCCTGCGCCAATGGAGCGCCGTGCGGGGAAATATCGCGCTCAACTGCTGCTAAAAGCGGCTAGCCGCCGCGAACTGCATCGATTGCTTGCGCCTTGGCTGGTCGCTTTGGAAACCGAGCACAGCAGCAGGCGCGTGCGCTGGTCGCTGGATGTCGACCCGATGGATTTGTATTAGTGCTTGTTCGCCCGCTGATAAAGCGGCAACACTTTGGGAATGACCGCTTGCAGGTTGTTGATGCGGTTTTCTGACGAGGGGTGAGTACTGAGAAATTCCAGCGGTGCGCCACCGGCTTTGGCCGCCATTTTTTGCCACAGGGTGACCGCGGCATTGGGGTTGTAGCCCGCGCGGGCGGCGAGCTCCAAGCCAATTAAATCCGCTTCATTTTCATTTTGTCGACTGTTCGGCAAGGTCATCAGCAATCCCACGCCGAGATTGACAAGCTCCACCTCATTGGCATAGCCCAAAAGCGAGCCAATCTGACTGGCTACGTTAATCGGATACGCCTTGGAGATGGCCTCGCGGCTGTGCTCACGCAAGGCATGGGCGATTTCATGACCAATCACCGCAGCGAGTTCGTCATCGGTCAACTGAAGCTTCTCGATAATACCTGTGTAAACAATAATTTTGCCGCCCGGCCCGCAGTTGGCATTGATGGTGTCGTCTTTAATCAGCGCAATCTGCCAGTTCCAATTGGCCGCATCGGCGCGAAATACCGGCGCTTGTTTAATCAGACGTTCGCTGATGGTATCGACTCGTTCGGCGTTTTTACTCTCATAATCGAGCAGATTCTTTTCTTCGGCTTTAATCAGCAAATCTTGGTAGGACTTAGCGTACTGCTGCTCAATTTCCGCCGCCGATACACCAAGAAACATATACTGCGATCGCTCCACGCCCACCGCCCCGCCGCTGGTGGTCTGCACGTTTTGGCAACCCGCCAAAAGCGCGAGTGCAAGTAGCGCAATCAGTCTAAAAATAATGGTTTCCATGCACTTATCCTCCTTTTTGCTGCCATGCAGCACCCTCTATCTATGGTGCATCGGCAAGATTTTAATTTGACAAAAATATCACTTTTATCCAAGCGAGGAAAACTTGGAAGGGTAACAGTCTGTCTTATTTGCCGTCTGCAATGCTGCTAGAATACGCGGCTCTTTTGGATGTTCTCGGTATCTTGTTATGCAGCCCATGCTGAATATGGCACTGCGTGCGGCGCGCAGTGCGGCGCAGTTGATTGTGCGCTCGATGGACAGGCTCGACAGCCTGGCTGTTAGTGAAAAAAGCAGTGGGGATTATGTCAGTGAGGTAGACCGCGCGGCAGAGCAGTGCATTGTGCAGGCGCTGCGCAAAACTTGGCCGGAGCACGGTTTTCTCTGTGAAGAAAGCGGACTGATGGAAGGCCAGGGTGCGGGGCGTGATTATCTGTGGATTATCGACCCGCTGGACGGCACCACCAATTTTCTGCGCGGCGTACCGCATTTTGCTATTAGCATTGCCTGCCAATACAAAGGGCGTCTGGAACACGCGGTAGTGCTCGACCCGGTGCGCCAGGAAGAATTTACCGCCAGTCGCGGGCACGGGGCGAGCTTAAATGGCCGTCGTTTGCGGGTAAGTTCACGCAAAAGTTTGAGCGGTGCCTTGGTGGGTACCGGCTTTGTCTACCACAAAAATGCCCAGCGACTGGATAACTACCTGGGTATGTACCGCGCATTAACTGAACAGTGCGGTGGACTGCGCCGTGCCGGTGCGGCCAGTTTGGATTTGGCTTACGTTGCCGCCGGACGTTTTGATGCCTTTTGGGAGTTTGGCCTGTCTGAATGGGATATGGCCGCTGGTGCGCTGCTCATTCAAGAGGCGGGCGGATTGGTCAGTGATTTTGCCGGTAGCGAACAGTTTTTGCCAAAAAGCCAAATAGTCGCCGGTAATCCAAAATGTTTTAAAGCGGTATTAACGGCCATTCAGCCTTATTTGTCCGGGTCTTTAAAAGAGCGTTGATAAAATCAATACCTTGTTGCTTAGGGAAGGTAAGCGACAAGGTATATCTGGTTGACTGAACCATGACAAAAACCCTAATGGCTTGGTCGTACCGAGCATCTTCAATCGATATGGCCGTTTTCATCAGACAAACTCGCTGAACAGCCATAAGGATTATCGGAAAAGATAGCTGTTTATGGTTTTTTAAACCATCTCTTCCACTTCATGCTCTTTAACCGGCGGCGGGATTAAATCTTCACTGGTCAGTTTTAGCCAAATCAATACGGTTGCGCCGATATAAACGGAAGAATAAGTACCGACCACTACACCAATCAATAAGGTCAAGGCAAAGTTAGCCAGCGTATCGCCGCCGAAGACCAGCAGGGCAATCAGTGCGAGTGCGGTGGAAAAGGACGTTGCCAAGGTGCGCAGCAGGGTTTGCGTGACTGAGGTATCGATATTTTCAATCAGGCTGGCTGTGCGCAGTACGCGAAAGTTCTCGCGGATACGGTCGTAAATAATGATGGTGTCGTTTAATGAATAACCAATCATGGCGAGCACGGCGGCCAGTACGGTTAAATCAAATGGCACGCCAAAGAAGGCAAGAATGCCAAGGGTTAATACCGTATCGTGAAACAAGGAGGCGACGGCGCCCAGGCCAAACTTCCACTGAAAGCGAAAAGCCAAATATAAAAGAATGCCACCCAAGGCGAGCAGCATGGCAAGGCCGCCTTGGTCGCGCAGTTCCTTGCCGACTTGCGGGCCGACAAACTCTACCCGCACCAGTTCAAAACGGCTGTCGCCGCCTGCTTTGTGCAGGACGGCGGCGATACGGTTGCCAAGCTGCGGGTCATCCCCCGGCAAGCGCACCAATACATCCGTGGTGGCACCAAAACTTTGTACTACGGCATCATTAAAGCCTTCTGCCGAAAGTTCCGCTTTAATACGCTCTAAGTCGGCGGCTTGTTGGTATTTAAGCTCAATTAAAGTGCCGCCGGTAAAGTCAAGGCCAAAGTTTAAGCCTTTGCCAATCAGTGCGATAATGCCGACGACGGTCAGTAATACAGTAATGGCAAACGCAAGATTGCGTATTGCCATAAAGGGAATGATTTTGCGCATGGTTAGATCCATAGTTTCTTAACGTTACGCCCGCCGAAGATTAAATTGACCATGCCGCGGGTAAACATAATGGCGGTAAATAATGAAGTTAATATGCCAAGCGAAAGCGTGACGGCAAAGCCTTTAATCGGCCCATTACCTAGCGCAAATAAAATCGCACCAACCAATAACGTGGTCAGGTTACTGTCGATAATGGCGCTATAGGCGCGGTCAAAGCCTTCGTGAATGGCTTGTTGCACGGGCAGCCCGTTTTTAAGTTCTTCGCGGATACGCGAATAAATCAGCACGTTGGCATCGACCGCCATACCCAGCGTTAATACGATACCGGCGATACCAGGCAAGGTTAAAGTCGCACCGATAATCGACATCAAGCCAACCAATAGCACCAGGTTAAAGGCTAGCGCGATGGTCGCCAGCAGGCCGAAGAAGCGGTAAATCAGCATCACAAAGACTGAGACAAAAATCAGCGCCCACCAGGTTGAAGTAATGCCCTTGGCGATATTTTCCGCACCCAAGCTGGGACCGATGGTACGTTCTTCGGCAAAGTACATGGGCGCTGCGAGACTGCCGGAGCGCATCAGCAGCGCGAGTTCTGAGGCTTCTGCAGAACCGCCGATGCCGGTAATGCGAAAGCGTTCACCAAACGCGCCTTGAATGGTGGCGAGGCTGATGATGCTTTTTTCTTCACGAAAGGTCTGTATGGCGGTTTCTTTTTCCGTGCCGTTTGCTGTTTCACGCACATAACGGGTAACGGGTTTTTGCTCGATAAACACGACGGCCATGCCGCGATACAGATTGGCGCGGGTGATGTCCAGCATGCGGCTGCCGCCGTGGCCGTCGAGACGGATGTCCACTTGCGGACGGCCTTGTTCGTCAAAGGCGGCGCGGGCATCCACCACATTTTCACCTGTGACGATAATGTCGCGCTCCAAAGCGGCGGGCGGGCGGCTGCCATCGCGGAACTCAAAAGTTTCGGTCGCCGCGCGCGGGCTATCGGGGTTTGCCGCCAAGCGCAGTTCGAGGTTGGCGGTCGCACCCAAAATGCGCTTGGCTTCGGCGGTATCCTGTACGCCCGGCAGTTCTACTACTATTCGGCTGCCGCCTTGGCGCTGTACCAAAGGCTCGGATACGCCCAGTTCATTCACGCGATTGCGCACCGTGGTGAGGTTTTGCTCGATCGATTTATCGCGGATTTGGTTGTATTTGGCCTCGGTCATGGCCAGATGCAGCACCTGCAGTTCACCCTGCTGGCTGCGGCTCAGTTCAAAGTCGGCAAAATCGGCAAAACTTTTGCGCAGCAGGCTTTGCGCCCCATTTAAGGCGCTTTCGTCGACAAAGCCCAATTGGATGGCGCGTTCAAGAGTGGGCAGGCTGCGATAGCGGATGCGCTCACGGCGCAGCAGGTTTTTAAGCTCGGTTTCATAGACTTTAAGCTGCGTAGCGACGGCTTTTTCCATATCCACTTCGAGCAAAAAATGCACGCCGCCGGATAGGTCCAGCCCCAGTTTCATCGGCCTTGCGCCAATCGAGCGCAGCCAGTTTGGCGTAGTCGGCGCAAGGTTGAGCGCGACCACATAATCATCCCCCAAGGCGCGGCGCACGATGTCTTTGGCCGGAAGCTGGTCTTGCAAACGGTTAAGGCGCAGCAGGCCGCTGCTGGTATCGGCGCGTTTATTGAGCTCGCTTGCTTTAACGGCAATACCGGCTTCTTCCAGTGCTGTTTGAGCGCGTTGCAAAAGCGACTCTTCAATCGCTTGTGTGGCGCTCGCGCCACTGATTTGAATGGCCGGGTCATCGGGATAAAGATTGGGAATGCCATAGACCAAGCCAATGCAAAGAAAGGCCAAAATCAGCAGGTATTTCCACAGGGGATATTTATTCAGCATGCAGCCGCTCGCTTTTACGCGCACTTAAATAAAGTGCACGCGGAAAGTTAAAGTTAAATGGCTTTTAAAGTGCCTTTGGGTAAAGTTGCAGCAATAGCGCTTTTTTGGAACTTAAGTTCCACTTTATCGGCTACTTCAACCAGTACAAAGTCATCCGTGACTTTGCTGACTTTGCCAGCAATACCAGCGGCAGTAACGACTTCATCGCCTTTTTGCAAACCACCAATCAGTGCTTTATGTTCTTTACTGCGTTTGGCCTGTGGTCGCCAAATCATAAAATAGAAAATCGCCACAAAGCCAAGCAGGAATATAAACTGAAAAGACCCGCCGCCCATTGCCGCATCAGCAGGTACGCTCGCGGTGGTATCGGCAAAGGCTTGTGGAATCAAAAAACTCATAAAAACTCCAAAAATTAAGTGCTTAAACTGACGGACAAGATTGACCGCGCTTAGCGTAGAAGGCGTGCGAAAAGTCGGCTAATTTACCCTGCTCGATAGCATCACGCAAACCGGCCATCAGTCTTTGGTAGTAACGCAGGTTGTGAATGGTCATCAGCATGGGCGCGAGCATCTCGCCGCATTTATCCAGATGATGCAGGTAAGCACGGGAGAAATGCAGGCAGCAGTAGCAGTCACAGCCAGGGTCAACGGCTGAGTCATCGTGACGGTTTTTGGCATTGCGGATTTTTAAAATGCCGCTTTCGGTAAACAGATAGCCGTTACGTGCGTTGCGCGTGGGCATCACGCAATCGAACATATCAACGCCGCGGCGCACGCCTTCGACCAAATCCTCCGGCGTGCCCACGCCCATCAGATAGCGCGGCAGTTCGGGCGGCATGGCCTCCGGCAAAAAATCCAGCACACGGCGCATTTCATCCTTTGGCTCGCCGACGGAAAGCCCGCCAATGGCAAGGCCGTCAAAGCCAATTTGCGCAAGACCCTCCAGCGAGCGCAGCCGTAAATCTTGATACATACCGCCTTGGATAATGCCAAACAGCGCGGCGCTGCTGCCGCTGTGCGCCGCCTTGGAGCGTGCCGCCCAGCGCAGCGACAGCTCCATCGAACGCTGCGCGCTAGCAAAATCGGCAGGGTAGGGCGTGCATTCGTCAAAAATCATCACAATGTCCGACCCCAGCGAGCGCTGCACGGCAATGGATTCCTCCGGCCCCATAAACACCTTGCGTCCGTCCACCGGCGAGGCAAAGTGCACGCCTTCTTCACGGATTTTGCGCAGCTTGCCCAAGCTAAAGACTTGAAAGCCACCGGAATCGGTCAAAATGGGCCGCTGCCACTGCATAAAATCGTGCAGGTCGCCCAGCTTCTCGATCACCTCAGTGCCTGGGCGCAGCCACAGGTGAAAGGTATTGCCGAGCACAATCTGCGCGCCAATCGCCTCAATATCGCGCGGCAACATGCCCTTAACCGTGCCATAAGTACCCACCGGCATAAAAGCGGGCGTTTCCACGACGCCACGCGGAAAATGCAGCCGTCCGTGCCGCGCCTTGCCGTCACTGGCAAGCCGTTCAAAACGCATGCGGCAATTAGGGTTCAAAACACTACTCCAACAAAATCAAACATCAATAAAGCAACCGGTCAAAAAGGCAAAGTTTAGCCGAAATTAACCCCAATAGCGCGCCAATCCCTTACCATCGGCCTTATTTACTGTCTCTAAAGCCCTTGGCAAGGGTTTTTAAATCCATCGAAAGTTCTGCCATTGGCGGCAGTAGTGAA
The DNA here is from genome assembly GCF_001580025.1 of Ventosimonas gracilis. Taxonomy (GTDB): domain Bacteria; phylum Pseudomonadota; class Gammaproteobacteria; order Pseudomonadales; family Pseudomonadaceae; genus Ventosimonas; species Ventosimonas gracilis. The sequence goes on along the minus strand of NZ_LSZO01000135.1, from coordinate 26,421 downwards.
GAAAAAGCAGCGCGTGCTGGATAAGTTGCAGGCTTTTTTGAGCGTTATTTTGTTTTGGGCTAAACCTGCTACAAGAATAATCCATAAAATAAACTGGCCGTGTCGTCTTAAATTAAATCTCAATAAGTCATTGCTGAATTTAATATCAGTAGATCATTAAAAGACGGTATTTGGCTATGTTATATGATAACGACCTGGAGTATTTGCGACCTGTTGGATAATTGTTTGCGACTTTATTTGAATAATCACTTGAGTGACGCGATTATTTGTGCCAAAAATCACTTTCCCCAAGTAGAAAGGGAAAGTTATTTTCAAACAAGCACAACAAATTATTTTCATGGAGAAAATACAATGAGCAAAAATCGTGGCGTGGTTTATATTGGTCCAGGCAAAGTCGAAGTGCAGGATATTGCCGACCCTAAATTTGAAGCGCCCAATGGTAAAAAAATCGACCACGCGGTTATTTTAAAAGTGCTTTCCACCAATATCTGCGGTTCTGACCAACACATGGTGCGCGGGCGTACCACCGCACCGGCTGGCTTGGTATTGGGACATGAAATTACCGGCGAAGTCATCGAAAAAGGCGCGGATGTGGAGATGCTCGACATTGGCGACATTGTTTCCGTGCCGTTTAACGTGGCCTGTGGTCGCTGCCGCTGCTGCCGCGAGCAAGATACCGGCGTGTGCCTAACGGTCAATCCCTCTCGCGCAGGCGGGGCGTATGGCTATGTGGATATGGGCGGCTGGGTTGGCGGGCAGGCGCGTTATGTGATGGTACCTTACGCGGACTTTAACCTGCTGAAATTCCCGGATCGCGACCGCGCGCGGGAAAAAATCCGCGATCTGACCATGCTCTCGGATATTCTGCCGACCGGCTTTCACGCTGCCGTCAATGCCAAAGTCGGCGTAGGTTCAACCGTTTATGTGGCCGGAGCCGGGCCGGTGGGGCTTGCGGCAGCGGCATCGGCGCAGATTTTGGGCGCGGCGGTGGTGATGGTGGGCGACTTTAATGCTGAACGCTTGGCGCACGCCGCCAAACACGGCTTTGTGCCGATTGATTTAAGCAAAAGCGACCGCTTGGGCGAGATGATTGCCGAAGTCATCGGCACGGATGAAGTGGACAGCGCCATTGACGCGGTTGGCTTTGAGGCGCGCGGCCATTCGGGCGGCGAGCAACCGGCCACGGTATTAAATCAGATGATGCAAATCGCCCGTCCGGCGGGGCATATCGGCATTCCTGGCCTCTATGTCACCGAAGACCCGGGCGCGGTCGATGATGCCGCCAAGCACGGCAGTCTTTCCATCCGTTTTGGGCTGGGCTGGGCGAAGGCACAGAGCCTGCATACCGGGCAAACCCCGACTCTGCGCTACAACCGGCAACTGATGCAGGCCATTTGGCATGACCGCTTGCCGATTGCCGATATTGTCAACGCCAAAATCATCCCGCTGGATCAGGCGGTAGCAGGCTACGCCACTTTCGATAAAGGCGCGGCGGTGAAATATGTGCTCGACCCGCACGGGGATCTGCTGGCCGCCTGAGTGGGGTATCAATCCACTCGTATCCGTGGCGCTGTGAAACGACAGCGCCCCGTTCGCCTTGTCTTGCGTTAAAGGAGGGGAAACATACAGCCGTGCTTGCTACCTACACTTTTTGCTCGCGCATCGAGCGCAACATGGCATCGCGCAAAATGGCGTTGATCCTCGATTGGTAGCCTTTTCCGGTTTGCATGAACCAAGCCAGCACATCCGAATCGATGCGCAATGTCTTGGCGGTTTTGGTGGGTCTGTAGAAAAGATTGGGCACCGCGTTCTGCCAGAATTTTTCATCCAGCGGCGGGATGTCGCTGTAATCGATCTCGCTGTCCGGGCGCTCGGCCAAGGCCCTAAGTTCAGCTTTTCGCTGTTCGGTCATTGGCGGCAATTCGCCTCGTTTATATCTGACCATGCTCATAACGTGCTCTCTCTTTCCTGTTGGCCTTTCGGGCGCTGATGATACGGATGATTTCAATGTTTCCATCGTCTGTGTTGCTGGTGTGTGCAACCAGAAGAAGCAAGGTTTTGCTGATGGTGGTTCCCAAGGTCTGCCAGCGATACTCGCCGCCCTCGATGCGGTCTTGCTTGGTGATGGAATGCGGGTCATCAAAGACTTCGACAGCATCTTCAAACTGAATGCCATGCTTGCGCAGATTGCTGGCCGCTTTCGCATCGTCCCATTCAAAATACTGTTCCATGACGGGATTGTACTACAAAAAAGTAGCGCTTCGCGGTTTGGTTATGCAAAAGCGCGACACTAAACAAGCAATCAAGCTCGCGGCCGAGCTTGGCAAGGAGTAACAACCGTAACTATTCAAGCGTTTGACGTGTCGGCACACCTGGACGACGAAGAAACCATTCGCGCTTACCTCAGCGCCGCCCTGGAAGACCCAAACCCCGACGCTTTCTGTTGGCATTGGGCAACGTGGCAAAGGCTCGCGGCATGGCTCAGCTAGCCGAAGCGGCAGGGTAGGGCGGCAGAGCTTGTATAAGGCGTTAGCCTCTGGCGCTTAGCCGCGTTATGACACGGTGCTAAAGCTGATTAGTGCGCTCGGGCTGAGTTTGCGCCCGTTCTACGACCCGGATGGACTGCGCATCAAAGCCTGATGCTGATATTCCCCTCGCCCGCATGCGGGAGAGGGGGAGCGGGCAATAAAATACCAAAAGTAACTTGACCTGCTCGCTGGTTTTCCGACAGGCTAGACCTCCTTAAAAATCGCATGGAGTAAGCCGATAATGACCACTGATTTTCACCAAGTCGCCAAAGCGCTTTCCTTTGAAACCCGCGCTTTTATTGATGGAAAGTACGTTAATGCCGCCTCCGGCAAGACCTTTGCCACGGTTAATCCGGCTACTGGACGAGAGCTTGCGCAAGTCGCCTCTTGCGCGGATGAAGACGTAGACCGCGCCGTCAGTGCCGCCCGCCGTGCTTTTGAAGCAGGAAGCTGGTCACGCATGGCACCACGTGAGCGCAAAAAAATCCTGCTTAAATTTGCCGATTTAATTGAAGCGAACTTGGGCGAACTGGCGTTGCTGGAAACCTTGGACTGCGGCAAACCCATCAGCGATTCCAACGAGGTGGATTTGCCGGATACCATCGAAACCCTGCGCTGGCACGCCGAAGCCATCGATAAACTCTACGACCAGATGTCGCCTGCGCCGCACAATGTGGTGTCCATGCTGGTGCGCGAGCCGATTGGCGTGGTCGCCGGGGTGATTCCGTGGAACTTCCCGCTGTTTATGGCGGCTTGGAAAATGGCGCCGGCACTGGCGGGCGGCAATTCACTGATTTTAAAACCAGCAGAATTGACGTCGCTCTCCTTGCTGCGCTTGGCAGAACTCGCCGCCGATGCCGGTATCCCGGACGGCGTATTTAACGTAGTCCCCGGCCTTGGCGAGGAAGCAGGACGCGCCATCGGCCTGCACCGCGGTATTGATTGCGTCAGTTTTACCGGTTCTGGCGAAGTCGGGCGCTACTTTTTGCAGTATTCCGCCGAGTCCAATATGAAGCGTATCGTGCTCGAATGCGGCGGTAAAAGTCCGGCCATTGTTATGCCGGATGTTAAAGATTTAGCGCCAGTGGTCGAAAATATCGCCACCGGCATCCTGTTCTGCCAAGGCGAGAACTGCTCGGCGGGTTCGCGCCTGTTAGTGCACCGCAGTATTGCTGATAAGCTGCTGGAACAACTTAAACCGGTGTTTGCACAGTGGAAAGTCGGCGACCCACTGGCGCTCGATACCCGTATCGGTGCCTTGATTGAGCAACCGCACCTGCAAAAAGTGTTGGGATTGATTGAACGCGGCAAAGCCGAAGGCGGCAAAGTCACCTTTGGCGGCAAACAAGCGCTGGTCGAAAGCGGCGGCTGGTTTGTTGAGCCGACTATTGTCGAAAACGTGCGCAATGATATGGCGATTGCCCGTGAAGAAATCTTCGGCCCGGTACTTTCGGTGATCCCGTTTGACAGTGAAGAAGAAGCCGTGCGTCTTGCTAACGATACCAACTATGGTCTGGCCGCGTCCTTGTATACCGAGGATTTAAATACGGCGCACCGTATAGCTAAAGCCATCCGCGCCGGAACGGTATCGGTCAATTGCTATAGCGAAGGCGACTACGCCGTTCCCTTTGGCGGTTATAAGGAATCGGGCTTTGGTGGTAAAGACAAAGGGCTTGCCGCACACGAGCAATACACCGAGCAAAAAGCCATTTGGATACAGCTTGGTTGATTAAAGGTAAGTCGTTATTCAGCGGCAATGCTTAAATAGCATTGCCGCTGTTTAATAAGGCAGTTTATTCGATATTAAATACCGGGCTGACCCATCGGCCAGTCCGGTGAATGGTAACTTAAGACTTTTTACGTTTTGCCAGTTCCTCATCACGCAATTCGCGGCGCAATACTTTTCCGACCGGGGTTAGCGGCAGTTCATTGCGAAACTCAACGTATTTGGGGCGCTTGTAGCCGGTCAAGTTATCGTGCATATATTTAAGCACTTGTTCTTCAGTAATAGCCGAACCGGGTTGACGTACCACAAAGACTTTAATGGTTTCACCGGATTTTTCATCCGGCACGCCGATAGCGGCGCATTGCAGTACGCCTGGCATGCTGGCGAGTACGTCTTCCAGTTCATTGGGATACACATTAAAGCCGGAGACTAAAATCATGTCTTTTTTACGGTCAACAATGCGGATATAACCGTCCGGCTGAATAAAGCCGACATCACCGGTTTTTAACCAGCCGTCTTTATCCAATACTTCAGCGGTGGCTTCCGGGCGCTGCCAGTAGCCTTGCATCACTTGCGGGCCTTTAATGCACAACTCGCCGGTTTCGCCTATGGGCAAATCATTGCCGTCGGCATCAATGGTTTTAAAGGCGGTGGAAGGCACCGGCATGCCAATGCTACCAATCTGGTATTTCATATAGGGGTTAGCGGCGGCAATCGGACTGGTTTCGGTTAGGCCATAGCCTTCGTGGATAGGACACCCGGTGACTTGTTGCCAGCGCTCGGCAATGGCTTGTTGCAACGGCATGCCGCCAGAGGCGGTTAAACGCAGTTTGGAAAAGTCCAGCTTACGGAATGGCTCGTAATTACACAAACTCACAAACAAGGTATTAAGACCAAGGAAAGCGGTGAACGGCCACTGTGAAATCGCCTTGGTCATTAACGCCGCATTGCGTGGGTCGGTAATCAATACGCTATGCGCACCGGCGAGTAGCGCCAGCATGCAATGGGAGGTAAAGGCGTAGATGTGATAAAGCGGCAGCGGCGCAATAATGATTTCTTCGCCTTCTACCCATTCAGAAGTGCCCAGCGCCTTGGCTTGAATCATATTGGCAATCAGGTTGCGCTGGCTGAGCATGGCACCTTTGGCAACCCCGGTAGTGCCGCCGGTATATTGCAGCATCGCCAAATCATTCGATTTTGGACTGGCTTCGACCACCGCCTTGCCTTCACCCAGGCTAAGCACTTTGCGAAAGGACAGTGCTTGCGGCAGGTTGTAAGGCGGTATCATTTTTTTCACATAACGCACCGCCGCATTGACCAAGTGGCGTTTGAAAAACGGCAGCATATCGCCAATTTCAGTAATCACTACATGCTTGATGCTGGTCTTTGGGATAACTTGCTGTGCCAAATGCGCCATATTGGCCAAGCAAACCAAGGCTTTCGCGCCAGAGTCATTAAACTGGTGCTCCATCTCGCGGGCGGTATAGAGCGGGTTGGTATTAACGATGATAAGACCTGCGCGTATTGCACCAAACAAGGCAATCGGATATTGCAATAGGTTTGGCATTTGCAGGGCGATACGGTCGCCCGGCACTAAATCCGTATGCTGTTGCAGCCAGGCGGCAAACTGGCCGGATAAACGATAAAGCTCAGAATAACTTAAGGTATGGCCGATATTGGTAAAAGCGGGATTATTAGCATAGCGCTCGCAGGAATATTTAAACACCTGCTGGATATTTTCAAATTCGTCGGGGTTAATTTCGCTGGGAATACCTTCTGGGTATTTGTCTTTCCAAAAATTCTCGTACATGGTCGTTCCTATTGTAGATAGTGGAAATAACGATAAAACAACACCAATCAAGAGTAAAAAACAAAAAGCCTGCTGGCTTGATTAGTCGGCTGTTAGTTCACTGATGGTTAGCCGGTAAACACCGACTCCACTTAAGTGACCCACATAGACTTCGTAACGCCCGGGTAAAAAAGAGCCTTCCATCACGGTCTGCCCATTATCCGAACGGTTTTGCTCGCACATCAGCAAACCATCTGGCCCGCTGATCACCAAGGTTGCATCGGCGGTGCTTTGCAGCGTAAGACGCAGCCCCGCTTGTTCCTTGATCAATAAATGATGGTCGGGTATATCATCAATTTCCCCTACACAACCCCCACCGTAACGCTCGCCCGCGTCGACTGGGTGGTCTTTATTGCCGCCGGTAGTGCCGCCGCTGATGTGGGTAGTGGCAAAGCCCGGGCTGAGTTTGAAATTGGCATATTGATACACGGCGGCTTTCGGTATGGCAGCAGATACGGGTTCGCCTTCGTCTAAGGTCAGTTGGTAATAGCCATTTTGTTGGATGTGCCCGACATAAACCGCGTAATCGCCCGCAGTCAGCGATGTGGTAATGCGTGCGTCCTCGCCGCCGGCGCTGTCATCATCACAATAAAGGCGGTTTTCTCCCTGTACAATCAAGGTGGAATCGGTGGTGCTGTCTAGGGTTAAGGTCAGGGTCACGGGTTCTAGCACCTTAATGTGATGGTCGGGTGTTTCGTCAATAAAACCCAAGCAATCGCCTCCATAGTATTCGGCAGCATCCCTATCGCCGCCGGTTTCCCCGCTACTGGTTTGGCTGGCAAAACCGCGGCGCAACTCAAAGTCAGCGTAATCCTCTGCCTTGCTTAACGCGCAGTTCAGCAATAGCGCAAGGCTAACTCCCATTGCCACGCAAGGCTTGTGCATACCATTCTCCCTTGGATGCGATTGTTTTGCAGGGTGCATGTTGTGCGCCGGATTGTATAGCCCATTGATGGGCGGGTGCGCATTATTTCAACGTCCTTGTTTGGCAAAAAATATCAAGGGACTGGCGCAGCGCAGGCAGCGGTAGCGCCGTCCTTTTTGCACCAAAGTATGTCTTTTTGCGGAGAAAATCACGTCTTCTGCGCAAGCGCAGCGGTAAATAAAGCCTTGGCGCGGTTTTTCAGCGATGACGTACTGATGGCAGCGATCGGGTTTGAGTCCATAAACTTCACGCATAATGGATTGCCACTGCTTGCCGTGCGGGCGAATGTTGTCGCCAAACTGTTGATAAGCCACCAAGTGCGCGACCTCATGGGCGACCGTTTGCAGCAGGAAATGGCTCTGGTTTTCGCGGTAGAGCCGCTCGTTAAAGCGCAGGCGGTTTTCCTGTAGATGCGCACAACCGGCTTTTTGTCCGCGCAGTGCAAAGCTGATATGCGGGCGGGTAAAGGTGCGATTGAAAAACCGCTGCGCCTGCTGATAACAGGTCTCTACACGGGCAAGCAGCAATTCGGGCATGTTGATGGTGATGTTATCCAAGATAAGCGCAAAAAACGATTTCGTTGCTATTGTGTATTATTTCGTCTCTTTAGACCTGAATTTTAAGGAAATATGCCATGCCATACTCGATGAAATCTCTGTTGTCTGCGCTGATTTTGGCAGCCAGTTTCAACGCGGCCTCGCAAGAGTTGCCGCGTACCGACGCGCCCGAAGGTGCCAAGCTCTATTTTATTGAGCCGCAAGATGGGGCAAAGGTCGCGCAGACCTTCACCGTCAAATTTGGCCTTGCCGGCATGGGTGTCGCACCAGCAGGTGTCGATTTCCCGGCGACCGGCCATCATCATCTGTTGATTGATCTGGATACGCTTCCGGATATGGCGCAGCCCATTGCCTTTACCGAACAATCCCAACACTTTGGCGGTGGTCAGACCGAAACGCAAATCACCTTGCCACCGGGTAAACACAGCTTGCAGTTGTTATTGGGCGATAAAAACCATATCCCGTTTAATCCACCGGTGATTTCCGAGCGTATTCAGATAACCGTGGAGTAAAACCTGAGGAGCACACCGGTGGAAAGCGCTGATGCCATTATTGTGGGAGCCGGTCTTGCCGGTTTGGTCGCGGCCTGTGAGCTAACTTCCGCTGGAACGCCGCCTTGGCATTCGAGACAGCTTGGCACTGGCACTGGCACGGCAGGATTGACTGGTGCCAGCCGCTGAAGTCGCTGGCTTTGGCGAAGGCGGCTATCAAGGGTACAACGCGCTGGAAGGTAGCTTTTAGGCGGCTGCTTGTTTTCCGGCCGGGTAGGGCGGGCGATGGTGTAGGGTTAAAACCCGCGCAACTCGCCCCACTCGGCAAAATCCGTACGGGTTGCCCGCCATTGGTTGACTGCTGCGCTTTTATCCTCAAAACCCAAGGCGATACCAAAGGCGATTTGGTAATCAGCGGGCAGTTCCAGTGCCTTAACTAACAGCGCGTTGTGGTCGCGCCAATAGCCTTGCGCACAGGTGGCCAAGCCGTTTTCACAAGCGAGCAACATCAACGATTGCAGATAAATGCCCAGATCAATCCACTGCGCATAGCCCATGCGCTGATGCACAGCGATAAAAATGCCCACAGGAGCTCCGAAAAATTCGCCATTTTTGCGCCACTGCACCATTCGTGCGGCTTTGTCTTCGCGGTCAATGCGAAGCGCTTGATAGAGCATCTCGCCATTTTCAAAACGCCGGCTGCGGTACGGCTCAAACAGTGGGGAAGGGTAGGACATCCCCTGTTGTGGGCAGGCTTCGCTGGCTTTGGCCTTATTGATAAGCTCACGCAACGGCGCACCGCTTAAGGCAATCACCCGCCAAGGCTGCAAATTGCCGCCGGAAGCGGCTTTCGCCGATTGCTCAAGCAATTGTTTTACCAGTGATTTATCTGGAATTTGTGGCAGAAAGGCACGCGCCGAATGGCGCAAATTCAGCGCTTGTTCTACATTCATCCGTTCATTTTCCGCAGAGTGGGCCGATGGTTCGGCGAAGGGGGTGGCAAAATGCAAATCTTACCGATTAACAAGCGAACTTTATATGCAGGCGTTTGCCTGCTGATGTTTGGCTGGCTGACCGGCTGCGCCAGTTGGCGTGAAGTGCCGGTAACGGTGCAAAGCTATTCCAGCTTGACCGAGCCGCTTGAGGCAACCGGCTATCGCTTGGAGCGGCTGCCCTCGCAACAGGGTGATAGCGGGCGTTTTGTGCAGATTCTCGCTAGGGCAGAACTTGCGCTGGCCGCTGCTGGTTTGCAGCGTGACGATCAGCAGGGGCGCTGGATAGTGCAGATTAGTGTCGATACTGATGTCTCTGATGAAAGCCCCTGGCCGCGTTACTACAGCGCTTATTCGCCTTGGTGGCCTTACTCGCCTTATGGCTTTGGCTCGGCTTGGGGGCCTTTTTACTGGGATCCTCCACCCGCGCGGACGATTTACCGGCGCAGCGTTCGCCTGCTGCTGCGCGACAGCCAAAGCGGCCAACTGGTTTATGAGAGCAGCGCCGAATACCGCGGCATGCGCAGCAATACACTTGATATCTTTGCCCTATTGTTTCGGGCTGCGCTGCAAGACTTTCCTAATGCGCAACAAGACAAACATACCCTGCGCCTGCCTTTGTCCAAACAAGCGGATTTATCCAATAAATAATCATCCGTGAGTGATTTTTACCACCCGTTAATGGCTTCTTTCCCGCTTGGTTTCCAGCCAATAGACAAGCACCGATGACCCCCGCACTTGGGATTAACTTCCCGCCCCCTCACGGGAGAGGGGCGGGGGAGTGGGCGCTTTTATCGCTCGGCCTGGATGGTGAGTGTGCCCGAAGTACTGCCGATGGCTTGCCAGTTGGGGCGGTACATGGATTCGACCTGCGGGGGCGGTATTTGGTAAGTGCCGGGGGTGACGGCGCGAGCCAGATAGAGCAGGTGGGTGACGACGCCCGAGTCGATGTCCAGGGCGGCCACATAGCGGTCATCACGATATTCCTGATGCTTGATGCGGGCGCGGTAGTACATCTCTCTTTGCCATTCCTTGACCTGATGGCTGGTGGCGGTCAGTTGGGCGCTGCTGCTGGCGAGGTTTTGGTTTTCCAATTCCAATCCAGCGGGCAGCAAGTCCACCACCAGTGCATCGGGTACGCGGTTTTTGGCGGACAGGCGAATATGCACCAGCAGCAAGTCGCCGCTTTTAAGCTGACTAAGCTGATCAGCGCTAAGCGGCTGCCCGTCGGAGCTTAGGTATTCGCGGTCGATCTTTAAGTTTTCACCCCCGGCGGGCGGGGCGCTGATGGGGTAGCCGGAAATATCCAGGCGTTGATACAGCGTCTGCTCGCTGTTGTTTTCCACGCGCAAGCTATCGGCCAAGCTTTCAGCGGAGAAGGCAAGCGAGGCCGCATGATTGGACAGGGCAAAGGATTGTTCGCCGCTTTGCAGCTTGGCCGTCCAGTCGCCGCTTGCCCAATTGAGCAGTCTGCGGCCAACCATAAACAGTGCGCCGCGTTCTTGGGTGGACAGGTAAGACTGCCGCCCAAGTAGGTCGGATAGGGCAAACAGGCGCTCTTCGCGCTGCGCTTGCGGCAGCAGTTGGTGCTCATCAAGCAGGGCGAGTATCAGCGCTTGGTCGCGCAAGTCGCTGCCGTAGTCGCCCAACCAGTATTGTGATGAGCGCTGTTTGCTTAACGCCTCGCTCAGTGCTTGTTGCGCTTTGAGCTCATCGCCCATGTTTTTCAAGGCGATGGAAAGATGCAGCAAAGGCAGACCGCTTTGCGCTTCGCCACGCCGTTCAAACAGATTGCGCAGTGTGCCGAGCGGTGCCTGCTGGCTGCGCGAGAGCACGAAGCCTGCGTAGGCTTGGGTGGCGAAGATGCTGTGTGCGCTGTCCTCTGTGTAGTCCGGCTCAATCAGGCTGCGTTCTTGCAGATAGCGCAGCAGGCGTTCGCTGGTTTTATCCAGTGCCTGCTGTGGCACGGTAAAACCCTGTTCGCGGGCGCGCAGCAGAAAATCGAAGATATAAGGGGTTAGCCAGTATTCCTCGCGGCCGTTATTGCTCCATAGGCCAAAACCGCCGCTGTAGCGCTGCATGCCGAGCAGGCGTTCAATGCCGATTTCGATTTTTTGCGCGCGTTCGCTGTTGCTGTCGCCTTGCAGCCCAAGTTTTTTGAGGCTCGCGGCATCGGCATAAAGCGAGGGGAACAGGCCGCTGGTGGTCTGTTCGGCGCAGCCGTAGGGATAGGCTTCAAGGGCGCGGATATGTTCAGACAGATTAAGCGGCGGATGCGCGGACAGCTCAAAGCGTGCTTGCAATCCAGCGCGGGCAAAGCCTGCCAGTAGCTCGTCCTTGGACCAGGACTTGCCGCCTTCAAGCGCCGCGCGCAAGATTTTTACCTGCGCAGGGTAAGGCGGGCGCACGCCGATGCGCCACTGCCGCTGCCAAACATCAAAGGTTTCATCCGGCAGACTAAGACCGGTCACGGAAACGCGTACCGTGCCTGTGCCATAGCCTGACTTGGCCGATACCGGCAGATGGGCGATGTGTTTTCCCCCGGCGGCGAGCGATTGAGACCAAGATGGCGTAGTGTCTGAGGTCAATTGGCCGTCAAATTCAACCTGGATTTCAAGCTGCTGGGCCGTATCGGTCAAGTTGTGCAGATCCAGCGCCAGCAGGCTGTGATCGCCGCTGCCTAAAAAGCGCGGGGCAGACAGTTCGACAATTAAAGGCGCGGCGACAATGGTTTTTTCTTCGCTTGCGCCAAATTGCTGGTCATTCCAGATTTGCGCCATCAGCCGCAGCTCGCCGTTAAAGTCGGGAATATCGAGGCTAATTTCGGCCTGTCCGTTTTCATCCAGCGTGACCGGCGCACTTTGCAGCGCGACAATATTAACGCTGGTGTCAGGGCGCTTGCCGCCGCTTTCAAGCTCCGCATCGCCGCCAAAGGCAAGATTGGCCAAACGCGCGTTGCCGGCTTCAATAAGCTGGCTGTAGACATCCATCTGGTCTACCCCGTAGCCCTTACGCGAAAACAGCGCGGCAAACGGGTCGGGGGTTTTGTAGTCGGTGATATTCAAAATGCCGACATCCACCGCCGACACCAGTACCTTGGCACCGCTGGCGGCGACACCCTGAGCATCCAAACCGCTGACCTTTACCTTAAGCGGTTGGCGTGGGCGCATTTTTTCTGGCGCTTGCAGATTAAGGCTTAACTTTCGCTCTTGGCGCGATAACGGCAGATGCAGTACGCCGACCGCGCGTTTGGGCACACTTGCCACTTTGCGCTCGCTGGGGCGGATAACCAAGGCGCTTAAATACAAATCATGCCGCGCCCAATCATGGCTTACCGGCAGCTCAACGGTTTTGCCGCCTTCCGGCAGGTCGATTTCCTGCCACCAGAGCGGGCCTTTGGACGATTCTAAAAGCAGCCAGCCGCGTCCGGCGGCAGGCGGAGTAATGGTGACTTGGGCGATTTCACCGGCCTGATAGGCCGGTTTATCCAAGCTGAGCTTGACTTGGTCGGGGCGTACGGCACCATCTTCACTGTTGTCCTGCGAGCGGTAGCCCGCCCAGAAGCGCACACTGCTGATCACGCCGCTTTTAGGATCCTCTACCTCAACGCGGTAGCTGCCCCATTCCACCGGAAAGCTTAAATTTAAGCTGCTGCCTTCAGTAATCTGCACCGTGCTTTGGTCAAGCTGGATGGGTTTTTCGTTGTAGCGATAGCCCCAGCCGGAATCTTCGGAAAAACTCCAGTAGTAATCGCGCCGTTCGTGAATAAAGCGTAAGGCAAGGTTATCCGCCGCCAGCTTGTTGCCGTCAATATCGGCCATCACCAGTTCAAATTCGGCGAGGCTGTCTGCATCGACCTCTAGGCCGTCAAACAGCGGGCGCAATCCGGGCATCTGCTTCGCCGGCCAAATCGGTTGCTGCACGCGGCGGGTAATCGGCCTGCCGCCAGATTCCTGCAAGCTCGCTTGCACCGTTAAGGCAAGCGGCGAGCGGGTTTCTGCCCACAAGCTTTCGATGATTAGCTGGGCTTTGCCTTCGCTGTCTAGATTTTCTTCATCCAAATCAAAGTATTGTTCGATTTTTTCGGTCACTGAGCCGAACTGATAGCCCGGCAGTGCGGGCACTGCTTCACGCAACGGGCGTACAAAAAATTGGCCGGACAGGCGGTTGCCCGCCGCTGGAGCGCCGTACAGGTAGCGGCCTTCGACTTCAATCTGCGCCAGTTCTTTTGGGCTGAGTGGTTCTTTGCTGGCGGATAGGGTAAGCGCCATGCGTTCGGGCAAAAAGTCCTCGACCATCAGCTCGTAACTGTGCACGGCGCTGCTGTTGCCGGTCAAATTAAACAGCAGTTGCCAGCGACCCGTCGGTGCACCTGCGTCAATCGGCAGTTGGTATTGATAGAAGCCGCCTTCGCCAGGATTCCAGACAAAGGTTCGTGCGGTCTGGCCATCCGGTTTTTTAACTTCCACCGTCACTGGCTGCGCGGCGACCGGCTTGCCGTCGGCATCACGCAATAAGGCATTGAGCAGTACGGTCTCGCCTGGGCGGTATAAATCGCGCGGGCCAAAGACGAAAAATTGCAGCGCCTGTGCGCTAGCGCCGTCTACCTTGAACTCGGATAAATCCAGCGCCGCGCGTTTAAGTTGCAGCACACTGGTTTGATGGCCTTGGCGCGCCAGCAGCACTTCTGCTTTAGTGGATAACGGCAGCAGCGCGTAACCGGCTTTATCGGTTTTCCCGCTTTGCACCAGTTGGCCTTTATCGTCCAGCAGTTCCAGCTCAATGCCAGCGAGTGCCTCGCCGCCTTCCAGCGCCTGGGTAAATACCGCCAACTGCCCTTGGTAGCGGTGCGCGGACAGGCCAATATCGCTCAAGGAAAACACTGTTGCCGGATGGGTGTATCGGCTGTAATCGCCCGCTTCGCGCATCACGGCAAAATAAACGCCAGGCTCTTGCAACGCTTTAATGCCGGATAGCGGCAGCAGCAAGCGCTCGCGTGTGTTGCGCGCTGGATTTAAATCAAAACGCCCGCCGTAGACCAAATCGGCCATGGGAATTAAGTCTTCGGCATTCCAATGGACCAAGCCGGTCGAGCGCCCCCATTGGCTTAGAAACTTCGGCAAGCTTTCTGGTTTGATACGAAAGAACTCGACATTGACTTTATCCACATTCAGCGCAATCACCGGCAAGCCTTCAGCAAGACGAGTCGGCAGCAGCGAGCCACGGCTGGCAAAACCAATCATCGGCTTAATGTCTTGGGTGGCCAGTTTCTCGCTGTGATCCGTGCCCAAACGCTGCCCGGCCACGCCCTGCAAATGGGCATCGGCGGTAAAAATCAGCTCGCGCTGCGGCTCAAGATGGCGCAGATAGACCGTCATCAGGTTATCGCTAAGCTCCCACGCACCATCGACCGCGCCGCTTTTGCTGTCTACCAGATGCAGGCGATCACTGAGCTTTTGCTGCGGGTCAAGCGGTGTGGAAAAGGTCACTGACAGCGTGCTGGCACCGTCAAGCTGGATTTCTGAAACATCCGCCACAGTAAGCGGGCGGTCTGCGTAGCGCTGCGCCAGTTCCTTGGTATCAAGAGATGCTTTTTTGGGCGGCTGCGGCTGGCCGGTCTGTGCCTGCGCTGCTGTCGTGAGCTGATTTTGCGAGGAATCGGTGGACGACTGCTCGCAGGCAGTCAAAGCAAATAACGCACAGACCAGCAACAAACGAAGGTAAGGCATGGCAAGGCTTCCTTGCGAAGTGGTTATTAGTCGAAACTACTAAAGAGGCGCAAGAGTAATGGATAAAAATATTAAATGGAAAGTTTTTACTCCTCTCTAATCCGCGCCAGGAAAAGAACTTAAGCTTTCCCGTAAAATCCGCCGCTTGCTTTGGAGAATGTGGCATGACGGTATTAAGGCTCAATCAACTATCACTCGCTTACGGCGCTATGGCGCTTTTAGACGGCGTGTCGGCGCAGCTTGCGCGTGGTGAGCGGGTTTGTTTGATTGGTCGCAACGGCAGCGGAAAATCCAGCCTGCTGCGCGTGATTAAAGGCGAAATACAGGCCGATTCCGGTGACGTCTGGAAGGAAAACGGCCTTATCATTGGCGAGTTGCCACAAGAATTGCCCGAAGCCAGCGAGCGCACGGTATTTGAGCAAGTGGCTCTGGGTTTGGCTGAAAATGGCCGCCTGCTCGCCGAATATCAGCACCTTTCGCAGCATATCAAGACCGATGACGACCTTGCCCGGCTAAGCCATATTCAGCACCAGTTGGAAGCAAACGACGGTTGGCAGTTACAGCAGCGGGTGGAGAGCACGCTGAGCCGCTTGCATCTACCGGCGGATAAAGCGCTAAGTGAACTGTCCGGCGGCTGGCGGCGGCGCGTGCTGCTGGCGCAAGCCTTGGTCGCAGAGCCGGATGTGCTGCTTTTGGACGAGCCGACTAACCATCTGGACATCGGCGCTATCGCCTGGCTTGAAGACGTGCTGCGTGGATTTTCCGGTGCGCTGCTGTTTATCACCCACGACCGCAGCTTTCTGCAAAATCTGGCGACCCATATTTGGGAACTCGACCGTGGTCACTTAACGCAGTGGCAAGGCGACTACGCGGGCTTTTTGCAGCACAAAACCCAGCAGCTTGAGGCGGAAGAAACCGCTAATGCCCTCTTTGATAAAAATCTTGCCAAAGAAGAAGTCTGGATTCGCCAAGGCATCAAGGCGCGACGTACTCGCAATGAAGGCCGTGTGCGCGCACTTAAAGCACTGCGTGAAGAGCGCAAGCAGCGCCGCGAACGGCAAGGACGCGCCAATTTGCAACTGCAAACAGCGGCAGAATCCGGCAAGCAAGTGATAGTCGCCAAGGACATTAGCTTTAGCCATGCGGGCAGCGGGCAAAAGCTGATTGATCACTTCTCCTTGGTCATCCAGCGTGGCGACCGTATTGGCCTATTGGGTGCCAATGGCAGCGGCAAAAGTACCTTGCTTCGACTTTTGCTGGGCGAACTCACACCCGACAGCGGCACAGTGACCGCAGGAACCAAGCTACAGCTGGCTTACTTTGACCAATTACGCGAGTCATTGGATCTGGAAAAAAGCGTGCTGGATAACCTGGCCGAAGGGCGCGACTTTATTGAGATCAACGGGCAAAACCGCCATGTTTTAAGTTATCTGGGCGATTTTTTATTTAGTCCTGCGCGTGCCAGAACGCCGGTCAAGGCGCTCTCTGGCGGCGAACGGGCGCGGCTGGTGCTGGCCAAACTGTTCAGCAAACCGGCCAATTTACTGGTGCTGGATGAACCGACTAACGACCTCGACGTAGAAACCCTCGAACTGCTCGAAGAACGACTGCTTGAATTTAGCGGCAGCGTCTTGCTGGTCAGCCACGACCGCAGCTTTTTAGATAACCTCGCCACCAGCACTTTGGTCTTTGAAGGCGGCGGCAAGGTTAGCGAATACGTCGGTGGCTATCAGGATTGGCTGGCACAAGGCGGCTCGCCCGCGTGGCTTGCGGCCGTTGGCGACAAGGTAGAAGGCGATAAACCCGCCGTTGATAAGCCAAGAAGCAGCGAGGCCAATAGCGCTCCGTCCGCCCGAAAAAAACTGAGCTACCAACTGCAACGCGAGCTTGACGCACTGCCTTCGCGTATTGAACAGACGGAAGAGCAAATCCAGGCACTTAACGGCGAAATCGCCGCCGCCGACTTTTATCTGCGCCCGCCAGAACAAACCGGCGCCCTGTTGCAGCAACTTCAAGCGCTGCAACAACAATTGGACGGGCTGCTGGAACGCTGGGCAGAACTGGAAGACTAGGGCGCTTTACTCCCTTCTCCCACAAGTGGGGAAGGGGCTTATCAATGCGTTGGCTGAACGCCACCATCAAAGCGGCACGCATCATGCCTTGCTGCAACAGGGCGCGCAGCAAAGCGTTAAAAATGGGCAGGTAGGCTATTGCCAATAGCCACGTTATACCGTAACAATTGCGCTCTTTCTTTCCCCGAAAAATGGAGTTGCCGCTATGCGCTCAATACTGCTTGCCCTGCCGTTTGCCCTGTCGCCGCTGTATATCGCCTCGGCGGATGACCACGACCATCCTCATGAGCACGACCATGATCATGACCACGCGCACGGCAGCTTGGGCGCACACGTGCACGGGATTGCCTCGCTTAATCTGGCGCTCGAAGGCACTAAGTTTGAGATTGAACTGGACAGCCCAGCGATTAACCTTGTGGGCTTTGAGCACCAGGCTGAGAGCGATGCCGATAAAGCCAAACTGGCTGCCGCGCGCGCCGCGCTGGAAAAACCTTTAACCCTGTTTGCGCTGCCTGCGGGCGTTTGCAAAGTCACCGAAATGGAGTTGGAAAGCCCATTGTTTGGCGACGCGCACGACCACGACCACGACCATGACCATGACCATGACCATGACGAAGACGGCCACAGTCATCAGCACGCCGATATTGAGGCCGAATACGAATTCAATTGCACGGCGCCTGAGCAACTGAAAGCGCTGGATTTATCGGCCTTTTTTAAACAATTTCCGGGCACCGAAAAATTCAAGGTGCAGTTTGTCGGCCCGAATGGACAAAAAGGCGCAGAAGTGACCCCGGCCAATCCGCGTTTTGACTTCTAAACCATGCCACATCTGTTGGAACTTTCTGGACTGGGCTTTGCGTGGCCCGGCCAGAAAGACGAACTGCTCAATATCCCCGAATTTCATCTGGATGCGGGCGAGACCTTGTTTCTTAAAGGCCCGTCAGGTAGCGGCAAAACCACGTTGCTGGGCTTAATTGGCGGCGTGCAACGCGCCAGTCGTGGTGTGGTGCGGCTTTTGGGGCAGGACATTGGCAAGCTATCACCTGCGAAGCGTGACTATTTTCGCGCAGACCATACCGGCTATATCTTCCAGCAATTTAATCTGCTGCCTTTTTTGTCGGTGCAGGGCAACGTCGAACTGCCTTGTTGCTTCTCCAAACTGCGTGAAAGCAGGGCGGCGGCGCGTCATGGCAGCGTAGCGCAGGCGGCGCAGCAGCTTTTGCAGCATTTGGGGCTGGCTGAGGATTTACTCCATCGGCGCGCCGATACGCTGTCCATCGGCCAGCAGCAGCGTGTTGCTGCGGCGCGGGCGCTGATTGGGCAGCCGGAGTTGGTCATTGCCGATGAGCCGACTTCCGCGCTGGATGCGGATACCCGCGAAGCCTTTTTAGGATTGCTGTTTGCCGAATGCCGCGCGGCGGGGGCGAGCCTTTTGTTTGTCAGTCACGACCAGAGCTTGGCGCCCTTGTTTGACCGCAGTTTATCGCTCGCACAAATCAACCACGCCTGCGAGGTCTGCTGAAATGCACCTGTTGCGCCTAGCCTTGGCTAGCTTGGCTAATCGCCGTTTTACCGCTTTTTTGACCGTTTTTGCCATTGCCCTTTCCGCCTGCCTGCTGCTTGCGGTGGAGCGCGTGCGCACTGAAGCACGCGCGAGTTTTGCCAGCACCATTAGCGGGACGGATTTAATCGTCGGTGCGCGTTCCGGCAGCATCAATCTGCTGCTGTATTCGGTTTTTCGCATCGGCAACGCGACCAACAATATCCGCTGGAGCAGTTTTCAGACCATTGCCGGTGATAAACGGGTGAGCTGGGCGATACCGATTTCCTTGGGCGATTCGCATCGTGGTTATCGAGTGATGGGTACCAATACCGATTATTTTGAACACTACCGCTATGGCCGCAAGCAGTCGCTTGCCATCCGCGACGGGCGTTTTTTTAAAGACGATGAGCCATTTGAAGTGGTGCTGGGTGCGGAGGTCGCCGATAAGCTGCGTTACGCTTTGGGACAGCGCATCGTGCTGGCGCATGGTGTGGCTACCGTCAATCTGCTGCTGCACGATGACAAACCCTTTACCGTGGTCGGCATTTTGGCGCGTACCGGCACGCCGGTGGACCGCACCTTGCATATCAGCCTCGGCGGCATGGAGGCGCTGCATATCGACTGGCAAAACGGCGTGCCCGCTCGCGGCAATGCACGTATCAGCGCTGAGCAAGCAAAGCAGATGGATTTAACCCCCAAGGCCATTACCGCCTTTATGCTGGGGCTTAACAGCAAAGTGGCGACTTTTGGCATGCAGCGGCAAATCAACGAATTTCGCGGCGAACCGCTTTTGGCGGTTTTGCCGGGCGTTGCCCTGCAAGAGCTGTGGAGTCTGATGGGCACAGCAGAAAAAGCGCTGTTTGTGGTTTCCCTGTTTGTGGTATTGACCGGCCTGATAGGCATGCTCACCGCCATTTTGACCAGCCTTAATGAACGCCGCCGTGAAATGGCGATTTTGCGTTCAGTCGGTGCGCGGCCTTGGCATATCGCAAGTCTTTTGGTGCTGGAAGCCTTGGCGCTGACGGGCCTCGGCATTCTGCTGGGGCTTTTGCTGCTCTATTTGGGCATTGCCGTTTCTAGAGACCTGCTGCAAAGCCTGTACGGCTTGCATCTGCCGTTTACGCTGCCTTCTGGCTATGAATGGGCACTGCTTGGCGCTATTCTGTCTGCTGCCTTGCTGATGGGTTTTATACCGGCTTGGCGCGCCTATCGCCAGTCGCTTTCTGATGGGCTTTCCATCCGCTTGTAAAGAGTTCTTCTCATGCGCATTGCGCTGTGTTTTTTATTGTTTTTATTGAATGTGGCAAACGCCGCCTCGCCGCGCGAACTCACTTGGGATGAGTTAATCCCAGCCGATGCGCCGCCGCAAATCCCGCAGTTAACGCCGATGCACAACCTTAATCAATTGGCTGATGTACTGAATGGCGTGGAGTCGAGCCCGGCCGCCTTGCAGCAATATCCCAATGCGCCGGTGGTGCAATCGCTTAATGGCAAATTAGTCAAACTGCCCGGTTATATCGTGCCGTTGGATGTCACAGAAGAAGGGCGCGTGCCGGAGTTTTTGTTAGTGCCTTACTTTGGCGCGTGCATCCACGTACCGCCACCGCCGTCCAACCAAATTGTGCACGTCACCACTGAACTTGGCGTACCGCTGGATATGCTCTATCAACCGTTTTGGGTTGAAGGCAATCTAAAAGTGGAAAAAAGCACCAGCGATTTAGCCGAAGTGGGCTACCAAATGGCGGCGGATAAGGTTTATATCTACGAATTCCCCGAAAACTAACGGATCTACAACGGACTATTTATGCCTGTTGCCAAACTATTCAAACTATTTAGAGGTTCGGCTTGTTTAGTTGAAGGATTACCACTGTTACTTCGCCCGCAGATTAAACGCTTTATTGTCTTGCCGCTGCTGGTGAGTATGCTGGTCTATGGACTGATTATATGGCTGGCGCTCATTCTTTTTTCATCCCTTATTGATAGCCTGATGAGTTTTTTACCCAGTTGGCTGGATTTTTTACGCTATTTATTTAAACCCTTGCTTGCCATCTTGTTGGTCTTTTTGCTGACACTGGCTTTTAACCTATTGGTGGGTTTGGTTCTGGCACCTTTTAACGGCTTGCTGGCGGAAAAAATCGAAGGGCTATTAACCGGCAAAGAGGATTTCCCGCCTTTTACCTTCAGCACTGTTATTAGCAGCGTGCAGCGCGAGTTACGTAAATGGGTTTATTTTTTACCACGGTTTTTGCCGCTTTTTATTTTATCCTGGATACCCGTTGTTAATCTGCTAACCGCTCCATTGCTGATTTTATTAAGTGCTTGGATGATGGCGTTGCAATATCTGGATTATCCAGCAGAAAACAACGGTCTTAACTGGCAACAAACCCTCGGCTGGCTGCGTAAAAAACGCCTGCAAAGCCTTGGCTTGGGCGCAGTGATTGGCCTTTGCGTACCCTTTGTCGGTTTTTTGATCGCGCCGATTGCCGTAGCCGGAGCTACCGTACTTTGGGTGCGCGAACAGAGCGGTTCCCATAAAGCCGCTTAATGGTCACGCAACTCAAGTCGCCGCTCGATACGTTCGATGCGATCATTCAGATGGTCAAGTCTGGCGCTTTGTTCGGCGTAACTTTCTTCATGAATGGCGTTGGAGCGAGCAAGTGTCTGTTCAATGCGGCCAATGCGCTGGGTCAACTCAACCAATCGGTGTTCAATACGCTCTTGCCCTTCTTGAAAACACTTTAAATGTTCCAGCGTCAAGTTTTCTACGTTATCGACCATTTAAGTAGCCTCCACTTGCAAAAAATCTTGTACAAACCTTGATCTATTCAAGCGGCCTTTTCGCTTATTGAGCAATCCTTAGCCAATACTCAAAAGCACCGTCCTGCTCGCTTTGCTTAAGCAGTTCATGCCCCAAAAAATGGCAAAACTTGGGGATGTCGCGGCGCGTGGAGGGGTCGCTGGCGAGCACTCTAAGTACATCACCGCTAGCCAGTTCGCGTACTTTGCCGTGTAGCATCATCACCGGTTCCGGGCACAGCAGGCCGCGTGTATCCAGTATGGCGGTGGGCGGGCGGTGGGTTTGCGGCATAACAGGGCTTCTTAAGGCAACAAAGGCGCTGATTGTAATCCTACTGCTGCAAGCGGCAAACCTTGCTACTATGACAAGCCGAAAACGGGCTGTCCTATGCATTATCGGGTGCAGCACAAAAGCAGTGACAATTAAATGCGGTGGTCGATAAATCAACAGGTATGGAAACGCATAGATGGCAACACTTCATCCAACGCTTGTTAAAAATCGCTCAACCAATGGATGGGCTTTCGCAACAAGTTCTCGCCTTTTGTTGTGCGTACAGGCGGTGGCAGCCTGTGCCTTTGGCACGATGGCGATGGCACAGGATAAATCTCTAGTCGGTGACAACAAAGGCTTTGCCCTGCAATTACGCAGCCCCTATTACACGCATCTGGACTGGGTGCCACGTGAACAGTTGAGCGACGCGCAACGCGCCGAAATAGCGCCTTGGTGCAGCGGCACTTACGTTGAGCCGTTTCGCCCGGGGATGGATGACAAAACCCCGCCCAGCCAGTCGCCTACCCATCTGTCGGCGCGTGTTTCGCGTTATCAGCAGCAGGAGCAAATCGCGACCCTGGCCGGTGGCGTGGTACTGCGCCAAGGCAGTTTGCAGGTTGAGGCCGATGAAGCGCATCTGTATCAAACAGAAAGCCGCGCCGAGTTGTCCGGTGGCGTGCGCTTGCGCGAAAAAGGCGCATTACTGGTGGGCGAGCGCGCCGAGGTACAGTTGAGCGATGGTTCTGCACAGATCGATAACGCCGAATATGTTTTGCACGAAACGCGCAGCCGCGGTGGTGCCAATTACATCAAGCGCGAGGCAAACGGCATTATTCGTCTAAAAAACGGCTCTTATACGCAGTGTGCGCCAGACAGTAATGCTTGGCACTTGCGCGGCAACAATATCATGCTCGACCCCGCAGCAGGCTTTGGCACGGCGACTAACGTTACCCTGCGCGTTAAAAACCTGCCGATACTCTATACGCCTTATATTCGCTTTCCGATTGACGACCGCCGCGTTTCCGGTTTTCTGATGCCCTCGTTTGGGCGCAGTACCGATAGCGGTGCTTATTTGCAAACCCCCTATTACTTCAACCTCGCGCCTCATTATGATGCCACGCTGTATCCCACCTGGATGGAAAAACGCGGGTTATATCTGGAAGGCGAGGGGCGTTATCTTGTAAACGATGGACAAGGGCGCTTGGGCGCGGCGTTTCTTTCCGACAGCGAAGATGAGCGTAAATTGCAATCGGGTTACAGTAAAAATCGCTGGCTGTATAACTGGCAGCACAGCCAAGGCTTTGCTTCACGTTTATTGGGTGAAATTGACTTTAGCCGCATTAGTGACCCGTATTTTTTTCAAGACCTTTCCAGTGAGTTGCTGCCGGATGTGGATAAACAAGTAGACCAGCGTGGCAGCTTAACTTGGCGCGGTGACAGCTACCGCGCCTTTATTAAACTGCATGCTTATGAACTCGCCTCAGTGGTACAAGTCACCCCTTATGACCGCCTGCCGCAAGTCGGTATTAACGGTAAACTGCCGTTTTCCCCGGCTGGTTTGCAATTTGATTATGCCGGGGAATATACGCGCTTTACCCGCAATTTACGCCACGGCAGTTTTACCGACAAAAACGGCGTATCAACGCTTTGGTATGACACCAATTTGTCTGGCATGGAACGCAGTAATGCCGACCGTCTGTATTTTGCCCCCAGCATCAGTTTGCCGCTTGAAACGCAATGGGGCTTTATCAAACCCAGGCTTAAATACCTGCATACCGATTACCGTTTAACGCTGGACAGCTTGGGCAAAAGCCAGGTAGGTGCGAACTTTGATAAAACACCCAGTGGTAATTTATTGATTTCCAGTCTGGACGCTGGCCTTTATTTTGAGCGGCAAGGTGAAAACAGCAAGCAAACGCTGGAACCGCGCCTGTTTTATCTCTATGTGCCGGAAAAAGACCAACAAGACATTCCGATTTTTGATACCGCTGAAAGCAGCTTTAGTTACGCCTCATTATGGCGCGATAACCGTTTTAGCGGACATGACCGCATTGGCGATGCCAATCAGCTTTCGCTGGGACTTAGCGCGCGTGAAATCATGGCCGATGGTGTTGAGCGCCAGCGTTTGAGCTTGGGGCAAATCCGTTATTTCCGTGACCGCACGGTGCAAATGCCAAACATCAATTATAAAAATCGTTCCATGTCGACAAACCGCGAGTCGCCCTACGCGCTGGCTTGGCAATATCGGATGAATCGTGACTGGCGTGTTTCTTCCGATTTTAATTGGGATGCCAAAGCGCACCGAACCCACTCCGGCAGAGTGATGTTCCATTATCAGCCGGAAGATGACCCACGCAAAATCATTAACCTGGGTTATCGCTATCGCAACGATACCTTGGTTTACAACTCCACTACCGGTAATTGGCAATCGGGCGGCGATTATTTAGATCCGGTCACCGGCAAACTGATTCATGACTATTACAAGATTTCACAACACGATTTGAGCGTTATTTGGCCGCTGTTTAACCAGTGGAGCCTGTTGGGTCGTTGGCAGCACGATTACAACCGCAGCCGCAATCTGGAACGCCTGTTTGGTGTGGAATACGATAGTTGTTGCTGGAAGGCGCGGCTGGTCGCCCGCGAATGGCTCGATGATGATCAATACAGCCTGTCGCCGGTATTAAATGAAAAACCCGACCGTGGGGTTTTTCTGCAAGTTGTATTTAAAGGCTTGGGCGGCATTGCCGGTAACAAGGTGGAAAGTTTTATGAATGGCATAGAAGGGTATCAACAACGTGAAAAACGAGGCTTTTAAACCGCTGCGCCGTTTTGGGCGCGAATTATGTTTTATTTTTGTTGCCTCGCTTTTGGCATCGGGTTCGCTGTTTGCGGCGGTGCAGCCGCTCGACCGCTTGGTGGCCATTGTTGACAACGATCTGATTATGCAAAGCCAGCTTAATCAGCGCATGGCCGAAGTACGGCAAACCATCCAAAAGCGCGACGACATGCCGATGCCGGATGAAGCCACATTGCGCCAACAAGTGCTGGAGCGGCTGATTTTGGAAAGCATCCAATTGCAAATTGGTGAGCGTGCTGCCATCCGCATTAACGATGAAGAGCTAGGCCAAGCGATGCAGACCATTGCCGCACGCAACAATCTAACGCTTGAGCAGTTTCGCGCCGCGTTGGCGCAGGATGGGCTGTCGTTTGACACGGCGCGCGAGCAAGTACGCCGCGAGATGATTATCAGCCGCGTGCGTCAGCACCAGGTCGGCGGGCGTATTCAGGTCAGCGAGCAGGAAGTACAGAACTTCTTGAACTCGGAAGTGGGTAAACTGGAGCTGTCTGAGGAATACCACCTGGCGCACATCCTCGTCCCGATAGCGGAAAGCGCCTCCACGCAAAGCGTGCAAGAAGCCACCCGCAAGGCAACCGATTTGTACCAAAAGTTGCGCCAAGGCGCGGACTTTGCACAAGCCGCGATGATGGTTTCCGCCAGTGAAAGCGCACTGGAAGGCGGCGATATGGGCTGGCGTAAAGCCGCTGAACTGCCGTCGCCGTTTGACCGCGAGGTCAGCCTGATGCGGCCGGGGGACGTGACCGAACCGGTACGCATCCCGGGCGGCTTTGTGATCGTCAAGCTGCTGGAAAAACGCGGCGGCGAAACGCCGCAAATGCGCAATGAAACCCATGTCCGTCATATCCTGCTGCGCCCCAGTGAAATCCGTAGTGACGCTGAAACGAGAAGACTCGCCGAGCGCCTGTATCAACGCATCCAAAATGGTGAAGACTTTACCGAACTTGCGCAAAGGTTTTCCGAAGACCCAGGCTCAGTACGTGAAGGCGGTGATATGGGCTGGGTGACGGCGGATGCCTTGGAGCCTGAGTTCCGTCAGGTGATGGAAAACAGCCCAAAGGATTTGCTCTCTAAACCCTTCCAGAGCACCTACGGCTGGCACGTGCTGCAAGTGCTGGACAGGCGCAGCGTCGATAACCGTGAGCAAATCCGCCAGCAACAGGCATTCGGCTTTTTGCGTGCACGCAAATACGATGAAGAGTTACAGGCTTGGCTGCGGCAAATTCGTGACGAGACCTATGTCGAAATCAAGCCCTGACAGCGCTGAAGGGCGAGCCATACAGCTTGAAGCTGGCTGGCTTGTTGCGTTGCAAGAGGCTTTTAATCAGCCTTGGATGCATGAGTTACGTCGCTTTTTGCTCGCAGAAAAAGCCGCCGGAAAAATCATTTACCCGAAAGGTTCGCTGATTTTCAATGCACTGAACAGCACCCCGCTAGAGCAGGTCAAAGTGGTGATTTTGGGGCAAGACCCTTATCACGGTGCGGGGCAGGCGCACGGCTTGAGTTTCTCTGTGCCGCCGGGCATTGCCGTGCCTCCCTCACTGCAAAATATCTTTAAAGAACTCAAGCGCGATTTAAATATTGACTCGCCCGACCACGGCTGCCTTGCGGCTTGGGCGGCGCAAGGCGTGCTGCTGCTTAACACCTCGCTTACGGTGGAGCAGGGCAAAGCTGGTTCGCACGCCAAAAGTGGCTGGCAGCACTTTACCGATTTAGTGATTGAGCAAATAAGCCGCTTGCGCCCGCACTTGGTTTTTATGCTCTGGGGCGCTCATGCGCAAAGCAAGCAGCCCTTGATTGATGCCAGCAAGCATCTGATTTTGCGCTCGCCGCATCCCTCGCCCTTGTCTGCCCACCGCGGTTTTATCGGCAACAGCCACTTCAGCCGCTGCAATGATTTCTTAAGCCAGCACGGCCTCAGCCCGATTGACTGGCGGCTCGCCTGAGTATCTCGCCCCTCGCCCCGTTATGAGAAAGGGGAACTTCTCGAAAGTCCTGTTGTCAACAAATAGACTTGTCCGGTTTTAAAGCAAATGAACTGTCCGGTTTTGCCTTGCGGTTTCAGGCGGCGTAGGGCGTAGCCCG